>NZ_JBYISM010000041.1:0-74608 GCF_057708605.1 Nocardia sp. bgisy118 | reverse complement strand
CCCCCCCCCCCCCCCCCCCCCCCCCCCCCCCCCCACAACCGGGGTCACACCTCAGGCGACCAGGTTCGCGTACTCGCCGTGGTCGGCGATGTACTTCTCGACGTACCAGCACGTCGGCACCACCGTGAAGCCGGCTTCCCTGGAGTCCTGGAGCGCGTACTCGACCACCTTGGCCGCGATGCCCTGCCCGCGGAACTCGGGGAAGGTCATGGTGTGGTGGAAGTCGCGGACCTTGGCGTCCTCGCGCTCGGCGTAGTCGGCGTACCCGGCCAGGGTGTCGTCGACGTAGATCTCGAATCGGGTGTCGGCGGCGTTGTGCTCGAGCCTGGTGGTCATGGTGATGCCAACTCCTTCATGCGCGGGAATGTTCCGGCCTGGTCGGGGGTGTGCCGAGTGTATAAGCCGCCCGCGGCGGTACCGGCCCTCAGAGGATCGCGCCCGGGTTGAGGATGCCGTGCGGGTCGAGCGCGTCCTTGATCCGCCGGGTCAACGCCATCACGTCCGGGCCGACCTGATCGGGCAGCCAGGCCTTCTTGAGCCTGCCGACGCCGTGTTCGCCGGTGATGGTGCCGCCGAGGGCGATGGCCAGGTCCATGATCTCGCCGAAGGCGTGGTGGGCGCGGGCCGTGTTGTCGGCGTCGGCGGGGTCGTGCACGATCAGCGGGTGGGTGTTGCCGTCGCCCGCGTGCGCGATCACCGAGACGGTCACGTCGTTGCGCTCGGCGATGGCGGCGATGCCGGTGACCAGATCGCCCAGGCGCGGCAGCGGCACCCCGACGTCCTCGAGCAACAGCGAGCCGAGCCGTTCGACCGCAGGAATCGCGAAGCGCCGCGCCGCGGTGAACGCCTCGCCCTCCTCGGCGTCCTCGGTGTGGAAAACCTCGGTGGCTCCGGCCTTTTCGCAGGCCGCGACGATGATCTCGGCCTCGCGCGCGGCGAATTCTCCCGGCGCGTCGGACCGGGCGACCAGCAACGCGGCGGCCTCTCGATCGAGCCCCATCCGCATCTCGTCCTCGACGGCGTTGATGGCGATGGCGTCCATGAACTCGAGCATGGACGGCCGCAGCGTGCCGGTGATGCCGAGGATGGCTTCGGTGGCGGCGGTGAGCGAGGCGAAACTCGCGACCACGGTGCTCTGCATCGGCTGCGCGGGCAGCAGGCGCAGGGTGAGTTCGGTGATCACGCCGAGCGTGCCCTCGCTGCCGACGAACAGCTTGGTGAGCGAGAGGCCCGCGGAATCCTTCAGCCGAGGACCGCCAAGCCGCACCGGAGTCCCGTCGGCGAGCACCACTTCCATGCCGAGCACGTAGTCGGTGGTGACGCCGTACTTCACGCAGCACAGCCCGCCCGCGTTGGTGGCCGCGTTGCCGCCGATCGAGCACATCTCGAACGACGAGGGATCCGGCGGGTACCAGAGCCCGTGCTCGGCGGCCGCCCGCTTGACCTCCGCGTTCAGCAGACCCGGCTGCACGACTGCGGTCCGCGTGACCGGGTCGACGGTGATCGCGCGCATCCGCTCGGTGCTCAGCACGATGCCGCCGTCCACCGCGGTGGCGCCGCCCGACAGTCCGGACCCGGCGCCGCGCGGGACCACCGGCACCCGGTGCTCGTGCGCCCAGCGCAGGGTTGCCGCGACGTCCTCGGTCGTGGTGGCGCGGACGACCGCCGCGGGCGTGCCCGCGTCCGGATCGCGGGCCCAATCCTGCTTGTAGCCGGTCAGCAGATCGGGGTCGGTGAGCACCGCGTGCTCGGGTAGCGCGGCGACGAGTTCATGCAGGTCCACGCCTGTCCACACTATGCCGTTCCGGGCGACTGGTACGGCCGGACTGGTAATTCGCGGCGCGTCGGGCAAGAATCGCGGGTGCAGGGGCTCGCCGTGCGCGGACCGGCCGTCGTCGTGACGGTGGACGCCCGCGGCCGACGGATCGTTCGACCATTCCGGAGACCTGCCACACATTCGGAGGGTTGACGGCATGCGGGTCGAATCACCGGACTACCGAGAGCTCGTCGGCGCGCTGTTCGCCGACGAGTTCGCCGACGGCGCCGTCGATCTGGAGGCGTTGCGCAGCATCCACGCGGGCGAGTTCGGTACCTGGCTCACCGCGCTGGACCGGTCCGGGTTGTTCGGCAAGGAGGCGCTGGCGACGGTTGCCGAGCAATGGCGCCGCGATCCAAGGATCCTGCTGGACGCGCTGCTCGCCGACGCCGACGACGTCACCCGCCGCCGCTGGCTGATGGCGTGGTCGAGCCTGGACCGCCCGGAACCGCTGGGCCAGATCGGCTGATCTACGACGCCGGATCGGCAGTACTCGAGATCCGCCGAGTCCCCGCCGGTTTGCCGGCAGCTCACCTGACGGTCACCTGCCGCTGCCATGCTGGCCGCGTGCCCGATCTGGCCGTCGCCACCGACTCCCCTGCCGACCGGTTCACCCGCTGGTGCGAGATCGTCGTCGCGCGGCTGCCGTTGGGGCTGGACCGGGTCGTCCCGCCGACGTTCCTCGGTTTCGCGCTGATCAACAGCTTCACCTTCGGGGTCGACCTGGTGCTGCTGACGTTGTTCCACGGCTGGTGGAACTGGCCGGTGCCGGTCTCGATCACGCTCGCCTACGTCTGCGCGTTCGGACTGGCCTTCGTGCTCAACCGCACCTTCAACTTCCACTCGCACGCCCCCGTCGGCAGGCAAGCCGCGGTGTACATCGTGGTCGTCGTGATCAACTACGTGGCCTTCATCCTCGGCGTCGGCAGCGGACTGACCGCCCTCGGCCTCGAATACCACCTCGCGCGCCTGCTCGCGGGAGCCTGCGAGGCCCTCTATATGTACAGCGCTATGCGCTGGATCGTCTTCCGCAACACCACCACCGCAGCCTGACCGCTCCTTTTCGCACTCCTCACACAGTCGGTGCCTATGCGAGGAATACATATGGAGGGAGCGCGGAGGTCAGCGAAGGATCTCCGCGCGGTCGCCGTCGACGAGGACCACCTCGTCGTCGGTGAGGGCCCAGTGCGGAATGCCCTCGGCGCGGTAGTCCGCCGCGAGCCGGTTGCCGAGGCCGTCCGGGTCGGTGGGGGAGTCGATGTGCGGGACGATCCGGCGCTCCACCAAATTCAGTCCGTCCCAGCGTGGTTCGACGCCGCAGGTCGGCGGTACCTCGCGGGGATCGTCCATCGTCTCCAGGCCGTGCAGGTCCGGGGCGAGCAGGCAGGCGCCCGCGCTGTACCCGGCGTAGACGAGCGCGTCGGCGGCGAGCAGTCGGGTGAGCGCGAGATCGGCTCCGCTGCGGGCGAATTGGGCGCGCAGCACGAAGGTGTTGCCGCCGCGTACCCAGACCAGCGGGAATTCGGCCAACCGCCGCTCCAAGTCCGCCGCGCGCCCGACGTAGTCGCGCAGATCGAGCACCTCCGGCGCGTATCCGAGCTTGCGCAGCGGCACCAGGTCGCTGGTCACCGCCGACGACCACGCGGCGGGCCAGGCGTCACAGGCGTTGGGGATCACGGCGACTCGGCCCGGCGCGCCGACGAGCGCGGCGAGCCGATCCGGATGTTTGCCGAACCGATAGGCGGCCAGGAACAGTCGCACGGCTCAGAGGGTGAAGGCCAGATGCCTGACCAGGCGGCCGCCGAGTTCCTCGTCGCCCGTGACCGCGATGTCGCCGAGGTGGTCGGCCGCCTGACGGCGGCCGCCGCCCAGCCGCACGAAAAGCCCGGAGTCCATGGTGATCTCGACATCGGCGGAGCCGTCGAAGGCGTCCACGAAGGAGGCGCGCTCGTCGACCGCGATGCGCAGGGTCTGCTCGAGCGCACCGGTCAGCACGAAGGCGATGCGAGACCCGGTGGGCGCCTTGCCGAGCTTGACGACCACCCGGGGCAGCGACCCGGAGAACTCGGCGAACGCCAGCTCCGCGCGCCTGCCGCCCTCGTCCACCCGGACGCCGAGCGCGTCGGCGATGTCGAGTTCGTGCATCCAGCAGTCGAACAGCCGCACCCGCATGAACCGGCCGTAGGGGACCTGCCCGATCGGCGAGACGGTGGGCGTCGTCCATGCGGCGTCGTCCGTCTCGCGCAGCGCCGCCAGCCGCCGGTCCGTGACGTCGCGGAACAGCTCCAGCAGGCGCGCACCGGGCAGCGGGCGCAGCCGGTCGACCCAGATCTCGTTGAGCACCGCGAGCTCGTTGCGGACGTGCGGCAGCGACCGGACGTCGGTCTTCTCGCGCATCGGATCGTGCGGCGGCGGCTTCTCCCCGAGCAGCCAGGATTCGGTGCCCACCACGTGCGCGACCACGTCGAACACGGTCCAGCCGGGCAGCCGCGACGGTGTGCGCCACCGGTTCTCATCCAGATCGGCGACCAAGGCCGCGATGGCGTCCCACTGTTCGGCCAGCAGTGCGGTCAGCTCGGCGCGGTCTGTCGTCTGGTCGGTCATGCCGTTCCTTCCTCGGTGCCCACATCCTGGGTGTCGTCCTGACGCGCGAGCGTCGCCAGGCCCATCTGGATGGCGGCGGCGGTGCTCTGCGGGTCGTGCGGCCTGCGCAGCAGGAAGCCCTTGGCGAAGCTGAGCTTGTCGCCGTGCCTGCGCGGGATGACGTGCAAGTGGATGTGCGGAACGGTTTGGAACGCGGCTCTGCCGTCGTTGAGCACCAGGTTCGCGCCGTCGGCGGCCAGACTGCTGCGTCGCATCGCCAGCGCGATCCGGTGTCCGGCCCGGAAGATCAGCGCGCCGACATCGGCGTCGAGATCCTCCAGTTCGGTCGCGTGCCGTTTCGGCACGATGAGCGTGTGTCCACGCGCGACGGGACGGATATCGAGGAACGCGCACAGCAGTGCGTCCTCGTAGACCTTGGTCGCTGGAGCTTCGCCCGCCACGATGCGGCAGAAGACGCAGTCGTTCACACCCGCGACCATACGGCGTACGAGTGGCGCGGAACACCCCGAACCCTCCTTCGAACATGACGCCCATCACTCCGCGGCTGGGTCTCGAGCGCCTGACCAGTTCGCTGACGTACGGGTAAGTAAGAGACCTGGAGGTTCGATCTTGTGGCGCTCACCTGCGCGGACGACCATCACAACAGAGGCGATCGCCGCGGCGTGATGGGAACGGAGGTGTCGACGGGCCGTGTCGACGCGGTGCAAATCCGACATTTGGGCGGAAACCGACCCCGCCCTGTGATGGGCATCTCAGCTACGCTCACGGCGAGCCGGGTACAGTTGCGAGGATTTTTGGCGAACTTACTCGTAAGTAACTTCGTCCGGACATCGGTCGGTGGCCAACAGCCAGCACGAGAAGGAAGTCTGACAGTGGAGACAACGCAAAACGTTGGCGACTCGTCGCCGCGCGGAGCGCGTGTCGGAGTCGTTCGCGAGTCCAACGCGGGCGAGCGGCGTGTCGCTCTGGTGCCCAAGATCATTCCGGCGCTGCTGAAGCAGGGCGTCGATGTGGTCGTGGAAGCCGGCGCCGGACTGGGTGCGCTCATTCCCGACGAGGCCTACGAGGCCGCCGGTGCGACCATCGGCGATCCCTGGTCGGCCGAGGTGGTCGTGAAGGTGGCCCCACCGAGCGATGCCGAGGTGGCCAAGCTGTCGGACGGACAGACGCTGATCGGATTCCTGGCTCCGCGCAATGCCGACAACCAGATCGCCGCGCTGAAAACGGCCGGTGTGCAGGCTTTCGCGGTGGAGGCGATTCCGCGGATCTCGCGTGCGCAGGTGATGGACGCGTTGTCCTCCCAGGCGAATGTCTCCGGATACAAGGCCGTCCTCTTGGCGGCGTCGGAGTCCACGCGGTTCTTCCCGATGCTGACCACCGCGGCGGGCACCGTGAAGCCCGCGACCGTGCTGGTGCTCGGTGTCGGTGTCGCCGGATTGCAGGCTCTCGCGACGGCCAAGCGGCTCGGTGGCCGCACCACCGGCTACGACGTGCGCCCCGAGGTCGCCGATCAGGTGCGGTCGGTGGGTGCGCAGTGGCTGGACCTGGGCATCGACGCCGCCGGTGAGGGCGGGTACGCGCGTGAGCTGACCGACGAGGAGAAGGCCCGCCAGCAGCAGGCTTTGGAGGATGCGATCAAGGGCTTCGACGTGGTGATCACCACCGCGCTCGTGCCGGGTCGCCCCGCGCCGCGGCTGGTGACCGCCGCGGCGGTGGAGGGCATGAAGCCGGGCAGCGTCATCGTGGACCTGGCCGGTGAGACCGGCGGTAACTGCGAGCTCACCGAACCCGGTGAGACCGTGGTCAAGCACGGTGTCACCATCGCCTCGCCGCTGAACTTGCCCGCGACCATGCCCGAGCACGCCTCGGAGTTGTACTCCAAGAACATCGCGGCCCTGCTGGAGCTGATGCTGGTCGACGGCAAGGTGGCCCCCGACTTCGACGATCAGGTGCTGGCCGATTCCTGCGTCACTCGTGAGGTGAACTGATGTATACCGAATTGTTGGCGAACATCGCGATCCTGGTGTTGTCCGGGTTCGTCGGTTTCGCTGTCATTTCCAAGGTCCCCAACACTCTGCACACGCCATTGATGTCGGGTACCAACGCGATTCACGGCATCGTGGTGTTGGGTGCGTTGGTGACGTTGGGCCGGGTGGAGGATCCCTCGATCGGCATCCAGCTCATTCTGTTCGTCGCCGTGGTCTTCGGAACCCTGAACGTCATCGGTGGTTTCGTGGTGACCGACCGGATGTTGGGCATGTTCAAGGGCAAGAAGCCGGTCGCCGCGGTCGAGAAGGCGGGCGAGTAAACGTCATGGACAACTTGGTCAACATCCTCTACATCGTCGCGTTCTCGCTGTTCATCTACGGTCTGATGGGCCTGACGGGTCCGAAGACCGCGGTGCGCGGCAACTGGATCGCCGCGGTCGGTATGGGCATCGCGGTCATCGCGACCCTGATCGCGGTGCGCGACACCAGCAACTGGATCATCATCGTCGCGGGCCTGGTCGTCGGTGTCGGGCTCGGTGTGCCACCGGCGCGGTTCACCAAGATGACCGCGATGCCGCAGCTGGTGGCCGCGTTCAACGGTGTCGGTGGTGGCACGGTCGCGCTGATCGCGTGGGCGGAGTTCCTCGACACCACCGGGTTCTCGGACTTCCAGCACGGGGAAGAACCGACCGTGCACATCATCGTCGGCTCGTTGTTCGCCGCGATCATCGGTTCGGTCTCGTTCTGGGGCTCGCTGATCGCCTTCGGCAAGCTGCAGGAGATCCTGCCCGGCAAACCGATCGGCATCGGCCGCTTGCAGCAGCCGCTGAACCTGCTGCTGCTGGTGGTCGCGATCGCCGCGGCCGTGGTCATCGGCCTGGGCGCCGCCGACGGTGGCGCACCGTGGTGGTGGATGGTGCTGCTGCTCCTGGCCGCCGGTGTGCTCGGCCTGATGGTGGTGCTGCCCATCGGTGGCGCGGACATGCCCGTGGTCATCTCGCTGTTGAACGCGCTCACCGGTCTGTCCGCCGCGGCGGCGGGTCTGGCGTTGAACAACACCGCGATGATCGTGGCGGGCATGATCGTCGGCGCGTCCGGCACCATCCTGACCAACCTGATGGCCAAGGCCATGAACCGCTCCATCCCGGCCATCGTCGCCGGTGGGTTCGGTGGCGGCGGCACCGCGCCGGGCGCCGGTGGTGGCGAGCAGAAGCAGGCCAAGGCCACCTCCGCCGCGGATGCCGCGATCCAGATGGCCTACGCCAACCAGGTGATCGTGGTCCCCGGCTACGGCATGGCCGTGGCCCAAGCTCAGCACGCGGTCAAGGAGATGGCCGAACTGCTCGAGAAGAAGGGTGTGGAGGTCAAATACGCCATCCACCCGGTCGCCGGTCGCATGCCCGGGCACATGAACGTGCTGCTGGCCGAGGCCGAGGTGTCCTACGACGCGATGAAGGAAATGGACGACATCAACGGCGAGTTCGGCCGCACCGATGTCGCCCTGGTCATCGGCGCCAACGACGTCACCAACCCCGCCGCCCGCGAGGACGCCTCCAGCCCGATCTACGGCATGCCGGTCCTCAACGTCGACCAGGCCAAGTCCGTGATCGTGCTCAAGCGGTCGATGAACTCCGGCTTCGCCGGCATCGACAACCCGCTGTTCTACGCCGACACCACCTCCATGCTCTTCGGCGACGCCAAGAAATCCGTTGGCGCCGTCACCGAAGAACTCAAGGCGCTGTAGAGCTCGAGGCACTGTAAACGCGCAGTACGGCGGCCCCCTGTTCCACTGGAGCGGGGGGCCGCTTCGTGTCGTCATGGGTTAATTCGGTGGACGCCGCCGGTCCGACACGCCGATCATGGTCGGAATGTTGGAACGCAAGGAACCACTTCGATTGATCGGGCCCGAGACGGGTCCGGCCGATCCGGCCGAGAGCCTGCGGTGGTCCGTCGCACTGGATTCGTACTACTCACCGCGCGATGTGCTCGATGTGCTCGCGCTGACGCCGTTCGCTCGAGGAGATCAGGCCCGCTACCGCAAGAAGCAGCTGGAACGGGTGCGGGCCGACGCGCCGCTGCGCCCGGCGGGTTCGCGGGTCGCCCGCGCCATCGAGGAGGACAACAGCCGGTCGATCCTCGTGGTCGGCGAGGGCTGGACGCTGCGCGCCGACCGGTGGGCCGACCGGTCCGCGGTGGTCGAGGTGACGGCCGTCACCGACGAATTGGCGAACGACATTCTGGCCGAATCGATCCGAGACGCCGAGGAGCCGTCCGAGGTGGACGACGGCATCCAGATGGGGTTCTGGTACCTGCACGGGCAGCACGGTCCCCGGCGGCGTCAACACGACATCGAGACACCGGTCTGGTCGGATATCCGCCGCAATTACCCGGATCTTGCCGCGAGCGCGCTGGACCGGTTGATGGCATTGACGCCGAACGACATTCGCGGGCGGCTGCTGTTGCTGCACGGCCCGCCCGGCACCGGGAAGACCACGGCGTTGCGCGCTCTGGCGAGGGCGTGGGAGCCGTGGTGCCAGGTCGACTGTGTGCTGGATCCGGAGATGCTGTTCAGTCAGCCCGGCTACCTCATGTCGGCCGCGACCGAGGTCGACGACGAACGCCGCCGCTGGCGGCTGCTGGTGCTGGAGGACTGCGACGAGCTCATCAGGGCCGAAGCGAAAGCCTCGGCGGGCCAGGGGCTTTCGCGACTGCTGAACCTCACCGACGGCATGCTCGGCCAAGGCCGCGACGTGCTCGTCGCCATCACCACCAACGAGGACCTGTCCCGCCTGCACCCCGCCGTCACCCGCCCCGGCCGCTGCCTGGCGCAACTCGAGATCGGCCGCCTCTCGGCCGCCGAAGCGCGCCGCAGGCTCGGCCCTTCCGCCGCCACCATCCCCGACGAGGGCCTCTCCCTCGCCGAACTCCTCGCCCTGCAACACGGCGCGGGCCGCATCGACACCACCGCGGCCCGCCCGGAATCGGGGTTGTACCTGTAGGCGCGCCAGGGTTGGGGCGGATTAGGGAAGCTCACCTGCGGGGACGGGACGCTCGTCGAGGCGTTCGCCGACCGCGTTGTCGGTCGGATCGTCGAGGGTCGACCACGGCATCCGGCTGACGGTCAACCACGAAAGCCGATCCGATCCGTGCCGCTGCCTCCGAGCTCAGGAACGCAGCATCGGTCGCGTCACTGCCGGGTACCGTCGAAGTGGTGCCAGCCATGACGGTCGACGGGCGGACTCGCCTCGCGCGGGGAGCGGTCTTCACGGTGTTCGGTCTGAACGGGTTCCTGCTGGCGATGTGGGTCGTGCACATCCCGGTGATCACCGATCGGACGGGTGTTTCCCATTCGACGTTGGGCATGTTCATTCTGCTGATGGCGGGTGCCGGCATCGTCGGCATGCGGATCGCGGGGCCGCTCGCCGACCGGTTCGGCAGCAGCAGGCTGGTGGGTGCGGCGGCGTTCATAGCGTCGGTGGCCGTGCTCGGTCCGGGGTTCGCGACGGGCCCGGTGTCGTTGGGTGCGGCGCTGGCTTGCTTCGGCTTCGGCAACGGCGCGCTGGACGTCTCGATGAACGCCCAAGCGGTGCAGGTCGAGCGGGCCTATCGACGCCCGATCATGTCGGCGTTCCACGCCCTGTTCTCCGGCGGCGGGCTGCTGGGTTCGCTGCTCGGCGCCGCCGCTCTGCGCGCGGGCTGGGACGTGCGCGTCACGCTGGTTCTGGCCTCGGTGGCTTGCCTGGCGCTGCTGGCAGGAAGCGTTCCGCGTCTGTTGCCCGGCGCCGCCACGCCACACCGGCCGGAGCCGCCCGGCTCGGAAGTGATCGGCCCGGCGCACACCGAGGACGCCGCCGACGTCCAGGAACCCGGGCACGGGCGCAAGGTGCTGGCGTTGGCCGCGCTCGCCTTCGCGGTGTTGCTCGCGGAAGGCGTCGCCGCCGACTGGAGCACCCTGCACATGCGCGAACACCTCGGCGTCGACCAAGCCACCGCCGCGCTGGCGTTCGGCGCGTTCTCGGTGACCATGACCGCGGGCCGCTTCGCCGCCGACCGCGTCAGCGGCGCATTCGGCCGGGTCGCCGTGGTTCGCTACGGAACCCTCCTCGCCGCCCTCGGCCTCGGCCTCATCATGCTGTCGCCCTGGACGCCGCTGACGCTGATCGGCTGGGCGCTCTGCGGCCTCGGCCTCGCCGGCGGCGTCCCACAGATCTTCACGGCCGCAGGCAATCTCGGTACCCGCACCGCCGCCACCGACATGTCCCGCGTCTTCGGCCTCGGCTATCTCGGCCTGCTCGCGGGCCCCGCCATCATCGGCTGGCTCACCGAGCTGATCCCCCTCAGCACCGCCATGGTGGTCCCGCTCCTCGCCGTCCTCCTCTGCGCCTGGCAGGCGGGTGTCGTCGCCCCGGCCGAGTCGAAGCCCGCCGTCGAATCCCCCAGCGACACAAGGACCTCGGACGACGCCCACTGATCGCCACCACAGAGCCCGCTGCGTTGGCACCCACGGGATGGGCGTGCCGACGACTGAATCCGGGAGGCGCACCGACGAATCAGCCATGCGATCCCGTCCTGGCGCATGGGCGAGGATTCGGGTGCGAACTCCCGCCTTCGGCGGCGCTACCTTGCCTGCGGTCGCTGATCTGCCCGTCGACGAGCCATCGAAGTCGAGGCTGCGGGCGATGTGTCCCATCGTCTACGCCGAGACCACCGTCGCGGCCCCGATCCGCCCGGCATCCATCGGGCTTCGGCCCCTGCGCCTCCGACCGGCAGTACTCGCAGGTGGCGGCACCGCCAGCATGCGCGGTGGAGCGGCGACCGCGCTAACCGGCCGACATGCCCGGACAAACCCCTCACGACCCCTCAGCACCCACCCACGGGGCCGGTTCGGGACATCGTCGGCCCGAGGTGGTCCGGTTGCGTGGCGCTCGCCGTTGAACTCCACGTCCGCGGGTGGGTACATTTCACTTCTGACAATTTCAACCGGTCTGCGGCGTCCGGTATTCCGGAGAATCGCGTTGTCCGGCGTGGTCGATTCGTCGATCTGTGCGCCACGCCTCCGCGCGAATTCCATGACAAATGCTAAGTATTCGGCGGGAACCGCGGCGCGGTCGTCGTCGGCTCGCACCTCCTTCCGGCACGGCTGGCACTCTCAGTGCACGGGCACCTCCGTTACCGCCCACACCCCGGCCGCCGCGGTCTCGGCGACGTACTCGCTGAAGTCCCTGGCCTCGCGCCCGAGCGCGCGCCGCACACCATCCGTGGTGGCGGAGTTCCGGCCGTCGAGCAGGGTGCCGAAGAGGTAGTCCAGCAGGCTGATCTCGTCCGCCGGAACCTGGTATTCGGTCAGGCCCGCAACGAAGTCGGTGCGGGTGATCGGGACGAATTGGATGTCGCGGCCGGTGGCCTTCGCGATCTCGGCGGTCGCCTCGGCGAAGGACAGCGCACGCGGTCCCGTGAGCTCGTAGACCGCGCCGTCGTGCCCGGATTCCGTCAGCGCGGCGACCACCACGTCGGCGATGTCGTCGGCGTGCACGAACGGTTCCGGCACGTCGCCGTTGGGCAGCGCCACCGCGCCGGACAGGATGTAGTCCGCGAACGCGCCCTCGCTGAAGTTCTGGGCGAAGAAGGCGCAGCGCACCACGGTCCACGCCAGGCCGGATTCCCGCACGATCCGCTCGCACTCCAGCGCTTCGGGTTCACCGCGTCCGGACAACAGCACCAGCTTGCGCACGCCTGCGGCCTTGGCCGCGGCGCCGAACGCCCGGATGACGTCCGGAGCGCCCGGAGCGGCGAGATCGGGCTGGTAGGCGAGGTAGACGGCGTCCATATCGGTCAGTGCGGGCCCCCAGGTGCTGCGGTCTGTCCAGTCGAACGGAATCTCCGCGGAACGAGACCCGATGCGGACCTCGTGGCCGCTCGCCGCGAGCCGGGCCGCCACCCGGGAACCGGTCTTACCAGTGCCTCCGGTGACGAGGATGCAGGGCTGGGCGCTGTCGTTGCTGTTCATGTATTGAGTACATCGCCCGGAGCCGAGACGGAACATGGTTCAGCCGCTCGCAACCATGCGTGTGCGTCTACTGTGGACCTGTGGATGCGCTCGCCAGTCTGCTCGAAGGTCCACGCGCCAGAGGCGCGTTCCTGATGTGTTCGCTGCTCGATCCGCCGTGGTCGTTGCGCATCCAGGACGAAGCGCCGCTCACCGTGCTGTCGATGATCCGCGGCACCGCCTGGATCGTCCCGGACCGCACAGCGCCCGGCGCGAAGCCGAAATCGCAAGAGGCAAACAGGGTTTCGGGGACCAGCGAACCGCGCCAATTGCACGCGGGCGACGTCGCGATCTTCCGCGGCCCGCATCCCTACACCGTCGCCGACGATCCGGCGACGCCGCCGCAGATCATCATCCACCCCGGCCAGGTCACCAAGACCCCCGGAGGTGAAATCCTCTGCGAGACCTTGAGTCTCGGCGTCCGGCAATGGGGAACCGACCCGGAAGGCGCCACCATGATGGTGACCGGGACCTACGAGTCCGCGGGTGCGGCGAGCCAACGCCTGCTGCGCGCCCTGCCGCCCATCGCGGTGCTCCCGCACGGCGATTTCGACAGCCGCCTGCTCGACATCCTCGCCGACGAGGCCACCAAGGATCAGCCCGCCCAGGGCGCGGTGCTGGACCGCCTCCTCGACCTGGTGCTGATCGCCGCGCTGCGCGCCTGGTTCGCCCGCAACGACGCACCCGCCTGGTACCACGCCTACAGCGATCCGCTCGTCGGCAAGGCGCTGCGCCTGCTCCAGCACAACCCGGCGCACGGCTGGACCGTCGCGAGCCTCGCCGAGGCGGTCGGCGTGTCCCGCGCCGCGCTGGCCCGGCGGTTCACCGATCTGGTCGGCGAACCGCCGATGGCCTTCCTCACCGAATGGCGCCTCGCGCTCGCGGCCGACCTGCTCCAGGAATCGGACGCCACCATCGAGGCCATCGCGCGCCAGGTCGGCTACGGCTCGGCGTTCGCGCTCAGCGCCGCCTTCAAACGCCACTTCGGGGTCAGTCCCCGCGACCACCGGCAGGGCGCGGCCCCCGCTGAGCTATCGTCGGCCGGGTGACACAGCAGTATCCCGTGCTCTGGCCGGTACCGACTCGGTGGGCGGACAACGACCACTACGGCCACGTGAACAACGTGACGTACTACTCGTACTTCGACACCGCGGTGAACGCCTGGTTGATGCACGCGACCGGCACCGACATCAGGGATCTGCCCGCCCTCGGCGTGGTCGCCCAGACCTCGTGCCAGTACCTCGGTTCGATCAGCTTCCCGGACCAGCTCCAGGTCGGCCTGCGCATCTCCCGGCTCGGCCGCTCCAGCATCACCTACGACCTGGCGATCTTCCGTGACGCCGACGGCTCGCTCGAGCTCGCGGCCACGGGCGTCTTCGTGCACGTCTACGTGGACTCCGAGACGCGCAAGCCGGTCGAGATCCCCGAGGTGATCCGCACCGCGGCCGCCGAGCTCGTCACCGACTGACGGCGCCCCGGCGATCCCGAGCTCGAGCTGTTCGGTCAGCCAGGCGCGGAACCGCGGGTAATCGGCGTGGTCGGCCAGGTCGACCTGGCACTCGCCCGGCACCATCCGCCCGATGTCGTGGCGAGAGTACCGCGCCCGCCGAGGTGACCGCCTTGATCGCCAGCGCGGCGGCCGCCTCGTCGCCGGGGATCGGATCGCCGTGCAGCAACTCGGTGTCGACGCCCATCGGGCAGACGCAGCTGACCCGAATCCCGCTGTCCCCGTAAGTGACCGAGAGCCATTCGGCGAAGCCGACGGCGGCGTGTTTGGTGACCGAGTACGGTGCGGAGCCGATCTGGGTGAGCAACCCCGCGGCCGAGGCGGTCACGACGAAGTACCCCTCGCCGCGCGCCGACCAGCCGGGGACGAGCAGGCGAGCGGCGCGAACGTGGGCGAGCACGTTCACCTCCAGCGCGGCCGACCACTGCGCGTCGGTGCTGTCCAGGCCGGGGCCGCCGCCGATGCCCGCATTGGCGAAATACAGGTCCACCGGGCCGAATTCGGCTTCGGCGCGGTCGATCAGCGCCTGTATCACGCGCTCGTCGGAGACGTCTCCGCCGACTGACACAGCCTGTGCGCCAAGTGATTCCGCTACCGTGGCAGCCGAATCCGCGTCCAGGTCGGCGACCACGACTCGCGCCCCGCGCTCGGCGAGCCGCCGCGCCAGCGCCGCCCCGATTCCCGCGCCCGCCCCCGTGACGATCGCGACCTTGCCCGAAATCTCCATGCCCGCACCATATGCACAGCCGGAGATGGGCGGGAGGAGCGCGGGCGGGAACTCAGCTGGTTCCGGCCAGCCTATCCAGCAGCGGAGCGGTACGCGGACCCACGAGTTCCCGCATCACCAGCGCCATGTTGGTGCGCTCCACGCCCGGAATCTTGAGGATCTGCCCGGCAATTCGATAGAGGTCGTCGGCATCCTGGGCGACGATCCGGACGGTGAGGTCGGTGAGCCCGGTCATGCCGCACACCTCGGTGACCTCGGGGACCTCGGCGAGTTCGTCCACCACCGAATCCAATTGGTGCTGATCGACGACCACCGCGACGAACGCGGCGAGCGGATACCCCAGCGCCCTTGGCTGCACCCGTCGTTCGAAGCTCCCGAGTACACCGCTCGCCTCCCACCGCGACAGCCGCGCCTGCACGGTGTTGCGGGACAGGCCGAGGCGGTTGGCCAGTTCCACGCCGGTCGCCCTCGGGTTGGCCACCAGCTCCAGCAGCAGGCGCGCGTCGGTGGCGTCCAACGTGGCGTCGACGGGTTCCTTACTGGACATACAACGCAGTATGACACCAATTGGACCGACCGATTTGAGCATTCTGCTCATTCGTATGTCGGCCACTTGCGCAGACCGCCTTCTCGTGGATGCTGTGAAGTAGGACACATTCGTGCTCGGCGCAGATGAGGAGGCGAGCGGTCATGGCGGAGAAGCCCACATACCCGGTGCAGTTGATCCAGCCCGACGGCCGCCGCGTTCTCGATCGCAAGCACGCCGCCCTCGTCGCCGACGTCGGGCCGGACCAGCTGCGCGCGCTCTACGAGGACATGGTGGTCACCCGCCGCATCGACGTCGAGGCGACCGCGTTGCAGCGCCAAGGCCAGCTCGGACTGTGGCCGCCGCTGCTCGGGCAGGAGGCCGCCCAGGTCGGCTCGGCGCGCGCCCTGCACGCCGACGACTACGTGTTCTGCAGCTACCGCGAAGCCGCCGTCGCCTACTGCCGCGGCGTCCCGCCCGCCGACCTCACCCGCCTGTGGCGCGGTGCGGCGCACTACTGCTGGGATCCGGGCGCGGTGAACATGACCAACCCGAACATCGTGGTCGGATCGCAGGGCCTGCACGCCACTGGATACGCCTACGCCGCGCACCTGGACGGCGCCGAGATCGCCACCATCGCCTACTTCGGCGACGGCGCGACCAGCCAGGGCGACATCGCCGAGGCGCTCGGCTTCGCCGCGAGCTGGAGCGCGCCGGTGGTCTTCTTCTGCCAGAACAACCAGTGGGCGATCAGCGCACCGGTGCGGGTGCAGAGCGCGACGCCGATCGCGCGTCGGGCGTACGGGTACGGCATGCCCGGCGTGCAGGTCGACGGCAACGACGTGCTGGCGGTGCTCGCGGTGACCAGGCAGGCCGTGGCGCGGGCGCGCTCGGGCGGCGGGCCGTCCTTCATCGAGGCGCTCACCTATCGGATGGGCCCGCACACCACCGCCGACGACCCGACCAGGTACCGCTCCGCGGCCGAGACCGAGGAGTGGAAGCGTCGCGATCCGATCGACCGGGTGCGCAGACTGCTGGCGCGGGAGGGTCTGCTCGACGAGGACTGGGAACGGCGGGTCGCCGCCCATGCCGACGACGTCGCGCGGCAGGTGCGCACCGCGACCATCGAGATGCCCGACCCGGCGCCGATGGAGCTGTTCGACCACGTCTACGCGACAGCGCATTCGCTGCTCGACCAAGAGCGGCGGGAATACGCGGAGTACCTGACCGGCGACCCCGGTCCGTCCTCCGCGGGACAGGAAGGAGCACGCCCATGATCACCACCTTCGCCAACGCGCTGAACACCGGGCTGCGCCGGGCGCTGGAGGACGATCCGAAGGTCGTGCTCATGGGCGAGGACATCGGCAAGCTCGGCGGCGTCTTCCGGGTGACCGACACGCTGCAGAAGGACTTCGGCGACAACCGCGTCGTGGACACCCCGCTGGCCGAATCCGGCATCGTCGGAACGGCTTTCGGCATGGCGCTGCGCGGGTATCGCCCGGTCTGCGAGATCCAGTTCGACGGGTTCGTCTATCCGGCGTTCGACCAGATCGTCTCCCAGGTCGCCAAGATCCACTACCGCACCAAGGGAAAGGTGATCGCGCCCATCACGATTCGCATTCCGTTCGGCGGCGGCATCGGTTCGGTGGAGCATCATTCGGAATCGCCGGAGGCCTACTTCGCGCACACCGCCGGGCTTCGGGTGGTCTCGCCGAGCAACCCGGCCGATGCGTACCACCTTCTGCGCCAAGCGATCGCGCTGGACGACCCGGTCGTCTTCTTCGAGCCGAAGCGGCGCTACTGGGACAAGGCCGACGTCGATTTCGGCGCCCCGCCCGAGCTTCCGATGGATCGGGCCCGGGTGTGCGTCACCGGTGCGGACGCCACCGTCGTCGCGTACGGCGGCACCGTTTCCACGGCGTTGACCGCCGCGAAAATCGCTGCGGAGGAAGGACATTCGCTCGAGGTGATCGACCTGCGCAGCCTCGCGCCGATCGATTTCGACACCGTCGAGGAATCGGTCGACAAGACCGGCAGGCTGGTCGTCGTGCACGAGGCGCCCGTCTTCGGCGGGCTCGGCGCCGAGATCGCGGCGCGGATCACCGAACGCTGCTTCTATCACCTGGAATCGCCGGTGCTGCGGGTCGGCGGGTTCGACATCCCTTACCCCCCGGCTAAGCTCGAGAAGCACCACCTGCCCGACGCCGATCGCATCCTCGCTGCGGTCGATCGTTCGCTCGCCGCCTGACCATCGATCCGATCCGAGAGGCGCTCCGTGGAAGACGACGGCCACGTTCTGGAATTCCGGCTCCCGGATCTCGGGGAGGGGCTCACCGAGGCCGAGGTGGTGTCCTGGTCGGTGGCCGTCGGCGACGACGTCGAGCTGAATCAGACCATCGCGGAGGTGGAGACCGCCAAGGCCGTGGTCGCGCTTCCCTCGCCGTTCGCGGGACGGGTCGAGGAGCTGCTCGCCGAGCCGGGGGAGACGGTCGAGGTGGGCGCGCCGCTGATCCGGGTGCGGACCGCGTCGCCGCCAACGGCGGTGGCCGCCGCCCAGATCGAGCCCGAGGCGGCCGGTGAGCCGTCGCCAGGACCCGACACCGCGGACGGCAACGGCCGGAAATCGGTGCTCGTGGGTTACGGGCCCGAAGGCGAGGCCGAGTCGCGCAGGCGCAGGCCCGCGCCGGAAGCGCGCGCCGCGGCGACGCCCGCCGCTCGCAAACTGGCCAAGGAACTCGGCATCGACCTGTGGTTCGTCGCCGGTTCCGGTCCGAACGGCGCGGTCACGGTCGAAGACGTGCGCGGCGCGGTGCCCGTCTCGCCCCCGCGGCCCTCCACGCACCGCACCGACCTCGCGCCCGCGCCGAGCCCGGCGCCCCCGGCGTCGGACCAGGACGCCGGCGTGATTCGCCCCTCGGTGCGCGAGGAACGCGCACCGATCACCGGCATCCGCAAGCGCACCGCGGCGGCCATGTCGGCGAGCGCGCGGACGATCCCGCAGGCCAGCGTCTTCGTCACGCTCGACTGCACCGCGTCGATGGAGCTGCTCGACCACCTGCGCACCACCAAATCCTTTGCCGGACTGACGCTCACGCCGCTGGCCTTGGTCGCCAAGGCGACGCTCGCCGCGATCGCGGAGTTCCCCGGCGTGAATGCCTGCTGGGACGAGGCGAATCAGCAGATCGTCACGAAGCACTACGTGAATCTCGGCATCGCGGTGGCCACCGGCCGCGGCCTGCTGGTGCCCAATCTCAAAGAGGCGCAATCGCTCGGCCTGCGCGACCTGTGCCGCGAGATCGGCTGGCTGGCCGAGACCGCGCGCTCCGGCTCGGCGACCCCGGCCGACCTGCGCGGCGGCACCTTCACACTCACCAACGTCGGTGTCTTCGGCGTCGACGCCGGGGTGCCGCTGGTCAATCCCGGTGAGGCCGCGATCCTGTGCCTCGGCTCGATTCGGCGTCGGCCCTGGGTGTTTCGCGACGAGCTGGCCGTCCGCTGGGTGACCACGCTCGGCATCAGCTTCGACCACCGCATGATCGACGGCGAACTGGCCGCGCGCTTCCTCGCCACCACCGCAGGTCTCCTGGAAGACCCGCTCACCCTGCTCAGCCGGTAGCGGTGGCGCGCGTGCGCAGTGCCCAGCGCACGATCAGGCCCCCGATCAAGGCCCAGAACGCGGCCCCGATGCCGAGGAATCCGACGCCGGACGCGGCGACGAGAAAGGTGATCACGCCCGCCTCGCGGTGTTCTTCTGCGCGCAGTGCGCCCGCCAGCGCCGTGGCCAGTGTCGCGAGCAGCGCCAGCCCGGCCACCGTCTCCAGCGTGCCCTCCGGTGCGGCGGCCACCAGGGTGACCAGGGCTGCGGAGCCGAGGGCGAGCAGCACGTAGGCGACGCCCGCGGTGCAGGCCGCGATCCAGCGGCGCTTCGGATCCGGGTGTGCGGCAGGCGCGGCGGACAGGGCGGCGCTGATCGCGGCCAGGTTGATCGCGTGGCCGCCCGCGGGCGCGCCGAGGATGGTGCCGACACCGGTGACGGTCATGGCCGCCCGCCACGGCACCCGGTAGCCGAACGACCGCATCACCGCGGTGCCCGGGATGTTCTGCGAGGCCATGGTGACGATGTAGAGCGGGATCGCGATGCCGATCATCGCCTGCCAATTCCACTGCGGCAGGGCCAGTTCCACCGTCGGCGCCATGGCGGCGAGGTCGAGGTCGCGATGCTCGGCCACGATGCTCACGCCCGCACCGACGGCGGCGACGCCGAACGCGGCGATCACCGCCCAGCGCTTGGCGAACCGCTGGAGAACCAGCCACACCACGATCACCGGGACCACCACCGCGGGACTGGTCGCCACCGCCCGCACCGGCGCGAGGCACAGCGGCAACAACACGCCCGCCAACATGGCCTGCGCGATCTCGACCGGAATCGCGGCGATCAGGTTCCCGAGCCGCTGCCAGAGCCCGGTGATCAGGATCAGCACGCCGGTCAGCGCGAAAGCGCCGAGCGCGGCCCGCCAGCCGCCCGCGATCGCGCCCGTGCTCGCGAGCAGCGCGGCGCCGGGCGTCGACCAGGCCAGCGTGATCGGCATCCGGTAGCGGTAGCTGAGCAGGATGATCCCGATGCCCTGGGTGACGCACACCGCGAGCAGTCCGGACGCGGCCTGAGCCGCGGTGGCGCCCACCGCCGTCAACCCGCTCAGCACCACCGCGAACGAACTGGTGAACCCGACCAGGGCGGTCACCACGCCCGCCCCAAGCGGCTGCGCGAGCCCGGCGGTGATTGCTTCCCTCGGCTCGGTATCGGGGTCGGTGGGCGCGGAAACCTTGGTCATTGTCCGGATACTGCCGCTGGTCACACGGCGTGTCACCGGCCAGTGCCCGGAAACTGGACCGAACTTCGCGCGCGGTCCCTACCGGCGGGCATGTCGCGCGAGTGCGCACATCGGCGGCGCGCGATGCGTAGGCGCACCTCCGCCTTCGCTGCGGCCATGCGCGGGCAATCGACGGACCTCGTCCGACAGCGTCCATTATGGTGGGAGGGTCGGCGCGCGAGGGAAACTGGACGAGGAGCTGGGTTGAGCGCGGTACTGATCTCTGCGGGGGAACTTCGGGAAGCACTGGCGGACAGGCGGTTTCGCCTACTCGACGTGCGGTGGGCGCTGGGCGATCCGGATGGGCCGCAGCACTACCTCGACGGGCACATTCCCGGTGCGGTCTTCGTCGATCTGGAGACCGAACTGGCCGCACCGCCCTCGCCCGCGCGTGGACGGCATCCGCTGCCCGATATCGCGCAGCTGGAGAAGTGCGCGCGCAGCTGGGGCATCCGCACCGGCGACCCGGTGGTCGTCTACGACGCGACCGGCGGCATGGCTGCCGCGCGGGCGTGGTGGCTGCTGCGCTGGGCTGGTCTCGCCGATGTCCGCATCCTCGACGGCGGCCTGCCCGCCTGGACCAGTGCGGGCGGTGAACTGGTCTCCGGCGCCGAACCCGATCCGGAACTCGGCGACGTCGAGCTGCGACCGGGCAAGCTGCCGGTGGTAGACGCCGACGCCGTCGCCAAGTGGAAGGGTGTGCTGCTCGACGCCCGCGCGGGCGAGCGGTATCGCGGCGAGGTCGAGCCGGTCGATCCGAAGGCCGGACACATCCCCGGCGCGGTGAGCGCGCCGACCGCCGAGAACCTCGACGCGGACGGGCATTTCCGCGCCGCGGCCGAATTGCGCGAGCGTTTCGCCGGATTCGGCTCCGGCCCGGTCGCGGTCTACTGCGGCTCCGGCGTCACCGCCGCCCACCAGGTCGCCGCGCTCGCCGTCGCGGGCGTCGAGGCCGCGCTGTATCCCGGGTCCTGGTCGCAGTGGTCCAACGATCCCAAACGCCCGGTCGCGACGGGCGCGCAGTAAGTACTCGGCGCACGAGTCGCCGCCGGAGGACGGGCGCGCCGTCACGGGCAAGTGCGGGCGATGTCGTGCAACGTCGCGTTGTCCGCCTCGGTGACAGGTAGGTCGTAGCGCACCGCGACGGTGAGGTAGCGGCCCGCGTAGAAGCAGTGGTCGGCGCGCGAAGGCGGCAACCACTCCGAGGGCGTACCGTCGCCCTTGGCCTGGTTGACGCGCGCCGAGGTGGCCAGGAGGTTGGTCTCGACGTCGTTGGCGAACAGCACGCGGCGCTGCGGCGGCCAGGTGGACGCGCCCATGTCCCAGGCGGCGGCCAGCGGATAGACGTGATCGATCTGCGCGTCGCCCGCGTCGGCCTTGCGGAAGGCGCGTCGATCGCCGGTGTACGGGTCGTCGAGGGTGCCCGACACGACGACGCAGTCGCGCGTGCCCTCCCGGAAGCGCACGTCGGTGAGCTGGGCGGCGAGCACGTTGTTGCGGGTGTCGCAGCCGTCGTGCCCGCCGGGGCCCTCGTAGTCGTCGGTCCAGGACGGGCCGAAGACACAGCCCTGTCCGTTGCCGCAGCCGCGCTCGTAGCCGCCGGGTCGCGTGCGCTCGGCGATCACCCTGACCTCGGCGAGCAACTGTTCGAGCTGAGCCCTGCTCGGGCTGCCCGGTGCCGGGGCGACCTGGCCCGCGGACCACCCTCCACAGCCCGCGAGCAGCAGCGCCGCGACGAGCGGCGCGAGCAACCGACCCTGGACGTGAGTACGCACGATGCCACTTGTACTCGTGTGCACCGACATTCGTGGGTCTTGCGACAAGCGAGCTGATCAGTTGTGGAGCGTGCGCGGCCTCACAACCAGGCGCGCGCCAGCAGGTCGTCGCCGGCGACCTCGGTCGCTCGCGGCGGGAATCTGGTGGCCGCGATGGACTCGGTGTGCATCCCGTCGTGCCCGATCAGCCAGGAGCCGCCGCGTTCCTCGCACTCGGCGATCTTGGCGAAGGTGGTGAGCAGGAAGGTGATCGCCACGTGCGGGTCCGGGACCTGGGCCAGGTGCTGTGATTCCCCTGGGCGTGACAGGTCGATCCACACGCCGCCCACACCGTCGAGACGCATCCCGACGATCTTTGCGGCGTTGACGAAGGTGAACTTGCGCCGCTCCCACGGCGTTGTAGGCGAGAAGCTCTGCTCGGTTACCTGGAGCAGAATTGTCATGCTGCTGCCCTCCGCTTCCTTGACACTCAGCTGTGATTCTCAGTCGTGACCAGCGGATATCCCAGTATGTTCCGCTCAGCGCCAGAAATCCAGGACGGCGCGGCGGCGAGATGTCGGACCCGCCTGATTGGATGGGCGGATGCTGCACGGACTGTGGTCGCCAGGGGCCGGTCTGCTGCTGTGGACCGACGACGGGGTGCCGGACGCACTGCCCGACCCGCTGGGCGGCGTCCTTCGCGCGTCGCGGTTCCGGCACCGGGCCGAGGTTCTCGCGCCCGGGTCCGGCGCGTCCGAGCGGGTCACGGTGCCCGCGCACGCGCTCGCGCCGGAGGCCGCCGCCGCGGCGCTGCGCCAGCCGTTGCCCGCCTCGGCCGTATCCGGTGATCTGCGCTTTCTCGCCCACGTCGCGCACGGTGTCGAGCGGTGGGTGCGGGCCGGGCGGATCGTGCCCGAATTGCGCAGGGACGACGGCCAATGGTGGGTGCGGTGGCGGTTGGTGGGCGGCGCACGTCAGCGTGCCTGGCTGGCCGAGCTCGCGGTGGCCGCTCCGGCCGCCCTGCACGTGGCCGGGCGGCCCGCCGCCGTGCTGGAGGATCTCGTCGGCGAGCTGACCGACCCGATCGCCAGGCGGTCGATGGACGCGCCGCCGCTGTCGCATCCGCTGCTGGCCGCGCTGGTCGGCGACAGCCCCCTCGACAGCGGCAGCCATCAGCTGGCCGAGGTGCTGGAACGCTGGCGCGCAGGACTGACCGTGGACGAGCCGGAATTGGTACTGCGCCTGCTGGAGCCGGACGGCGAGCTCGGCTTCGCCGACGACTCGGTGGCGCTGTGGCGCCTGGAGGTCTGCCTGCGCACCGAGGGTGAGGCGCCCGCGCCGATCCCGCTGCACGGTGACCCGAGCCTGGTCCGCACCGTCATCGACAAGCTGGGGGAGGCGCAGCGCGCCTATCCCAGGCTGCGCGACCTGCCGACCGATCCGCGCACCATGGATCTGCTCTTGCCGACCGAGGTGGTGGCCGATCTCGTCGCGCACGGCGCGCACGCGTTGCAGGCGGCGGGCATCCGGTTGCTGCTGCCGCGCGCGTGGAGCATCTCCGCCCCGTCCATGCGGCTGCGGGTGGAGAGCGCGGTTCCCGCGGCGGAGAGCACCGTCGGCATGCGCGGATTGGTCCGTTACCGTTGGGAATTGGCGCTCGGCGACACCGTGTTGACCGAGGCCGAGATGGCGCGTCTCATTCGCGCCAAATCCGATCTCGTGCAGTTGCGTGGCGAATGGGTGCAGGCCGATCACAAGGCGCTCGCCGCCGCGGCCCGCTATGTCGCCGCGCACAGCGATGATTCGCCGATCACCTTCGCCGACATGATCGGCGAACTGGCGAGCAGCCGGGTCGAGCAGGTGCCGATCACCGAGGTCACCGCCACCGGATGGGCGGCCGAACTGCTCGATCGCGGGCACGACGCGGAGCCGGTCCCCGCCCCGAGCGGCCTGAAGGCGCAGCTGCGCCCCTATCAGCTGCGCGGCCTGTCCTGGCTGGTCACCATGAGCCGAATGGGTTGCGGCGCCATCCTCGCCGACGACATGGGCCTCGGCAAGACGGTGCAGGTGCTGGCACTGCTCGTGCACGAGCGGGAACAGTCCGCGGATCCCGGCCCGACGCTGCTGGTGTGCCCGATGTCGGTGGTCGGCAACTGGCAGCGCGAGGCCGAGCGGTTCGCGCCGGACCTGCGGGTGCTGGTGCACCACGGCGCGGGTCGGCGCGGCGGCGCGGAACTGAATGCGGCGGTGGCCGAGGCCGACCTGGTGCTCACCACCTATTCGCTGCTCGCCAGGGACATCGAAGCGTTGAGCAAGCAGGACTGGGAACGCGTCGTGCTCGACGAGGCCCAGCACATCAAGAACGCGGGGACGCGACAGGCCCGCGCCGCCCGCGCGCTGCGGGCGCGACACCGCTTGGCGCTCACCGGAACTCCCGTCGAGAACCGGTTGGAGGAGCTGCGCTCGATCCTCGATTTCGCGATGCCGAAACTGCTGGGCAGCCCACAGACCTTCCGCGCGCGGTTCGCGGTGCCGATCGAACGGGAGGGTGATCAGAACGCGATCTCGCGGCTGCGGTTCGTCACCCATCCGTTCGTGCTGCGCCGGGTGAAGACCGATCCCTCCGTCATCAGCGACCTGCCGGAAAAGCTGGAGATGACGGTGCGCGCCAACCTGACCGTCGAGCAGGCCGCGCTGTACCAGGCGGTGGTCGACGACATGATGGAGAAGATCAGGAACGCGAAAGGCATGGCGCGCAAGGGCGCCGTGCTCGGCGCGCTGACCCGCCTCAAACAGGTGTGCAACCACCCCGCGCACTTCCTCGGCGACGGCTCCGGCGTCCTGACCCGCGGCAAGCACCGATCCGGCAAGCTGGCCTTGGTCGAGGACGTGGTGGACGCAGTGCTCGCCGACAGCGAGAAGGCGTTGCTGTTCACCCAGTTCCGCGAGTTCGGCGAGCTGATCGCGCCGTTCCTCGCCGAGCGCTTCGGCGCCCCGATCCCGTTCCTGCACGGCGGCGTGCCCAAGCGCCGTCGCGACGCCATGGTCACCGGATTCCAGTCCGAGGACGGGCCGCCGTTGATGTTGTTGTCGCTCAAGGCCGGTGGTACCGGACTGAACCTGACGGCCGCCAATCACGTGGTGCACCTGGACCGTTGGTGGAATCCGGCGGTGGAGAACCAGGCGACCGACCGCGCGTTCCGAATCGGGCAGCAGCGCGCGGTGCAGGTGCGCAAGCTCGTCTGCGTCGACACGATCGAGGAGCGGATCGACGAGATGATCAACGGCAAGCGCAGGCTCGCGGACCTGGCCGTCGGGGCGGGGGAGAACTGGATCACCGAGCTGAGCACCGACGAACTGCGCGACCTGTTCGCCCTCGGCGCCGAGGCGGTGGGTGAATGACGTTCGAGGACTACAGCAAGTACGGCAAGCGACTGCCGGTCGAGGGCGGCGTCGCGGCGCGCAGCCGCCGCGGCGGATTCGGGCGCACCTGGTGGGGCAGGGCGCTGATCGACGCGGTCGAGGCGATGGCCGAGCCGGGCCGGTTGGCCCGCGGGCGCAGCTATGCGCGGTCCGGGCAGGTGGTGAGTTATCGGATCGAGCCGGGTGCGGTGGTCGCGGAGGTGCAGGGCAGCCAGCCGCGCCCGTTCACCTCGGCGTTCCGCGTGCGCGCGGTGCGCGAGGAGGAACTGGACCTGCTGATCGAGACGATCCGCAGCTCGCCGGGCATGCTGGCCGAGATCGCCTCGGGCGCGCTGCCCACCGGGCTCGGCTCGCTGCTGTTGCCCAGTACGGCGGCCGAGCTGGACTTCGACTGCACCTGTCCGGACCCGGGCTGGCCGTGCAAACACGTCGCGGCGGTCTGCTACCTGCTCGCCGAGCGACTCGACGAGCGGCCCCGCGAGATTCTCACGCTGCGCGGGTTGGACCTGGACACCTTGATCCGCGGTATCGAACGAGACCCGCGACCAGTCCAGAGCGACGATCCGTACGGCGACGAGACGCCCCTTCCGGGCCTCCCGAAGGTCGAATTCCGTTCCGCGATGGACGATCTCGATCCCGTGCTGCTACGCAAGGCGCTTCGCATGAGCACCGAGGACGAGGCGAGCGCGGCGACCGGAATACGGGAGCTCGCCGCGCTGTATACCTCGCTACGAGACACCTAGGCCCTGTGTCACACCTAGGCACTGTGCCACACCTAGGCACTGTGTCACACCTAAGCCCTGTGTCGAACAGGCCCTGCGTCGAAGTCCCATCCGGCACCTCCGCGGATCGGATCGCCGCCTGGCCGCGTTGTCGTCGCCGATACAACCCCGATATCGGCTCCTCCTCCGCCTTGCCAGGTGACGATCCGAGCCACGGAGGCATCCGGCCGGACTTCGACACAGGGCCTGGCCGCGGGGCCGAGCCCGCCGCGGCATATTCGTGCCGACGAAAGCCAGCACCCGGCATCGAGGCTGGGCCCGCGTCTCCGGACTTCGTCGGGCGGATCCCGTCCGGTGCGCTGGGGCCGGTGTGTCTCGGCGCCGGGTGCCACTTCCCAGTCTGCTCCGTCGGAGTTGGCGAGGTAACGCCCGATTGCTGTCCGTTCACTGCCCTTGTGCCGAACCTGCGCTGCCCTGCCGTTCCGCCGACGGTCCGTCCCGTGAAGGGTCGCTGACCTGCGCTTTTCGTCTATTCCGTCGATGGGCGCGGCCCGGCCACCAGCACGGCCGCGTAGCAGAGTGTCGAGAGCCCGCCGAACGCGACGACGAGTTCGGGGAAGTACAGGCAGGAGATCCAGAACGTGCCGCCCCCCGCCGCCACGCAGATCCAGTTGAACAGCGACCAGCGCGCGATCAGCCCCGGCGCCGCCCGGACGGCCACCACCGCGAGCAGCGGAAAGAGAAAGCCGAACAGCCCCATGCCCACGCTGTAACCGGTGTTGAGCCCGAACACCGTCACTTCCCTGCCGCCCTCGAACAACGCCGTCGTGGTGTTCCTGGACAGCTCGTTGATCACTTCCTCACCGGCGACATCGGCCCCGTTGAAGATGTGCAGGGCGAGCTCGTGGCCGAAGCCGATCAGGCCGAGGAACACGGCGCCCGCGTAGTGGACGCGGATCGGCCATCGGGCGGTGGAGCTGCGGGGCTGGGCGGTGGCTGTCATAGCGGTCATCGCGACCTCCGGAGGTGAGCATCCCAGGAACAGAACAAAAATTATGTTATAGGGTGGTCTTCGTGGCGGGCAAGACCTCATGGCTGGCATCCGGGCTGTCGATTCTCGGCACGGCGGGGCCGACGGCGCTGACCATCGACAAACTGGTCGCGTCGACCGGGCTGAGCACCGGGTCCTTCTACCACCACTTCTCGGGCATGCCGGGCTACAAGAAGGCGCTGCTCGCGCACTTCGAGGAGGTGCAGACGCTGCGCTACATCCGCGAAGTGCAGGCGGCCGAGCGCCTGGACCCGCGCGGCAGGCTCGACCTGCTGATCGACCTGGTTCTCGCCGATGGGGAACCGGCCCGCCTGGAAGTGGCGGTCCGGGCGTGGGCGCTGGACGACCCGGTCGCCGCCGCGGCCAAGCAGCGCGTCGATGCCGCCCGGCTGGCGTTCCTGCGCCAACTGCTCGACGAGATCGGCTATCCGGAGCCCGCTGCCGAGCAGACGGCGCAGATTCTCTACCTGCTGGTACTCGGCGCGGGCAACACGCTGCCCGAGGTGCCGCCCGAGCGGCTGCGCGTCCTGTGTGACCGGATTCTGTCGTGAACGTCGTTCCGCCCCGGCATATCTCGCTGCGCGACGACCTGGGCGCCGAGGTGTCGATCGTCCGCCCGGTGCGGCGCGTGGTGTCGCTGGTGCCTTCGCTCACCGAATCGGTCGCGGCCACCTGTCCCGATTTGCTCGTCGCGGCGACGCAGTGGTGCACCCACCCGGCCGACCTGTCCGTCGAACGGGTGCGCGGCACCAAGAACCCGAACCTGCGCCGGATCGTCGAACTGGCTCCCGATCTGGTGCTGTGCAATCGTGAGGAGAACCGCCGCGCGGACGTGGAACGCCTGCGCGCGGCGGGTATCCCGGTGTGGGTCACCAGAATCGAGACGCTGGACGCCGCGTTCCCCTCGCTCGCCAGGCTGTTCGTCGAGGCCATCGGCGTACCCGCGCCGCCCTGGTTGCATGCCGCCGAAAACGTTTGGGCCGCAGCGCCTCCGGAGCCCGAGCGGGCGACGGTCATCCCGATCTGGCGCAAGCCGTGGATGGTAGTCGGCCGCGATACCTTCACCGGCGACCTCGCGCGCAGGCTCGGGCTGCGCCTCGTGCACGCGGACCGCCCGGAGCGCTACCCCCGCGTGGACGAGGCCGAACTGACCCGCGGCGTCGAGCTGGCGATTCTGCCCGACGAGCCGTACGTCTTCACCGAAACCGATGGGCCTGAGGCATTTCCGGGCATTCCCTGCGCGCTGGTGGAGGGCCGCAGCCTCACCTGGTACGGCCCTTCCCTCGTCACCGCCCGCGAGACCCTGACCCGGCAGATCGCCGCCGCGACCACCCGCTGAGGAGCGCCCGCCGCGCTCAGGACGCCGCGGCGAACCGGTAGTCGGCCAGATCGAAATGACCGCTGCGCCACGTTGCCTCCACGGTGGTGGAAGGCCGCAGCGGCACATCGCCGTGCTTGTCGAAGTAGTAGCTGTTGGACACGGCGCAGGATTCCTGCCAGAACACCTGGCCGCCCCGCCGGGCCAGCATCTCCCGGAAGTAGCGATCGTTGGCTTCCTCGGTGACCTCGACCAGGGTCGAATCGGTCGCGCGGGCGTGCCGCAGGCAGCGCAGGATGTGGCGGACCTGGTTCTCGATCAGCGCGAAATACGACGAGCCGTTGTAGCCGTACGGGCCGATCACCGAGAAGAAGTTCGGGAAGCCGGGCACGCTGACGCCCTCGTAGGCCTGCAATCGGTGCTCGTCCCACCACTTCTCGAGATCCCGGCCGCCGACGCCGCGCAGATCGTAGGTCGGCATGTTGCCCGATTCCATCACCTTGAAGCCGGTAGCCAGGATCAGCACGTCCGCGGTGTGCTCCGTGGCGTCGGTCCGCACGCCGGTGGCGGTGATCTCGCGAATCGGGTCGGTCTCCAGCACCACGTTGTCGCGATTGAAGGCGGTCAGATAATCGTTGGAGAAACTGGGGCGCTTGCAGCCCAGCGCGTAACGGGGCGTGAGCTTTTCGCGTATCACCGGGTCGTGCACCTGGCGGCGCAGGTGGGCGAGCCCGGCGCGCTCGCCCACCGCGGCGGTCGGCAGCGACCGGTAGTAGTGGGCCGCGATGGGGAAGGTCAGCTCCACGTAGGCCTGGCTGATCAATCTGGTCAGTGATCGCCCGCCGGGCAGCCGCAGGGCCAGGCGCACCGGGGCGGGCAGCGGGAGATCGGGCCGCGGCAGGCACCAGATCGGGGTGCGCTGGAAGACGACGAGATGGGCTACCTCGGGGGCGATCTCCGGGATCACCTGCACCGCGGAGGCGCCGGTTCCGATGATCGCGACTCGCTTGGCGCGCAGGCTTTCCCGGTGATCCCAGCGCGAGGTGTGCATGGTCGCGCCGCCGAAATCGCCGACGCCGGGGATGTCCGGCAGTTTCGGCCGGGTCAGCACGCCGGTCGCGCTGATCACGAAGCGGGCGCGCAACTCGTCGCCGGAGTCGGTGCGCAGCCGCCACAGGTGGCGCTGTTCGTCGAATTCCGCGTCGGTGATCGTGGTGCGAAAACGGATGCGTGGGCGCAGTCCGTACTTGTCCACGCACGATTCGGCGTAGGCCTTGAGTTCGTGGCCGGGTGCGTAGACCCGCGACCAGTCCGCCCGCTGATCGAAGGAGAACTGATAACTGAACGACGGAATATCCACGGCCACACCGGGATAGGTGTTCCAGTGCCAGGTGCCGCCCGCGCCGTCCGCGTCGTCGACGATGAGGAAGTCCTCGAAACCGGCCGCGCGCAGCTTGATCGCCGCGCCGATGCCGGAGAACCCGGCCCCGACGATGATCACTTCGTGGTCGATGGTCGTCTCGTTCATCGCACCGCTCGCTCCATGAGTCCGGCTGCGCGGACGCATGTGATGTCGGGCGACATCACTGTCCGCACCTGCCACCTCATTAGGCGCGCGCCCCGCGCCTTTGTCAACGGGCCGCGACTCGGCGGAGCTACTCCGGCGCCTCGACGCGGTAGACCCGCTCGGCGGTGCCGCGGAAGATCTGGGCCAGATCGACGGGTCCGCCACCGTGGGCGGTCACGGCGTCGGCGACCACCTGCGCGCTGTCGGCGATGCTCGTGATCGGTTTGTCCACCGGGAAGTTCGACCCCCACAGCAGCCGCTCGGGCCCGAAGACGTCCATCGCGTGCGTGACCAGCGGACCGATCCGCTCCACCAGCTCGGGCACCGGCGTCGAACTCCCGCGCGCGGGCACCGGATGCCCGAGTATGGGCATCATCAGTCCGCTGACCTTGGCGACCACATTGGGCAGGGCGCCCAGCGCGCTCAGGTCGTCGCGCCAGCTCAGGAACAGTTTCCTGCGCTCGCCCGGATTCGCGCCGGTGTACTTGCCGACCTTGCCGTACAGACCCGCGGGCGTGGCGAGGTGGTTCAGCACGATGGTGACCTCGGGATAGCGCTCGGCCAGCGCGGTCACCTCCGGCAGTTGGTGCGAGTACACCCAGGCCTCGAAGGAGAGCCCGCGCTCGGCGAGTTCGGCGAACCCGTCCAGGAAACGGCTCCCGGTGAGCGCGCCCGCGCTGCCCGCGAAGGACCTGATGCCGGTGTCGGGGTGGTGCGCGACCATCGTGCGGATGCCGCGGAACAGCGGCGACGCCGTCCGGTGCGCGTCGAGCAGGGCCGCGAAGCCGTCGGCGGCCGGATCGGCCGAGCCGATGACGGCGCCGAGCCGCGGTGTGTCGACGCCGAACGGCAGGCTGGCAACCCAGCGGGTCTCGTCGGCCTTGGCGGTCGGGCCGGACCCGGTCCACTCGACCTCGATGTGCACGATCGACTCGACAGGGACGCCCGTCGCGTCGGACCGGTAGTCCGCGGGCAGATAGGGATGCACGTATGCCGTTGGGTCGCCGACGAATTCACGGTCGCGGCGCGGGGCGAGCCGGGTGGCGAGATCGATCGGCACCGGCAGGTATTTGAACAGCCGGGCGAGGTTGCTGAAATCGCGCGGCGTGGTCAGCGGATCCCACTGGTGGATGTGCGCGTCGATCACGTGTAGGCCCGCGAGGTCCATCGTGTCCCTCCTGTCGTGGCGGATTACCCGGCGATTGTCACACGGCGGTGGCCGTGCGCGGGCCAACGACGAGCTTCGCCGGCCCCGAGCCTCACACGTTGCGCCGGTACTGTCCGCCGACCGTGAAGAAGGCGTCGGTGATCTGCTCCAGCGTGCAGACCCGCGCGGCGTCCATCAGCACCGCGAAGATGTTCTCGTCGGTGCGTGCCACCGCGTCCAGCCGGGCCAGCACCGCGTGCGCCGCGTCGCGATGGCGTTGCTGGAACTCGCGCACGCGGTCGAGCTGGGACTTCTTCTCCGCCTCGGTGGCGCGTGCCAGCTCGAGCACCCGGTGTTGCTCGGCGTTCGGATTGCGGAATGTGTTGACCCCGACGATCGGCAGCGAGCCGTCGTGCTTGCGCCGCTCGTAGAGCATGGATTCGTCCTGGATCTTGCCGCGCTGGTAGCCGGTTTCCATGGCGCCGAGCACGCCGCCGCGTTCGCTGATCCGCTCGAACTCGACGAGCACCGCCTCCTCGACCAGATCGGTGAGTTCGTCGACGAGGAAGCTGCCCTGGAGGGGGTTCTCGTTCATCGCCATGCCCCACTCGCGGTTGATGATCAGCTGGATGGCCAGCGCGCGGCGCACCGATTCTTCCGTCGGCGTGGTCACCGCCTCGTCGTAGGCGTTGGTGTGCAGGCTGTTGCAGTTGTCGTAGACGGCGATCAGCGCTTGCAGCGTGGTGCGGATGTCGTTGAAGTTCATCTCCTGGGCGTGCAGCGAACGGCCCGAGGTCTGGATGTGGTACTTCAGCTTCTGCGAGCGTTCGTTGGCGCCGTACCGGTCGCGCAGGGCGATCGCCCAGATGCGCCGCGCGACCCGGCCGATCACCGAGTACTCCGGGTCCATGCCATTGGAGAAGAAGAACGACAGATTGGGTGCGAAGTCGTCGATGTCCATGCCGCGCGCCAGATAGGCCTCCACGTAGGTGAATCCGTTGGCGAGGGTGAAGGCGAGCTGGCTGATCGGGTTCGCGCCCGCCTCGGCGATGTGATACCCCGAGATCGACACCGAGTAGAAGTTGCGAACCTTGTTGCGCACGAACCATTCCTGGATGTCGGCCATCATGCGCAGGCTGAACTCGGTGGAGAAGATGCAGGTGTTCTGGCCTTGGTCCTCCTTGAGGATGTCGGCCTGCACGGTTCCGCGCACGGTGGCCAGCGTCCTCGCCCGGATGTCGGCGGCCTCGTGCTCGGACGGTTCGCGTCCCTCGGCGGCCGAGAAGCGGTGCATCGCTTGGTCGATGGCGGCGTTGAGGAAGTAGGCCAGGATGGTCGGGGCTGGGCCGTTGATCGTCATGGAGACCGACGTGGTCGGCGCGGTCAGGTCGAAACCGTCGTAGAGCGCCTTCATGTCGTCGAGCGAGGCGATCGAGACGCCCGAGGTGCCGACCTTGCCGTAGATGTCCGGCCGTTCGTCGGGATCGCGCCCGTAGAGCGTCACCGAATCGAAGGCGGTCGACAGCCTCGTCGCGTCGGCGTGCGCGGAGAGCACCTTGAAGCGCCGGTTGGTGCGGAACGGATCGCCCTCGCCCGCGAACATCCGCGCGGGATCCTCGTTGTCCCGCTTGAACGGGAACACCCCCGCCGTGAACGGAAAGCGGCCCGGCAGGTTCTCCGCGCGCAGAAAGCGCAGCAGCTCACCGTGATCGGTGTAGCGGGGGAGCGCGACGCGCGCGATGCTGCTGCCCGACAACGACTCCCGGCGCAGCGGCGTGTGTATCTCGCGGTCGCGCACCCGCACCACCTGTTCGTCGCCGCGGTAACTCTCCGCGATCGAGGGCCATTCGGCCAGCAGCGCGGCATTGTCGCCGGTGAGTTCGGTGCGTGCGGCGGTCAGCAGCTCGGCGACCGCCGCGTCCTCGGGCAGCTCGGCGAGCACCTGCTCGCACCGCTGGACGCGCTGCGCCGCGGCGACCTGCCGGGCGGTCTCGGCGTGGTAGCCGCGCACCGCTTCGGCGATCTCGGCCAGGTAGCGCACCCGGGCGGGTGGGATGATCTGTGCGAAACGAGTGGAGACCTTGGTGTCGACCCGCGGCAGCGTCCCGGGCTCCAGCCGCAAGCCGTGCTCGCCGAGCAGGCCGGTCAGGTGCTGGTAGAGCGCGGTCACGCCGTCGTCGTTGAAAGTCGCCGCGCTGGTGCCGAAGACGGGCATGTCCTCCGGGCGGGCGCCGAAGGCCTCGCGGTTGCGCAGCAGCTGACGCGACACGTCGCGCACCGCGTCGGCGGCGCCGCGGCGCTCGAACTTGTTGACGGCCACCATATCCGCGTAGTCGAGCATGTCGATCTTCTCGAGTTGGGAGGCCGCGCCGAACTCCGGCGTCATGACGTACATCGACACGTCGACGTGGTCGACGATGGCGGTGTCGCCCTGGCCGATACCCGGCGTCTCCAGGACGACCAGGTCGTACCCGGCGGCCTTGCACGCCGCGATGATGGTGTCGATGTTGCGCGGCAGTTCGTGATTGCCCCGGGTGGCCAGCGAACGGAAGAACACGTGCGCGCCGTCGAGCGCGTTCATTCTGATCCGGTCGCCGAGCAGCGCGCCGCCGCCGCGGCGGCGGGTCGGGTCGACCGCGAGGATCGCGACGCGGAGCTTGTCTTGTTGATCGGAGCGCAGTCGTCGCACCAATTCGTCTGTCAGCGAGGACTTTCCGGAGCCTCCGGTGCCGGTGATGCCCAGCACCGGCACGGCGCGCGCGTTCGCCGCGGCGAGCAGCGCCTCGCGGTCGGCGGCGGGCAGGGTGTCCTGTTGCAGGCAGGTGATGGCGCGGGCCAGCGCGGGCCGTTCGCCCGCGAGCACGGCCTCGGTCGCGGGGAACTCCTCGGCGAGGTCGTCATCGCAGGCGCGCACCAATTCGTTGATCATGCCGGGCAATCCGAGCCGCTGGCCGTCCTCGGGGGAGAAGATCCGCACGCCGACGTCTGCCAGTCGCTCGATCTCCTCGGCCACGATCACCCCGCCGCCACCGCCGAAGATCCGGATGTGGCCCGCTCCCGCCTCTTTCAGCGCGGCCGCGAGGTATTCGAAGTATTCGATGTGGCCGCCCTGGTACGAGCTGACCGCGACGCCGTGCACGTCCTCCTCGATCGCGGCCGCGACCACCTCGTGCACGGCGCGGTTGTGCCCGAGGTGGATCACCTCCGCGCCCTGGGACTGCAAGATCCGGCGCATGATGTTGATCGCGGCGTCGTGCCCGTCGAACAGGGCCGCCGACGTCACGAAACGGACGGGATGGGCGGGAGTGTGGAGCGCGCTGCTGTCGGCCACGGGAGTCCTCCGGCGAGTCCTTATGGCGCCCGATACTAGGACGTCAAAGTAATTCTACGGTGACAGCGATCACATCGCCAGATAATCGCGAGCCGCCACGCCGTGGCCTCCGCCGGATGTCGCGGTGATACTGGACCGATGGCTCATGGGCATCGGGTGGGGACGGCACTGCGCCGGCTGGTCGACGAGGGTGTGCTGACCGAGGCGCAACGGGATGCGGTGGCGGCCGAGGTGGCCGCCGAGGAGGCCGCGGCGCGGCCGTCGCCGGGCAAGCTGGTCGCCGAGGTCGCGGCGTACGCCGGTGCGGGACTGCTGCTCGGCGGGCTGGTGCTGTTCCTCGAGGCGTCGTGGGGCGATCTCGCGCAGGCGAGCCGGGTGGCGATCCTGGCGGCCGTCGCGATCGGGCTCGCGCTGGGCGGCATCGCGCTGGCCGGACGCGCGTCGCTGTTCCGTTCGCCGGTGCCGACCGCGCGGACGCGCCTGGCCGCGGTGTTGTTCGCGCTCGCGGCGGCCGCGCTCGCCGGTGCGGTCGGGGCGGGCATCGACGATTCGGGATCCGACGAGGCATGGGTGCTCGCGGTATGCGCGGGTCTGGTCGCGGCGGTGCTCGGCTATGTGGCGCTGCCCTCGGTGGTCGGCATGCTCGCGTGCGCGGGTTTCGCGGTGCCCGTCGTCGGCGGCGTGCTCGGCACACTGTTGGAATTGGACGAACTCTGGGTCGGCCTAGGCTTTTTCGCGCTCGGGATGGTCTGGTTCGGGCTGACGCGCGCGGGTGCGTTCGTCGAGTTCTGGGCGGGATACGCGATCGCGATCGCCCTCGCGCTGCTCGGCGCGCAGTGGGTCGACTTCGAGGGGCGCGGCGTGTCGGCCGGGCTCACCGTGCTCGTCGCGATCGCCTGCTTCGCGTTGTACGCGACGCACCGTTCGCCGGTGCTGGTGATCGGCGGCGCGGGGCGGTCGCGATCGCCATCGCCGAGGCGGTGTCCGAGTGGACCGAGGGGTTGGGCGCGGCCGGTCTCGTTCTGATCGTGGGCGCCGTGCTGCTGACGACGGGTGCGATCGTCATGGCGCGGTCGCCGCGCGGGTCCGATTGACCCTCGAACCGGTGGGATGAATCACATTCGTGTCCTGTCATGTAAATACTTGGACATCCAACTATAGGATGACCGCAGATCGCGCCACCGCGCGTCGACGACGACAGACAAGGACTGGCATGGTTCGCGAACTCACTCACTTCATCGGCGGGCAACACGTCGCAGGCGCCTCGGGCAACTTCGGCGATGTCTTCGACCCGAACATCGGCCAGGTGCAGGCGCGCGTGCCGTTGGCGAGCAAGTCCGAGGTAGCGGCGGCCATCGCGAACGCCGCGGCGGCCCAGCCGGTGTGGGCGGCGTTCAACCCGCAGAAGCGGGCCAGGGTGCTGATGAAGTTCCTGACCCTGGTGCAGGACGAGATGGACAGCCTGGCCGCGCTGCTCTCCGCCGAGCACGGCAAGACCATCGCCGACGCCAAGGGCGACATTCAGCGCGGGCTCGAGGTCGTCGAGTTCGCCACCGGCATCCCGCACCTGCTCAAGGGCGAATACACCGAGAGCGCGGGCACCGGCATCGACGTCTACTCGATGCGTCAGCCGCTCGGCGTCGTCGCGGGCATCACCCCGTTCAACTTCCCGGCCATGATCCCGCTGTGGAAGGCCGGTCCCGCGCTGGCCTGCGGTAACGCCTTCGTGCTCAAGCCGTCCGAGCGCGACCCCTCGGTCCCGCTGCGGCTGGCCGAGCTGTTCCTGGAGGCGGGACTGCCCGCCGGCGTGTTCAACGTGGTCAACGGCGACAAGGAGGCCGTGGACACGATCCTGCACGATCCCCGGATCAAGGCCGTCGGCTTCGTCGGCTCCACCCCGATCGCCCAGTACATCTACGAGACGGCGACCGCGAACGGCAAGCGCGCCCAGTGCTTCGGCGGCGCGAAGAACCACGCCATCGTGATGCCGGACGCCGATCTCGACGATGTCGCCGACCAGCTGATCGGCGCGGGCTACGGTTCCGCGGGCGAGCGCTGCATGGCCATCTCGGTGGCCGTGCCGGTCGGCGAGGAGACTGCCGATCGTCTGGTGGCCAAGCTGACCGAGCGGGTGCACAAGCTCAACATCGGGCGCTCCGACGACCCTGGCGCCGATTTCGGCCCGCTGGTCGGCAAGGACGGCGTGGACCGGGTGAACAACTACGTCCAGATCGGCATCGATGAGGGGGCCGAGCTGGTCGTGGACGGTCGCGGCCTGACCGTCGAAGGCAGCGAGGACGGCTACTTCGTCGGCGCGACGCTGTTCGACAAGGTCACCGCCGACATGCGCATCTACAAAGAGGAGATTTTCGGCCCGGTGGTCAGCGTCGTGCGCGCCAAGGACTACGAGGAGGGTCTGCGCCTGGCCAACGAGCACGAATACGGTAACGGCGTGGCCATTTTCACCCGCGACGGCGACACCGCCCGCGATTTCGCGTCCCGGGTGGAGGTCGGCATGGTCGGCATCAACGTGCCGATCCCGGTGCCGATCGCGTACTACACCTTCGGCGGCTGGAAGCGGTCCGGCTTCGGCGATCTGAACCAGCACGGCCCGGATTCGATCCGCTTCTACACGAAGACAAAGACGGTGACCCAGCGCTGGCCTTCCGGTCTGAAGGAGTCCAACGCGTTCGTCATCCCGACGATGGACTGAACCGGATGTTCATTCTGAACGAGGACGAGCGCGCGATCGGCGAGACCGCGCGCCAGTTCGCCGACGAGTTCCTCGCGCCCAACGCGCTGGAATGGGATGAGCAGAAACACTTTCCGGTGGACGTGCTGCGCAAGGCCGGCCCGCTCGGCCTCGGCGGCATCTACGTCCGCGAGGACGTGGGCGGCTCGGGGCTGCGCAGGCTCGATGCCGTGCGCATCTTCGAGCAGCTGGCCACCGGGTGTCCCGCGGTGGCGGCCTACATCTCCATCCACAACATGGCTGCCTGGATGATCGATGCCTACGGCGACGACGACCAGCGCAACCGCTGGCTGCCCGGCCTGACTTCGATGGAGTTGCTCGGCAGCTACGCGCTCACCGAGCCCGCCGTCGGCTCCGACGCGGCGGCGTTGAGCACCAAGGCCGTTCGCGACGGCGAGGACTACATCCTCAACGGCGCCAAACAGTTCATCTCCGGCGCGGGCGCCAACGACGTGTACGTCATGATGGTGCGCACGAGCGACGAAGGGGCGCGCGGCATTTCGACGCTGATCGTGCCCGCCGACACTCCGGGCCTCTCGGTAGGGCCGAACGAGCGGAAGATGGGCTGGAACGCGCAGCCGACCAGGCAGGTCGTGCTGGAGGACGTCCGCGTCCCGGTCGCCAACCGCCTCGGCGCGGAGGGCGACGGGTTCCGCATCGCCATGAACGGCCTCAACGGCGGGCGGCTGAACATCGCCGCGTGCTCGGTGGGCGGCGCGCAGGCGGCGCTGGACAAGTCGGTTCCGTACCTCGCCGACCGCAACGCTTTCGGCAAGCCGCTGCTGAAGAACCAGGCGCTGCAATTCGAACTCGCCGATATGCGCACCGAACTGGAGGCCGCGCGGACGCTGCTGTGGCGTGCGGCCGCCGCGCTCGACGCCGACGCGCCCGACAAGGTCGAATTGTGCGCCATGGCCAAGCGATTCGCGACCGACGTCGGCTTCGGGGTGGCCAACAAGGCGCTCCAGCTGCACGGCGGCTACGGGTATCTGCACGAATACGGCCTGGAGAAGATCGTCCGGGATCTGCGCGTCCACCAGATCCTCGAGGGCACCAACGAGATCATGCGGGTGGTCGTAGCCCGCTCGGTCATAGGAGCAGCATGACGGGGCGCGCGCGACGACACCTCGCTGACGCTCGGCTTTCGTCGCCCGCGCCAGGCGTTGGTCCGCGATCGGGGTCGCTGCGCTCGCCCGATCGACGTGAACCTACCCATCCGGGGAGGGCGCACCGTTCAACTGAGGAGCACCATGACGGAATCTGAAGTACTGATCGACAAGCGCGACGGCCTCGGGCTGATCACGCTGAACCGGCCCAAGGCCATCAACGCGCTGAATCACCCCATGGCGCTGGCCATCACCGACGCACTGCGCGCCTGGGCCGACGACGACGAGGTGCGCACCGTCGTGGTCACCGGCGCGGGGGAGCGGGGCCTCTGCGCGGGCGGCGACATCGTCGCGATTCACGCCGACGCGCGTGTGCTGAACGATCGCCCCGCGACGTCCGGTACCGCGAGCGCGGATTCGGCGACCGGCGTGTTCTGGCGGGACGAGTACATCCTCAACGCGCTGATCGGCCGCTACTCGAAACCGTACGTGGTGATCATGGACGGCATCGTGATGGGCGGCGGTGTCGGCCTTTCCGGCCACGGCAGTCACCGCATCGTCACCGAGCGGTCCAAGGTCGGCATGCCGGAGGTCGGCATCGGCTTCATCCCCGATGTCGGCGGCACCTACCTGCTCTCGCGCGCGCCCGGCGAGATCGGCACGCACGTCGCGCTGACCACCGCGCGGATGAGCGCGGGCGACGCCATCGCGGCAGGTTTCGCCGACTACTACGTGCCCTCGGAGCACATCCCGGCCCTGCTGGAGACACTGCGTTCCGAGACCGCGGAGGTGGCGATCGCGAAGTTCGCCACGGACGCACCGGAATCCGAGTTGCTCGCGCAGCGGGACTGGATCGACGCCTGCTACGGCGCCGACACCGTCGAGGAGATCGTGGCGCGGTTGCAGGCGGCAGAGGCGCCGGAGGCGACCAAGGCGGCCTCCGATCTGCTCGCCAAATCGCCTGTCGCGCTGAAGGTCACGCTGCGTTCGCTGCGCGCGGCCCGCGACCTGCCGAGCCTGGAGGCGGTGCTGAACGAGGAGTATCGCGTCTCCATCGCCTCGCTGGTCTCGCACGATCTGGTCGAGGGCATCCGCGCGCAGGTGATCGACAAGGACCGCAACCCGCAGTGGCGACCGGCGACCCTCGCCGAGGTCACCGACGCGCAGGTGGCGGCGTACTTCGCCGAATTGGGCGACAAGGAACTGGGTTTGGCGACACCGGAGGTGCGGCAGTGACGAAAAAGATCGGTTTCCTCGGCCTCGGCCACATGGGCGCGCCGATGGCGGCCAACCTGGTCGAGGCGGGTTACGACGTGCTCGCCTTCGACCCGGTGCCCGCGGCGCAGGAGCAGGCGCGCAAGGACGGCGCGACCGTCGTGGACACGGCCGTCGCGGCGGTCGCCGAGCGTGACGTCGTGATCACCATGCTCCCCAACGGCAAGCTGGTGCTCGACGTCTACGCCGACCTGCTGCCCGCCGCGAAGCCGGGCACCCTGTTCATCGACTGCTCCACCATCGACGTCGCCGACGCCAAGGAAGCGGCCGCGCGGACCGTCGCGGCCGGGCACCGCGCCTTGGACGCACCGGTCTCGGGTGGTGTCGCGGGCGCGGCCGCGGGCACCCTGACCTTCATGGTCGGCGGCGTGGCGGCCGATTTCGCCGACGCGCTTCCGGTGCTCGAGGTAATGGGCGGCAAGGTCGTGCACTGCGGCGGCGCGGGCGTCGGCCAGGCCGCCAAGATCTGCAACAACATGCTGCTCGGCATCTCGATGGTCGGTCTGTCGGAGGCTCTGGTGCTCGGCGAGAAGCTGGGCCTGAGCCATCAGTCGTTCTTCGACGTGGTCTCCACCGCGTCGGGCCAGAGCTGGGCGCTGACCAACTACTGTCCGGTTCCCGGCCCGGTGCCGACCAGCCCGGCGAACAACGACTACCAGCCGGGATTCGCCACCGCGCTGATGACCAAGGACCTCGGTCTCGCCGCGAACGCCTTGCGCGCCAACGGCATCGACGGGCAACTCGGCGCGCTCGCCGCGGAGATCTACACCCGGTTCAACCAGACGGAGGCGGGCAAGGACTTCTCGGCTATCGTCACCGATATCCGTAACCGTTCCGATCAAGAGGGTGCCTGAAGATGGATGCATCGCGAAGCGATTCAGTGAGGGGTGGCGGCCGGGTGGCGGGAGGGCCAGACTTCGAGACGATTCTGCTGGAGCGCAAGGGCCGGGTCGGCTGGATCACACTGAACCGTCCGAAGGCGCTCAACGCGCTGAACGCGCAGGTCCTCGATGACGTGATCGCCGCGCTGGACGAGCTCGAGCGCGACGACGCGATCGGCGCGGTCGTCATCACCGGCTCGGATCGGGCCTTCGCGGCGGGCGCCGACATCAAGGAGATGCAGCCCAAGTCGTACATGGACATGTTCATGGACGATTTCTTCGCGCGCTGGGACCGGCTGGCTAACTTCCGCAAGCCCACCATCGCGGCGGTCGCGGGCTACGCGCTCGGCGGCGGCTGTGAGCTGGCGATGATCTGCGACATCCTGATCGCCGCCGACACGGCCAAGTTCGGGCAGCCGGAGATCAAGCTGGGCGTCATCCCCGGCATCGGCGGCTCGCAGCGCCTGACCAGGGCGATCGGCAAGGCCAAGGCCATGGACCTGGTGCTGACCGGCCGCAACATGGACGTCGAGGAAGCCGAGCGCGCCGGACTGGTTTCGCGCATCGTGCCCGCCGCCGAGCTGCTCGACACCGCGCTCGAGGTGGCCGAGACCATCGCCGCGATGTCGCTGCCGGTCGCCATGATCGCCAAGGAGTCGGTGAACCGCTCCTTCGAGACCACCCTCGCCGAGGGGCTGCGCTTCGAGCGCCGCGTCTTCCACTCGCTGTTCGCGATCGAGGATCAGAAGGAAGGCATGGCCGCCTTCGTCGAGAAGCGGCCCGCGAAGTTCGGCAACCGCTGAGTGCCGCACACGGCTCGCGCGTGCGCCTTTCGGGGCGTTCGCGCGAGCCGTTGCCGGCTCAGGGCTGGAACGACCGCGTGAGGTCCGCGGCGAACGCGGGCGGCGTGCGTCCGTCGACCGAGTAGCGATACAGCGCGGCCTGATACACGGCGGTCGCGGCCGAGACGAAGATCAGCGCGGCGATGAAGACGGCCAGGCCGAGCCACAGACCGATCGCCGTGCCGTACGGAACGCCGAGCCGCGCCTGCGCCTGCGCGCCCAGCGCGGCGCCGACCAGCGGGCACACCGAACCGCCCACCAGCACCAGCGTGTAGCCCAGCATGCCGAGGCGCGTGCTGCTCACCACGTCGGATCCCCATCCGCGTTCCAGCGCCGCCCGTGAATCACGCAGTGCGGCAATCGGATTGCGGTGCTCCAGCACGATCTTCGGCAGCGTCAGATCGGCCGCGTCCGCCCACGCGGTGCCGGGACGGCGGCCGCGCATCGTCCGCAGGTCGCGGAAGTCGTGTTCGACCAGCCGCAGCGCGGGCAGCACCGTCGCCGCCGTGAGCGCCCACATCAGAATCGCGGGCCACCGTGCGAGCGCCGCCCGCCTGCCCGCGCTCGGATATCCACCGCGCAGCACGATGTCGGCCTGCGCGATGAGGGCGGCATTGCCGAACGTGGTGACGATCATCGTCAGCAGATAGCAGGCGCCGACCAGCAGCAAGGGCGTGGCCGATGACCCGTCGATCACGTCGGCGCCGATGGACAGGAACGGGACGCCCATCACTACCGCGCCGGTGACGGCCGACCGTCTCGGATACGCGACCAGCGCGCGGTGCGCGGTCAGCACGCCCCATCCGGTCGTCAGCATGGTTCTCGCGGCGGCGAATGCCACGTGTACACCCCCGTTGTCGTGCGCTTGTGGTTCTCGCGCCATGCTAGCCAACGGGATGCGGTGAGCTCCGGCCTCAGTTGCCCGACGGCTGCGGGGTGGTGCGCAGTTCGATGTGCGTCGGCGTGGTCCCGCCGGTCGGGGGCCCCGCCGAATTCCGTTCCACGGCGAGCAGACCGGCGATGGTCGCGCCGAGCGCCGCGGTGACCGCAACGGCGGCGATGATCTTTCGGCGGCCGACGCCCGCGGGGGCGAGCGTCGGCAGGGCCGCGCCCGTCCGCAGACGCGCCATGCGCACGTCGCCGGACGGGCGTTCGGCGGCGAACAGCAGCGCGCCGCGCGCCGAGACGCATTCCGGCTCGGGGTCGTAGATCAGCGGCAGGTCGACCAGTTCGGCCAACTCGCCGCGCACGCTCGGGCTTCGGGTGCAGCCGCCGAGCAGTACGAGCGCCTCGGGCCGAACCCCGGTCTCCTCGATGAGCTGGCGGACGAACGACGCGGAGTGGTGGATGCCCGCGGCGCACAGTTCGGCCAGATCGCTGCGGGTCACCACGGCGCGCCCGCCGGAGCCGAGATCGGTCGCGGTGACCACCCGCGCGCTGCTGAGCGCCTCGCGGTGCCGCCTGCTGGTGAGCCGGTCGGTGAGCACGCCTTCGCGGGCCAGTTGCCAGCGCAGCAGCGCGTCGTAGCCGTCGCCGCCGAGTACGGTGCTGCGTTTGCTGGACAGGATGGCGTCGGTGCGGCAGTCGGCGTGCGTGACGGTCAGCCCGGAGCTGCCGAGGTCGTAGAGGATCACGGTGCCGGTGTCCGGAAGGCTGCCGGTGAAGCGCAGGTAGCGCAGCTGGGCCAGCGGCTCGTCGACGATGGTGAGCCTGCTGCGGCCCGCCGCGGACCGGATGGCGTCGGCGTGCAAGGGGCAGCGACAGGTGACCGCGGTTCCGGTGATCAGCTCGTCGCGCTGCTGGGCCGAGTGGCACATCTCACGGATCGCCTCGAACACCGCCTCCTCGACACCGGCGCCCGCGCGGCGCGGGACATGGCAGCGATCGATCGGGGGAAGGTGCGGTTGATCGGAATGCGTCAACATCGCGCGCGCGCCACCAGCGCCCGCCGATACCCCCAAGACCAGCACCATGGATCCATGGTGGACCTTTTCTTCTCCGCTGCCAAGGCAACGCCGCCGCGAATTCGCTACTTGGATGCCGGACTGTTACTCGGAGGTCGATTCCGTGGTGTATGAGACCGCCAGGTACGGAGTGGAGTTCAGCGTTCCCTGGTGTTCCAGCGGGCGGGCGCGTCGCCGGTGTCGAAGTCTCCCGCGGCGTGCCGGAATTCCGCGAGCAACTGCAAAAGCAGGTGCAGCCGATCCGGCCGCAGACCCGGATGGGCGAACACCTTCGCGTTCAGCTCCTCCGTGGCCTTGGTGACCAATTCCCTTCCGGCGTCGGTGATCTCGATGAGGGTGGCGCGGCGGTCGCTGGGATGCGGCACCCGCTCGACGAGGCGCGCCGCCTCCAGTCGGTCGACGGTGTTGGTGACGCTGGTCGGGTGCACCTGGAGCCGGGCGCTGGCCTTCGCCATCGGCAGCGCGCCGGTCTTGCTGAAACTCAGCAGCATGAGCAGTTCGTACCGGGAGAAGGTCAGGCCGGTCGGTTTCAGCGCTTCGTCCACCCGGGCCATCACGATTTGCTGGGCGCGGACCAGCGAGGTCACCGCCGCCATCCCGTCGGCGACATCGCCCCAGCCGTGGCCGACCCACTGGCGGTGGGCCTCCTCGATCGGGTCGACTGGGAGCGGGCGTGGCCGAGACATTCCCCGATCATTGCATGCCCGGTGGCCCTTTCCCCGTCGCGCGCTCGACGTTCCGACGATGTCGGCGTGTGAGTCATCCGGGCCCGAGTCGTGGCCGGATCGAGTCGTCTCCATCGTCCGAGCCGCCGCGAGGTTTTGAATCAGCTCGAGCCCAAGCCTGGTCGCGGGGGGCCCGGACCGGCATTCTCGAATGCGAGGCGGGCGTGGCTGAGTGGTTGAGGCAACGGTCTGCAAAGCCGTTTACGCGGGTTCAATTCCCGCCGCTCGCTCCAGGCAAGAATGGGTGCGCCGGTCGTCGGGGCCTCGGTTCGGTGTTACGCCACCGCCGGACCGGGGCTCCGTCGATGTTTGCGCCCTGGGCTTATTGTCCGTTCAGGACAGGTCGGAAAAATCCCGCGCGACAACGTGGTTACGGTCGGCGAAAGTTCCGAGGGTGTAATCGGGCAGCAAGCCGAAGTATTCGCCGCGGGTGGTGCTGCTCCACCGCCGCGCGTCCTCGGCGCGTGTCTTGTAGAAGTTCACCATGTAGCCGCCCTCGTACACGCTGAGCAGGCTGTAGCCGCCCGGATACTCCTTCACCGCGGCCACCTCCAGGAATTCCACCGCGATGTTCGCGTCCGGCCGGGTACGGCGATTGCGGTGGGTGTGGCCGCTGTGGTGCAGGAAGACTCCGGGCGCCCGCTCGTAAAGGCGCTGGAGTTCTGCGCTGTCGGTGCCATCGAGGACGAAGGCCGGGCCCGCGGTGTTGGTGAGCCCCGATTCGATGGTCACCGGGTGGTGGCCGAAGACCAGGGTCGGACGGTCCGGGTCGGCGCGCAGCGCCTCGGCCAAGCGAGCGAACTGGGGTCGTTCGATACGGCCGCCCGCACCGTCGAGGTCGCTGGTGTCCACGCCGAGCAGCCGCAAGCCGCCGACCTCGTGCTCGACCAACTCCTGCCTGGCGAGGAAATTGTCGCCCCAGCAGTCGCGGTGCTCGCCGAGGTGCGTGCAGCCCCGGTAGTCGACGTGCGGGCGATCGTGATTACCGCGCGACACCAGGTAGTCGCTGCCGAGCGCGCCCCACGAGTCGAGCCGGGCGCGGACGGCGTGTGACTCCTCCGGCGTCGCCTCGCTCGTCAGATCTCCCGCGACGACAAGATGATTCACGCTCCTGGCCCGCAGGTCGCCGAGCAGTGCGGAAAGCATGACCTCGGGATAGGGCGGCAGACCCGCCGGCTGGCGGAAGCCAGGCGGAAACGCGCCGACCACCAAGCCGCTCACCGTCTCGCCGTAGTGCACGTCGTTGGCCAGCGCGATGGTGCGCAACAGGCGGCCGGGCGGCGGCACCAAGGTGGTGAATTCGCCGGTGGTTTCCGGTGTCCCGGGCGACAGCGTGGTGAGCGAGAGCGCGGGCGTCGCCCGTACACCCTGCGACCACGCCTCGAATCGGTAGCGGCGGCCCGGCTCCAGTCCGCCGATCTCGGCGTAATGGAACGGCGTTCGATCGGGAGCGGCGAAGACAGGGACCGGCGCGCGCGGCGAATCGGCTGGGCCGAGCCGAACTTCGGCGTCGGAGGGGACCGGGGTCGGGCGTCCCGACCCGTCGGGCGCGACGGTGGTCCAGGTGAGCACCACCGAGCGGTCGGTGACGGTGACGACTTCCAGATCCGTCGCGACCAGTGAAACGCGCTGTGCCCGAGCGCGACTCGCGGGCAGCGCGGAAAGCAGTGCCGCGGAGGCGATCGCGCCGAGCAAAGTCCGGCGCGAGGGTCCGCAGCAGCTCATGATCGCGAGGTTACGGCAAAATTGTTACCGCGATCCGGCCTACTTCGCGCTGCGCAGCGCCTGGTGCTGCTGCTCGACCAGCCGGTGCGCGTCGTCCTGGGTCTTCGCCCAGATCTCGCCGACGAACCGGCCCGCGGTGACCAGGCAGAACCACGAATTGGCGCCGCCTTCCGGCCTGGAAAGGCAAGACGCGGACGGGATACCGGTCGGCGCCGACGCGGGCTGGTACGCGGGCTGCATCTCGCCGAGGGCCGCGCTCAGGCGCTGGGCTCCGGCGGCGTCGTCGGTGCGATAGACCGTGGTTCCCTTGTTGGCCATGGCATTCAGCCCGACCTCGCGGAACACGGTCGCCGCCCGCGGTTGGTCTTGCGCGAAAAGCAGCGCGCCGCGTAGGCGATACGCGCCCTGCTGCGCGTCGCCGTCGCCGACGGTGAGGGCGAAGACGCCCTCGGGGTCGTACGGCAGCTCGGGATAGTCGGCGGGCGGTGTCGGACGGAAGTCATCGAGCAGCGGACGCTGTAATTCCAGTGCGCGCAGCATGATTCGCTCCAGCTCGTCACGGGTTCCGGTCCGCACCGACGTGTAGATCACATACTCTCGAACAGCGGTGAAGGCCATGCCCTCGACGCGCCCCCGTTCTTCCTTGTGACTGAATTGCGCCTCCGGCGCGCCGGGCAGCGGTGCGGGCGTGCGGGATTGCGACTCCAGCAGACCGCGATAGTTCACCGAGCCGTCCGCGAGATCCTCGGCCGCCTTGCTCGCCGCGGCGGCATCTGGGAAACGCATCACGCCGTGCGTCAAGTCCTTTCGCCGCTCCCGATCCCCGTTGGTGCGATGCGTGATGAACCCGGTCAACAGCCCGTTGTCATCGGCCGCCGCCTTGATCGCATCGTTGTGCCCCGCCATCACCAGCAGCATCGCCGAAGTCAGCACCCCAGCCCGCCCGTACACAGTGACATCCGGATCGATATCCGTCGGCAGCGCAAGCACATCGGCCATCCGCGTCCCCTCCGCCAGAGCGCCTTGGTGACGCAGCTGATCCGGCGTAAGGACACTGGTCGGCGCCGCCGAAGTCGTCGTCGATACCGAAGTCGGAACATCATCGGGATAACAAGAACTCAGGGCGATCATCGCAGCCACAAGGGCCCCCACCCGCAATACAGAACGCACCGGGCCATCTTGCCAAAGATCGAGCGCGATGCCCATCAGCCGTTCACCGAGCCGACGACGGCACGATTATCTGCGCCGGTTACCTCTGCGTGTAACCCGCTGTGACGCAAAGGGTCTGGTCAGAGCGTTGGAGTAAGGTTCTGCCACCTCCTGTCGAGGGGCGGTGGACATGGTCCAGACACCCGCCCAGAGAGGAGGTGGTGGGGATGGCGAAACATCGCCGGAGGAAGCAAGAGGCCCCGGTCGATTACGGCATCTGCTTGATCATTGCTGCCGTGACCGCCGGGGCGCTCGCCTTGGTCCGCCGAGTGCGGGCTAGCTAACCCACCCGGTGGAGGCCGTCTTTGCGGGGCGGTCTCCACCTCTCGACATCACTCGCGTGATGACTGCATGGTATCAAGACTGCACGGAGACCTACACGAGTAGAGAGTTTCCGTGTAGCAGGCCAGCCGGCGTGTGGGGTCGCACCCCCACAAGACTTGCTGCGATTCGGAACATCCCCACAAAACCCAGCCCGCCCCATGGGGTCCCGGGGGCGAAGCTCGCCGGGCGGCGTGTGGGGGTCGCACCCCCACAAGATCTGTTGCGATTCGGAACATCCCCACAAAACCAGCCCGCGACGAGGGGGTCCGGGGGCGAAGCCCTCCGGGCGGCGTGTGGGGGTCGCACCCCCACAAGATCTGATGCGATTCGGAACATCCCCACAAAACCAGCCCGCGACAAGGGGGTCCGGGGGCGAAGCCCGCCGGGCGGGGCGTGGGGGTTGCACCCCCACAAAACACTACGAAACGAGCAAGGCCCACGCCTTTTGTGGGCATGGGCCTGCTGCGAGTGGAGTGCCCTCGGCAGGATTCGAACCTGCGGCCTTCTGCTCCGGAGGCAGACGCTCTATCCCCTGAGCTACGAGGGCGGGATAGATCTCGGTCGGGCCGGTTGGTCCGATCGGGCGGGGCAAGCGTATCGCATCGTGCGCTGGACGCCAAAAAGGGCGTCGGGCCGGGGGCTTTCGTCCGGGCCGGCCCGACGCCGGGTCAGTTGAGGGGGAGCGGGGCGCCGCCGCGGGCGGTGAGCATGGTGGTGAGCAGGCGGGATTCGGCCTGCTGCGTTTCGGCCATGCTGGCGGCGAGGGTGCGGACGGCCGTGGTCGCGGCGTGCTTCGCCGCGTACTCCATCATCGGCATGCCGCCCTGGTGGTGGCGCAGCATGAGGCGCAGGAAGATGGTGTCGGCCTCCGCTGCGGGGGCCTGGCGCAGCGCCGCGAGCTCCTCTTGGGTGGCCATGCCGGGCATGCTCGCCATCGACCCGGACGTCTGGTGCCCGCCGCCGTGTCCGTGTTCGGAGCCTTGCTCGCTCATCCACCCCATGAAACCGTCGGTGCCCTGCGCGGGCTTGTTCCACAGTTGCAGCCAGCCCTGCATCCGGCCGACCTGGTTCTGCTGGGTGGTCATGATGTCGTAGGCCAGCCTGCGCACATCGTTGTCGGTGGAGCGCAGCAGGGCGATGCCCGCCATCTCGACGGCCTGCGCGTGGTGCGCGGACATGTCCTGGGCGAAGCCGACGTCGACCGCGGTGGGGTCGGGTTCGCCGGAGCCGCCGTCCAGGGGAAGGCGGACCAGCGTCCCGATGGCGAATCCGAGCAGGATGGCGCCGAGCGCGCCGAGGATCAGCAGCGCGACTCCTTGCCTGCGCACTTGCGCCGTGAAGCCGTTCTCCGTGCCGGATTCGGTCTCGATATCGGCTTCGGCCTGCATCTAGGGTGCCGCCGTCGGCTCGGCCGGCGCACCGGGCAAGCCAGGCATGCCGGGGGCGCCGGGCAGACCGGGAACACCGGGGATACCGGGCAGACCCGGGATCCCGGGAGGCAGTCCGCCGCCGAGCTCGGCCTGATCGGTCGGGATGCCGGTACCGTCCATCGGCACCGCGTCCGGCCCGGGCGGCGCGGGGTCGAACGGCTCCGGGTTCTCCCTGTCGAAGTACGGGTTGGAGCAGGCCGCGCCGACCTCGGGGTAGGTGTACTGGTTCTGCCGCAGCGCGGTGAGGAACTGGTTGATCCGCTTGTCCTCAGGGCTGTCCAGCTTCAGCTGATGGCCCCAGGATTGCAGCGAGATCGCGCTGTCCAGTCCCGGGTAGGGCGACATCAGCGTGTACTGCTTGCCTTCGACCTTCTTCTTCAGCGTGTCGATGCCCGCGGAATCCACCTTGTCGGGGTTGTAGGCGATCCACACGGCGCCGTGCTCGAGCGAGTGCACCGCATTCTCGGTGCGGATCGGCTTGGCGTAGACGACGCCGGTGCAGTCGGCCCACGCCTGATCGTGCGGTCCGCCGAAGGGCGGCTTCTGGTCGTAGGCCACCCGCTGCGTCGGGTCGACGTGCTTGCCCGCGCCCTGCGCGTAGTCCTTCTTCACCACGCCGGCGATCTGATCCGAGGGATCCTTCTTCTGCGCGCTGGGCGTGTACTTGTCCAGCTCGGCCTGTTCGCGGTATTTGGGGACCAGGCTGTAGGCGAGGGCACCGATCAATGCGATGATTACTGCGGCCGCGCCGACGGCCAACCACGGGATCTGGCGTTTCTTCGGAAGCTGGCCCTTGCCGCCGCCGCCCTTGCGGGAAGGCGACACCTTCCCCGCGGCTCGGACGGCCTTGGCCGACTTCGAGGCGCTGTTGCTACTCGGCATTGCTCGTTGCTCTCTCGATGTGATGAACCGCTGTGCTGTTCGTTACGGACAGATCCGGGGCGGTGCCCGCCCGACGGCGTACACCTGCCCAGACCATAGGATAGAGACTCGTGACTCCAGCTGACCTTGCAGATCTCCTTCGCTCCACCGCGGCGAAGGTGCTTGTCGAACGTGGACTGGACCCTGCGGTCCTGCCCGACGAGGTCAATGTGGAGCGTCCTCGCAATCCGGAACACGGTGACTATGCCACGAACGTGGCCATGCAGGTGGCCAAGAAGGCCGGAACGAATCCCCGCGAGCTGGCCACCTGGCTGGCCGACGCGCTGAGCGCCGCCGAGGGTGTGTCTTCAGCGGAGGTCGCCGGTCCCGGCTTCCTGAACATCCGGCTCGCCGCCGCCGCGCAGGGCGCGATCGTGCAGAAGGTGCTCGCGGCGGGCGCGTCCTTCGGCACCGCCGACGCGCTCGCGGGCACCCGGGTCAACCTGGAGTTCGTCTCGGCGAACCCGACCGGACCGATTCACCTCGGCGGCACCCGCTGGGCCTCGGTCGGCGACGCGCTCGGCCGCATCCTCGCCGCGCAGGGCGCCGACGTCACCCGTGAGTACTACTTCAACGACCACGGCGCGCAGATCGACCGGTTCGCCAACTCGCTGGTCGCCGCCGCCACCGGCGCGCCGACCCCGGAGGACGGGTACGCGGGCGCCTACATCGGCGAGATCGCCGCGCGGGTCGTCGCCGACAATCCGGGCGCGGCCGAGCTGCCCGAGGGCGAGCGGCACGAGCTGTTCCGCCGCGAGGGTGTCGAGCTGATGTTCGCGCACATCAAGGAGACGCTGCACGAGTTCGGCACCGACTTCGACGTCTACTTCAACGAGAGCTCGCTGTTCGCCTCGGGCGCGGTCGACAAGGCGGTCGAGGAGCTCAAGTCCGCCGGCAAGCTGTACGAGAAGGACGGGGCATGGTGGATCGCCAGCTCCGAGTACGGCGACGACAAGGACCGCGTGGTCATCAAGAGCGACGGCAAGTCCGCCTACATCGCCGGTGACATCGCCTACTTCCACGACAAGCGCGGCCGCGGCTTCGATCTGTGCATCTACATGCTCGGCGCCGACCATCACGGCTACATCGGCCGTTTGAAGGCCGCCGCCGCGGCGTTCGGCGACGATCCGAACACCGTCGAGGTGCTGATCGGCCAGATGGTGAATCTGGTGAAAGACGGTGCGGCCGTGCGCATGAGCAAGCGGGCGGGCACCGTGGTGACGCTCGACGACCTGGTCGAGGCGATCGGTGTCGACGCGGCGCGCTACTCGCTGGTGCGGTCCTCGGTGAACTCCAGCATCGACATCGATCTGGACCTGTGGACCAAGCAGAACAACGAGAACCCGATCTACTACGTGCAATACGCGCACGCCCGCTCCAGCCGTATCATCGACAACTCGGCCGCGTTCGACTTCGCTTCGGTGGCACCGGATTTCGGTCTGATGACCTCCGACCGCGAGGGCGAGCTGATCCGCACCCTCGGCGAGTACCCGCGAGTCGTCGCGACGGCCGCCGAGGTGCGGGAGCCGCACCGCGTCGTGCGCTACCTGGAGGAACTGGCCGGTGCCTACCACCCGTTCCAGTCCGACGACGACATGCGGGTGCTGCCGAAGGGCGACGAGCCGGTCACGCCGCTCAAGTCCGCCCGGCTCGAACTGGTGAAGGCCACCCGCCAGGTGCTGGCCAACGGCCTCGGCCTGCTCGGTGTCAGCGCACCGGAGCGTATGTAGTGCGCGAGCAAGTCGAGTCGAAGAGGTCGTATTCGTCCACGTGCTCGGCGCGTGCGGCAAGGAAGGAACAACTATGAGCGCGCACCCCGCCGGTCCACGCCACGCCGAGATTCCGCACGCCCCCAACCTGCCGGAGCGCCCCGGCGACCCGAAGCAGATGATCGACCTGCCCGCGAACGTGTGGCCGCGCAACGCCTCCCGCGACGCCGACGGCGTGGTGCATTTGGCGGGCGTGCCGGTGCACGACCTGGCCGCGCAGTTCGGCACCCCGCTGTTCGTGGTGGACGAGGACGATTTCCGCTCCCGCTGCCGCGACATGGTGCAGGCCTTCGGTCCCAACGCGCGGGTGCACTACGCGTCCAAGGCATTCCTCTGCGGCGAGATCGCGCGCTGGATCCGTGACGAGGGGCTCTCGCTGGACGTGTGCTCCGGTGGCGAGCTCGCCATCGCGCTGCACGCGGGTTTCCCCGCCGAGCGAATCGCGTTGCACGGCAACAACAAATCCGTCACCGAGTTGGAAGCCGCGGTGCAGGCCGGCGTCGGCCACGTGGTGGTCGACTCGCTGATCGAGATCGACCGCCTCGAAGCGGTCGCCGGGCGCGCCGGTGTGGTGCAGGACGTGCTGGTCCGCGTCACCGTCGGCGTGGAAGCCCATACGCACGAATACATTTCGACCGCGCACGAGGATCAGAAGTTCGGCTTCTCGATCGCGGGCGGCGACGCCATGGAGGCGCTGGCGCGCGTCTTCGAGGCCGACAACCTCCGGCTGGTCGGCCTGCACTCGCATATCGGCTCGCAGATCTTCGAGATCGACGGGTTCGAGATCGCCGCGCGCCGGATGCTCGGCCTGCTGCGCGAGGCCATCGACAAGTTCGGCGTGGAACGCACCGCGCAGATCTCGACGCTGGATCTCGGTGGCGGACTGGGTATTTCGTACCTGCCCAACGACGACCCGCCGCCGCTCGGCGCGTTCGCGGCGAACCTGCGCCGCCTGGTCGCCGAAGAGGCGGCCCGCGCGGGTCTGCCCGAGCCGATCATCGCCGTCGAGCCGGGCCGCGCCATCGCCGGACCGGGCACCGTCACCCTGTACGAGGTCGGCACCACCAAGGACGTCTCGCTGGACGCCGGCCTGCGCCGCCGCTACGTGAGCGTCGACGGCGGCATGAGCGACAACATCCGTCCCGCGCTCTACCAGGCCGACTACGACTGCCGCCTGGTCTCGCGCTCCTCGGACGCGCAGCCGGTGGTCGCGCGCGTCGTCGGGAAGCACTGCGAGAGCGGGGACATCGTCATTCGCGACACCTGGATGCCCGCCGACGTCGGTCCTGGCGACCTGGTGGCGGTGGCCGCGACCGGCGCGTATTGCTATTCGATGTCCAGTCGATACAACCAGTTGACCCGTCCGGCGGTCGTCGCCGTCCGCGACGGTCAGCCGCGACTGGTGCTGCGCCGGGAAACGGTGGCGGATCTGCTGAGTCTGGAGGTTGAGGCATGACCGAAGTAGCCAAGAACAGCATCTGGGGGACCGATCGCCCGATCGGCGTCGCGGTCCTCGGCATGGGCAATGTCGGCACCGAGGTCGTGCGGATTCTGCGGGATCACGCCGACGACCTGCACTCGCGGGTCGGCGCGCCGGTCGTGCTTCGCGGCGTCGCGGTGCGCAGCCTGGACAAGGATCGCGGCCTGCCCGCCGAACTGCTGACCACCGACGCCGACGCGTTGGTCGCCCGGCCCGATGTCGATCTGGTCGTCGAGGTCATCGGCGGCATCGATCCCGCGCGCCGCCTCATCCTGGCCGCGCTGAACGCGGGCAAATCCGTGGTGACCGCGAACAAGGCGCTGCTGGCCGACTACACCGGCGAACTCGCCGCCGCCGCCGAACGCAACCGCGCCGACCTGTACTTCGAGGCCGCCGTCGCGGGCGCCATCCCGGTGGTCCGTCCGCTGATCCAGTCGCTGTCCGGCGACCGGGTGAACCGCGTGGTCGGCATCGTCAACGGCACCACGAACTTCATCCTCTCGGCCATGGACGAGACCGGCGCCGACTACTCCGCGACCCTCGCCGAGGCCACCCGCCTCGGCTACGCGGAAGCCGATCCGACCGCCGACGTGGAGGGCTACGACGCCGCGGCCAAGGCGGCGATCCTCGCCTCTCTCGCGTTCCACACCCGCGTGACCGCGGCCGACGTGTACCGCGAGGGCATCTCGAAGATCACCGCGGAGGACCTGGAGACCGCGTCCGCGCTGAACTGCACGGTCAAGCTGCTGGCAATCTGCGAGCGCGTCGACGCGGGCCCGGGCGAGCCGAGCCCCGCCGAGGGCGGCAAGGAGCGCGTCTCGGTGCGGGTCTACCCGGCGCTGATCCCGCGCAGGCACCCGCTGGCCGCGGTCAGCGGCGCTTTCAACGCCGTGGTCGTCGAGGCCGAGAACGCGGGCAGGCTGATGTTCTACGGCCAGGGCGCGGGCGGCGCCCCGACCGCCTCCGCGGTGCTGGGCGACGTGGTGATGGCCGCACGGAACAAGTTCTTCGGTGGCCGCGCGCCGGGCGAATCGGTTTATGCTGAGCTACCGATCGCGCCGATCGGCGATACGCCCACCCGATACCACGTGAACCTGCAGGTCGAAGACGTCCCCGGCGTCCTGGCCAAGGTGGCGGGCGAATTCGCCAAGCATGGGGTGAGCATCTCGACCGTCCGTCAGGAAGGGCACGGCGAGGGCGCTCGCCTGGTCGTGGTGACCCACCACGCCGTGGAGTCGGCGCTCGCGGACACCGTCGCCGCCCTCGCGGAGATGGCATCCGTCACATCAGTGACCAGCGTTTTGAGATTGGAAGGCACCGAGGAATGAGTACCATTGGCGTCGCCCCGCAGGCAGGAGTGCACTCCCGCTGGCCGGGTCTGATCGCGGCCTACCGTGATCGGCTCGCGGGTGCGGCCGACTGGGAGCCGGTCACGCTGTTCGAGGGCGGCACCCCCCTGGTGCCCGCGCCGTATCTGTCCGAGCTGACCGGCTGCGAGGTGTACCTCAAGGTCGAGGGCGCCAATCCGACCGGCTCGTTCAAGGACCGTGGCATGACCATGGCCATGACCGACGCCAAGTACCGCGGCCAGAAGGCGGTGCTCTGCGCGTCCACCGGCAACACCTCGGCATCGGCCGCGGCGTACGCCACCCGGGCGGGCATGAGCTGCGCGGTGCTGATCCCGCAGGGCAAGATCGCGATGGGCAAGCTGGCCCAGGCCGTCATGCTCGGCGCGCAGATCATCCAGGTCGAGGGCAACTTCGACGACTGTCTCGAGCTGGCGCGCAAGGTCACCGCGGACTTCCCGGCCGTCGGCCTGGTGAACTCGGTGAACCCGGCCCGCATCGAGGGCCAGAAGACCGCGTCTTTCGAGATCTGCGACGTGCTCGGCAAGGCGCCCGACGTGCACGCGCTGCCGGTGGGCAACGCGGGCAACATCACCGCGTACTGGCGCGGCTACCGCGAGTACTACGCCGACGGCATCACCAACGGACTGCCGCGCATGCTCGGCGTGCAGGCGGCAGGCGCGGCCCCGCTGGTCAACGGCGCTCCGGTGAAGGATCCGGAGACCATCGCCACCGCCATCCGCATCGGCGCACCCGCCTCGTGGAACGGCGCGGTGGAGGCCAAGGAGCAGTCCGGTGGCGCGTTCCGCGCGGCCACCGACGAGGAGATCCTCGAGGCGTACCGCTTGGTCGCCGCGAAGGAGGGCGTCTTCGTGGAGCCCGCGTCGGCGGCCAGCGTCGCCGGCGTGCTCGCGGCGCGCAAGGAAGGCTGGCTGGACGCGGGCCTGACGGTGGTCTGCACCGTCACAGGCAACGGCTTGAAAGACCCCGACACCGCGCTGCTCGGCATGCCGCAGGTGCAGCCGATCGCGGTCGACCCGGTCGCGGTCGCCGCCCGACTCGAGCTGGCCTGAGTTGAGTTCGCGCGAAAGCCAGTTGATGTCGCGGACACTGCCCGCCGGACTCGCCGTCACGGCGCGGGTGCCCGCGTCGAGCGCCAACCTCGGTCCCGGATTCGACTCGCTCGGTATGGCTTTGGGCATCTACGACGAGATCGAGGTGCGCACCACCGATTCCGGGCTGACCATCCGGGTCGAGGGTGAGGGCGCCGACGACGTGCCGTGGGGCCCTTCGCATCTCGTGGTGCGCGCGATCGAGCGCGGCCTGGAGGCGGCGGGCGTGTGGGCCGACGGCCTCGATGTGGTGTGCCGCAACGTGATTCCGCATTCGCGAGGTCTCGGCTCCTCGGCCTCCGCGGTGGTCGGCGGTCTCGCCGCCGGCTGCGCGCTGGCCGCGAAGCTGGACCCCGAACTGGCCGTCGACGCCGAGCGATTGGTGCAGCTGGCCTCGGAATTCGAAGGTCACCCCGACAACGCGGCGGCCAGTGTGCTCGGCGGGATCGTGGTGTCCTGGACCGAGACCACCGCCGACACGACCGAAGCGGCCGCGGCGATCCCCGAGCACGGCCGGGTGTACCGCGCCGTCCGGCTCGACCCGCACCCGTCGCTGCGCCCGGTGGTGCTGATTCCCGAGGTGCGCTCGTCCACCGCGCACACCCGTGGGCTGCTGCCGGAGACGGTGCCGCACGGCGACGCCGCCTTCAACGTCAGCAGGGCCGCGCTGGCCGTGGTGGCGCTGACCCAGCGTCCCGACCTCCTCATGCCTGCTACGGCCGACCGGCTGCATCAGGGCCAGCGTGCCCCCGCGCTACCGCTCACCACCCAGTGGATCGAGCGGCTGCGCGCGGCGGGCATCCCGGCGACCGTCTCGGGTGCGGGACCGACCGTGTTGGCCCTCGGTACCAGCGAATTTCCAGCAGAACTCCGCGAACTCGCGGCTGCCGACGGCCTCCGTGTGGTCGAGCCAGGACTCGCCGAGGGCGTCCAGGTCGACTGACGGCGCGTCTGTCTTGCCGAGGTTCACAGTTGCCAGCTATCCTGGGCAAGTCCGTACATCGTGCGCATCAGACGCCGGTGCTTCATCAGGGCAATCGCTCCAGCAGGCTCCAGGCTCGAGCCTCCAGGCCATGGGGGTACTGCGTAGCTGCGCAACTGGAATGATCTCTCCCACCTTTCACACCCGGTGGCGAAGCCTCCGGTCCGGCGGGGCAGGCGATACGGCAATACCGAGTCCGGCAGAGTGCCCGGACTGCGGGACGAACCCTCGAAACAGCACACGGCGGTCGAGGGAAGGAAAGGATTTCCGTGACAGATACGGACCTGCTCGCGACACCCGGGGTGGAATCCAACCCAAGTTCCTCGGGGGCCCGCGAAAGTGAATCCGGACAGATTTCGAAGATGAGCGAACAAACCGACGTCGCACGATCGGGGCTGACTGGAATGTTGTTGCCGCAGTTGCGCGCGCTGGCGGGAGAACTCGGTATCCGAGGCACCTCCGGAATGCGCAAGGGTGATTTGATCGCCGCCATCAAGGAGAACCAGGCCGGTAAACCCGCCAAGTCGGAGAAGCCCGCGCGCGCCGGGAAGGCCGAGCAGGCGGCCCTCGACGTGACGCCCGCGCCGGCCAAGGAGAAGGCTCCGGCCAAGGAGACCGCCAAGGAGAGCAAGGCGAAGGAAGCCGCGCCCGCCGAGAAGGCCGCCGCGCCCGCGCCCGAGGCTCCCGCCGATTCCGCTCCGTCGAAGTCCGAGAAGGCCGAGTCCGCGCCGACCGAAGCCGCCGCCCCCGCCGAGACCAGCGAAGAGTCCGGCCGCGACGGTGGCCAGCGCGGGCGTGGCCGGCAGCGTCGCGGCCGTGACCAGGCGCGTTCCGGCGGTGAGACCGCCGAGGCGCGTGGTGACGAGCAGAAGACGGACGCCGAACAGGGCGAACGTCGCCGCGACCGCGGTCAGGGCGAGCGTGGCCAGGGCGACCGCAGCCAGAACGGCGAGCAGCGCGGTCAGGGCGCAGGCGGCCGTGGTGACGGTGGCCGTGGCGAAGGTGGCCGTGGCGAAGGCGGCCGTGGTGACGGTGGCCGTGGTGAAGGCGGTCGCGGTGGCGACGACGAGGAAGGCGGCCGCGGTCGCCGGGGTCGCCGGTTCCGCGAGCGTCGCCGCGGGCGCGATCGCGAGGGCGGCGCCGGGGAGACCCGCGAGCTCGAGATCCGCGAGGACGACGTCCTACAGCCGGTCGCGGGCATCCTGGACGTGCTGGACAACTACGCGTTCGTCCGCACCTCGGGCTACCTGGCCGGACCGAACGACGTCTACGTCTCGATGAACCTGGTCCGCAAGAACGGCCTGCGGCGCGGCGACGCGATCACCGGCGCCGTGCGGGCCCCGCGCGACGGCGAGCAGGCCAACCAGCGGCAGAAGTTCGACCCGCTGGTGCGGCTGGACACCGTCAACGGCGGCGACGTCGAGGTGGCCAAGAGGCGGCCCGAGTTCAGCAAGCTGACCCCGCTGTACCCGAACCAGCGGCTGCGGCTGGAGACTCAGCAGAACAAGCTGACGACCCGCGTGATCGATCTGATCATGCCGATCGGCAAGGGCCAGCGCGCGCTGATCGTGTCCCCGCCGAAGGCCGGTAAGACCACGATCATGCAGGACATCGCGAACGCGATCGCGACCAACAACCCCGAGGTTTACCTGATGGTGGTGCTGGTCGACGAGCGTCCCGAAGAGGTCACCGACATGCAGCGTTCGGTGAAGGGCGAGGTCATCGCCTCGACCTTCGACCGTCCGCCGAGCGATCACACCTCGGTCGCCGAGCTGGCCATCGAGCGGGCGAAGCGGCTGGTCGAGGCGGGCAAAGACGTTGTGGTGCTGCTGGACTCGATCACCCGACTGGGCCGCGCGTACAACAACTCGTCGCCCGCTTCGGGCCGCATCCTCTCCGGTGGTGTCGACTCGACCGCGCTGTACCCGCCCAAGCGGTTCCTCGGCGCGGCGCGCAACATCGAGAACGGCGGCTCGCTGACGATCATCGCCACCGCCATGGTGGAGACCGGTTCGACCGGTGACACGGTGATCTTCGAGGAGTTCAAGGGCACCGGTAACGCGGAGCTCAAGCTGGACCGCAAGATCGCGGAACGGCGCGTGTTCCCCGCGGTGGACGTCAACCCGTCAGGTACCCGCAAGGACGAGCTACTGCTGAGCCCAGACGAGGCGGCGGTGCTGCACAAGTTGCGCCGCGTGCTTTCGGGCTTGGACTCGCACCAGGCGATCGATCTGCTGATCGACCGACTGAGGAAGTCCAAGAACAACCTCGAGTTCCTGATGCAGGTCAGCAAGACCGCGCCGGGCGCGCTGGACGAGTAGCGGTACGAGTCGTCGTGCCTCCGAAGGGGCTTCGCTTTCGCGGAGCCCCTTCGGCGCGTACGGACGGAAGAAGATCAGGCCGATGGCGGCCGCGCCGACGATCATGCAGGCGAGGAACAGCGCCGTCGCAGGACCCGAAGCGCCTGCCGACCCGGGGGATCGCTCGTAGTAGGCGACCGTATCGGCGGGTGCGTAGACCGCGGTCTGCGTGGGCTCGGGCGTCGCAAACCAGCCCACCGCGACAGTGAGAATCAACAGAACGAAGACCGCGAGCGCGACTCGGCTGTTCATAGCGTTCTCCTTTCTGTCTCGGCACGCCGGTGTGCAGCAGGAACTCGATACCTACGAACTCTATGAACAGTGCTGTTCGCCTTCCCGAGTAGCCGACTACTCGACTTGAGAGTTTCGTAAGGGCGGAGAGTCCGCGTGCCCAGACTTTCTGGGTGCCGTGTCGTCGACGCGCCGGTGCGCGCGGCTGCGCGGCCCCATGGACGGGCCGTGAACGGGCTCGTCGGCCTCGCCCTCGGGGTGAGTACGCGGGTGGGCGGGTTGGGTATTGCTGCTGTTGTGCACATGCGATCGGCTCGTGGTTCGTGTGCGTTTTCCGCTCGTGTGTTGCGCGCGGCGCGTCCGGCTGGTGGCCGTGAGTGCGATGCGTTCCGCGTCGTCGTGAGCGCGTTGCGCTGGGTTCGTTGAGCGCGTGGCGCTGGGTTTGTTGAGCGCGTGGCGCTGGGCTCGTGGTCGTGAGCGCAGGGCGTTCAGTCAATATTTCAACGGGTTGTCTTAGATACACGAAACAGGGAACAAAATGGTTGCCTGATGTGTTTTGGGTGCGTAGTAGCGGTTCTGGCATACTGGACCGCTGTGCGTCTGCGTCCTGCAGGCAATCCCGCCGACCTCTGCGAAGCAGAGTTTGGAACCAGCGGTTCCGGTTCACGTCCCCGTGGCGACCCGGCGACCACTATCGAGAGGACACCATCCATGAAGGCAGGAATCCACCCGACGTATGTCGACACCACGGTGGTCTGTGGTTGCGGCAACACGTTCCAGACCCGCAGCACCAAGGAGTCGGGACACATCACCGTCGAGGTCTGCTCGCAGTGCCACCCCTTCTACACCGGCAAGCAGAAGATCCTGGACACCGGTGGTCGCGTGGCTCGCTTCGAGGCGCGCTACGGCAAGCGTGCGGGCAAGAAGGCCGACGCCAACTAGCTTCCTCGCCGACGCCCGGTTCTGCACTGCAGGCCGGGCGTCGGCGCATTTGTTGGCCCCGGTGCGTCGAGCGCCGGATGACGAGAAATGCCGACCCGGCGCCGCCCGGGAACCGAGAGAAGGAAGCATCATGACGCAGCCGTCCGCGATCGACGACATTCTGGCCGAGCACGCGGGACTGGAAACGCAGCTGGCCGATCCGGCGCTGCACAACGATCCGGGCGCCGCGCGCCGCGTGGGCAAGCGATTCGCCGAACTGGCCCCGATCATGGGCACCTACAACAAGCTGAAGACCGCGCAGGACGATCTGGCCGCCGCGCAGGAACTGGCCGATGACGACCCAGCCTTCGCCGCCGAGATCCCCGATCTGCGGCGCGAGGTGGAAGAACTCGAACAGGCGCTGGCCGACCTGCTCGCCCCGCGCGACCCGCACGACGGCGACGACGTCGTGCTCGAGGTGAAGTCCGGCGAGGGCGGCGAGGAGTCCGCGCTGTTCGCCGCGGACCTGGCCCGCATGTACATCCGTTACGCCGAGCGGCACGGCTGGAAGGTCGAGGTGCTCGGCGCCACCGTCTCCGACCTCGGCGGATACAAGGACGCCACGCTGTCCATCAAGAGCCGCGACGCGGTGCGCGACGGCGTGTGGTCCCGGTTCAAGTTCGAGGGCGGCGTGCACCGGGTGCAGCGCGTACCGGTGACCGAATCGCAGGGACGCATTCACACCTCGGCCGCGGGCGTGCTCATCTACCCGGAGCCCGACGAGGTCGAGGAGGTGCAGATCGACGAGTCCGATCTGCGCGTCGACGTCTATCGCTCGTCCGGCAAGGGTGGCCAGGGCGTGAACACCACCGACTCGGCCGTTCGCATCACGCACCTGCCCTCCGGCATCGTCGTGACCTGCCAGAACGAACGCTCCCAGCTGCAGAACAAGGCCCGCGCCATGCAGGTGCTCGCGGCGCGCCTCCAGGCGCTCGCCGAGGAGCAGGCCGACCAGGAGGCCGCGGCCGGTCGCGCCAGCCAGATCCGCACCGTGGACCGTTCCGAACGCATCCGCACCTACAACTTCCCGGAGAACCGGATCACCGATCACCGCATCGGCTTCAAATCCCACAACCTCGACGCGGTCCTCGACGGCGACCTCGACGCCCTCCTCGACGCACTCGGCAAGGCCGACCGCGAGGCCCGCATGGCGGCCGAATAAGCCGCACACAGTTCCGTACCGGCTCTGTGTGGCGTCCGAAGTACCGATTCCGGGAAGTGAACAATGGGCGCATCCGAAATCGGCGAGAGTGGGGTGGTGGGTCGCGTGTCTCTGCGTTCAGTGATCAATGAAGCCGTCGAACAATTGCAGGCCGCGGGTGTGCCGAGTCCGCGGGCGGATGCCGAGCAGCTCGCCGCGCATCTGCTCGGGGTCGAGCGGACTCGTTTGGCCTTGGTGCCGCTGGTGGATCCGGTGCTCGTCGCGGACTATCGCGCGCTGGTCGACCGGCGCGCCCAGCGCATTCCGTTGCAGCATCTGACTGGCGTCGCGCCGATGGGGGAGATCGATCTCGCGGTCGGCCCTGGCGTCTTCGTGCCGCGGCCGGAGACCGAGTTGCTCTTCGCTTGGGCGCTGGCGTATTTGGAAGCGCTGCCGCACGATCATCAGCCGATCGTCATCGATTTCTGCGCGGGTTCGGGAGCGCTCGCGCTGGCGGTGGCGCACGCGCGGCCCGACGCACAGGTGCACGCGATCGAGATCGATCCCGCGGCCCTGCAATGGGCTCGCCGCAATGCCGACGACCGGATCGCCGACGGCGACACCCCGATCACCCTCTACGCCGACGATGTCACCGATCCGGACCTGCTCACCGAGCTGAACGGCCGCGTCGACCTGCTGCTGTCCAACCCGCCCTACATCCCCGAAGGCGCGGTGCTCGACCCCGAGGTCGCCGACCACGACCCGCACCTGGCGCTGTTCGGTGGTCCCGACGGGTTGGACGTCGTCCGGCGGATGGTGCCCAACATCACTCGCCTGCTGCGTCCGAGCGGCGCGACCGCCATCGAGCACGACGACACCAACGGCTCCGCCCTCGCCACGCTCCTCGCGGACACCGGCGATTTCGCCGACGTCGTCGAACACCCCGACCTTGCAGGCAAACCCCGCTTCGTCGTCGCCACCCGCACCTGATGCCCCACCTGCCCCATGTGCCAGGATGGGGGCCGTGAGTACCGTCTACGACTGCGCGGATCCCGACTCGCGCGCCGCCGGACTGTCCGCCGCGACCAGCGCCTTGAAATCCGGGCGGCTGGTGGTGATGCCCACCGACACGTTGTACGGCTTGGCGGCCGATGCTTTCGATGCCACCGCGGTGAGCGAGCTGCTGGCGGCCAAGCGCCGCGGCAGGGACATGCCGGTGCCGGTGCTGGTCGGGTCGTGGCACACCATCGACGGACTGGTCTTCTCGGTGCGCCCGCAGGCGCGCGAGCTGATCCGTGCGTTCTGGCCGGGTGGTCTGAGTCTCGTTGTGCAGCAAGCGCCTTCGCTGGCGTGGGATCTCGGTGACACGCGCGGCACGGTGATGCTGCGGATGCCGCTGCACCCCGTCGCGCTCGATCTGCTGCGCGAGGTGGGCCCGCTGGCCGTGTCCAGCGCCAACGTCTCCGGTCAGCCGCCGGCGAAGACCGCCGCCGAAGCGCGTGAGCAGCTCGGCAGCCTGGTCGGCGTGTACCTCGACGGCGGCCCCGCCGCGCACGCGGTCGCCTCCACCATCGTGGATCTCACCGCGGACCAGCCGCGCGTGCTGCGCGAGGGCGCGGTCCCGGTGGCCGAGATCGCCGAGGTGCTCGGCATGTCGCCGGACGAGCTGACCAACACCCCCGCGCGGTGAGCGGGAGAAAGGTCGCATGATTTCCGGCTCCGGCTCGGTCGTTCCGCTGCGCGAGCTCTTGCTCGTCCTGTTGATCTCGGCCACGGTGACCTTCCTCGCCACCGGCGGCATCCGGCTGCTCGCGATCTCGTTCGGCGCGGTCGCGGTGCCGCGCGAGCGGGACGTGCACGTCAAGCCGATCCCGCGGATGGGCGGTGTCGGCATGTACATCGGCGTGGTGGCGGCGGTGCTCTTCGCGCACCAGTTGCCCGCGCTGCGCCGCGGCTTCGACTACGCGATCGACATTCCCGCGGTGCTGGTGGCGGCCACCATCATCGTGATCGTCGGCATCGTCGACGACCGCTGGGGACTCGACGCGCTCACCAAATTCGCGGGACAGGTGACGGCGGCAGGCGTCATGGCCGTGATGGGCCTGAGCTGGTACGTCATCTACAACCCGTTCAACAATTCCACGGTGGTGCTGGACGCCTTGCAGGGCGGTCTGGTGACCGTGGCGGTGGCTGTGACGCTGATCAACGCCATGAACTTCGTCGACGGCCTGGATGGCCTCGCGGCGGGGCTCGGCTTCATCTGCGCGGCGGCGGTTTTCGTGTTCTCCGTGGGGTTGCTCTACGAGCAGGGCGGCGACGTGAACACCTATCCGCCCGCCCTCCTCGCGGCGGCGCTCGCGGGTGCGTGCGCGGGATTTCTGCCGCACAATTTCCAGCCGGCGCAGATATTCATGGGCGACTCCGGATCGATGCTGATCGGCCTGATGCTGGCCTCGGTTTCCACCGGCGCGTCGGGCCGAATTCCGCTGCAAGGCTATGGTCCGCGCGACATCGTGGGTCTGCTTTCGCCGCTGCTGTTGGTGGGCGCCGTGATGTTCATTCCGGTGCTGGATCTGCTGCTGGCGATCGTGCGCAGAGTGCGCGCCGGAGTGAGTTTTTCCACCCCGGACAAAATGCACTTGCATCACCGTTTGCTGCAGATCGGCCATTCCCACCGGCGCGTGGTGCTGTTGATCTATTTGTGGGTCGGTGTGCTTGCATTCGGCGCCGTCGGCACCTCCTTGATGGACCGCAGAATCGTGGTTCTGCTGATGGCGGCGGGCCTCGTCTTCGCGCTCGTGGTGACCGCCATTCCGGGGCTGCGGCGCGGGGAGTCTGCGGCCGATCATCAGGCTGCTGAGTAAAGTCGCACCCGTGAGCTTTACTCCGAACCCGGTCCCCGGTCCCGACGCGCCGCTGAAGTCGGCGCTGCGCTACGGCCTGATCGGGCTGGCGGTACTGGTGGTACTGAGCGCCTCGATCGCGACCGCTGTCGCCGGGCTGCCCGGGTTGTGGGGTGCGCTGCTCGGCGCGGCCATCGGCGGCGTGTTCATCCTCACCACCGCGGCTGTGGTGCTGTTCGGCGCGAAGCTGCCGCCGAGCACGGCGGGCCTGGTCATGCTGGCCAGCTGGGCAGGCAAGGTGCTGCTGGTGCTCATCGCCGTCGCGGTGCTGAACCAGTTCGATTTCTACAACCGGATGGCGCTGTTCCTGACCGTCATCGGTTCCCTGCTCATCGTGCTCGGCGCGGAGACGTACGGCGTTCTGCGACAGAAGGTTCCGTATGTCTCGACCACCGCGGGCGACCCGGATCCGGCTCCCGAACAGGATTGACTCACCCCCCTACACAGCGTCGTAGATAACTTGGTAAAGTGTTGGTAAGCAAGCGACCAAGCGAGGGGGGATCCCCACGATCCCTCCGAGTACCGCTATGCTTACTGCCGTGCCGGGCTCCGAGGGTTCCGGTTCTGCATGTCGACGATGTCGCCGACACACGTACAGACGCCGCCCGAGCGGTATTGCCGCGCAGCTGCTGACGAACTTCGAGCCGACCTGAGTCGACCCAAATTGATCGTCAATGTCCGATCGAACCGCGGGAATGACCGTACCCGCGGCCCGAACACGGGAGAGAACGCTGAGCGTCACCACTTTGGCGTCGGGTGAGTTCCACGCGCCGTCGCTAACCGACTTCTTCCCTCCAGCTGTGCTGTTCGAGGGAACGCCGTTCGAACTCGATCGTTTGATGCTGGTCCGGCTGCTGATGACCGCAGTGCTGGTCGCTGTCATGCTGCTGGCATTCCGGAGTCCCCGAATCATTCCGCGCGGCCTACAGAATGTCGCCGAAATCGGGTTGGTCTTCGTCAAGGAGCAGATCTCCGAAGAGGTCCTCGGCAAGGAAACCGGACGCAAGTTCTTCCCGCTCATCGCGACGATCTTCTTCACGGTCCTCTTTCTGAACTTCTCCGGCATCATTCCGGGATTGAACATCTCCTCGAACGCGCGAATCGGCATGCCGCTGGTGCTGGCCGCGATCGCCTACATCGCGTTCAACTACGTGGGCATCAAGAAGTACGGGTTCTTCACCTACCTGCGCAGCAGCATCGTGGTGCCGAACGTGCCGCCAGCCCTGCACGTCCTGCTGATTCCGATCGAGTTCGTCTCGACCTTCATCCTGCGTCCGTTCACGCTGACCGTCCGACTCATGGCGAACATGCTGGCCGGCCACATCATGCTGGTGCTGTTCTTCAGCGCGACCTGGTTCTTCCTGTTCGACGCCGCCGCGTGGATGAAGGTGTTCTCGCCGTTCTCGCTGCTGGCGGGACTCGGGTTCACGCTGTTCGAGATGCTGGTCATCTTCCTGCAGGCCTACGTGTTCGCGCTGCTGACCGCCGTGTACATCGGCCTCGCCGAGCACGCAGATTCTCACTGACCGCATTACCAATCACTGAAGACCTGCTACACCGCGCCAACCGGCGGGTGAGCAACAGAAAGGGAAAGAAGACTCATGAGCCTCTCGTACCTGGCCCAGGAAGCTGCCACCGAGTCGACTCTGAAGGGCCTCGGCGCCGTCGGCTACGGCCTGGCCGCCATCGGCCCGGGCATCGGCGTCGGCATCGTCGTCGGTAAGGCGATCGAGGGTATCGCCCGTCAGCCCGAGCTGCAGGGCACGATCCGTACCAACATGTTCCTCGGTATCGCGTTCACCGAGGCGCTGGCCCTGATCGGCCTCGTCGCCGGCTTCATCTTCTGATTCCGATGTACGAGTTCGCAGTACTCGCAGCAGAGGGCGGAGAGGATGTGAATCCTCTCGTCCCCGAAACGTACGACATCGTCTGGTCGGTGGTCTGCGTCGCGATCATCGCGGTGCTGTTCTACAAGTACGTCATCCCGCGCCTGACCAAGGTGCTCGACGAGCGTGCCGACAAGATCGAAGGCGGTATCGCCAAGGCCGAGGCCGCGCAGGAAGAGGCACAGCTCACGCTGCAGCAGTATCAGCAGCAGCTGGCCGACGCCCGCCTCGAGGCCGCGCGCATCCGTGAGGACGCGCGCACCCAGGGCCAGCAGATCCTTGCGCAGATGCGCTCGGAGGCCCAGGCCGAAAGCGACCGCATCGTGGCCTCGGGCCACGCCCAGCTGGAAGCCCAGCGCCAGCAGATCCTCACCGAACTGCGCTCCGAAGTCGGCCGCACGGCCGTCGACCTGGCCGAGAAGATCATCGGTCAGTCGGTTTCGGACGAAGCCAAGCAGGCGGCCTCGATCGAGAAGTTCCTGAGCGAACTCGACGAGACCGACGCCGGTATCGGGGTCGGAAGGTAACCATGTCTGAGCGGGTCAACGGCCGGAGGCGGAAGCGGAGCGTAACCACGCAGGCCGTCCCGTCCAGACGAGATTGGATACAGCGAAAGTGAGAAGCATGTACGCAGCGAGCCGCGAGGCCAGCTCCCGGTCCCGGGAGGCGCTTCGGGCCGCTCTGACCGGAAGCGACAGTGTTGCCGCCACGACGGGCTCGGAACTGTTCGCCGCTGTCGCCGTTCTGGACGACCAGCGTTCGCTGCGTGTTGCGCTCGCGGACGTGTCGGTGCCCGGTTCGGTGCGCGCCGAGCTGAGCGAGCGGGTCTTCGGCGGCAAGGTCAGCCCTGCCACCCTGGCGGTGCTGACCACCGCGGTGGCCCAGGACTGGTCGCGGACCTCCGACCTGGTCGACACTCTGGTGCTGCTCGGGCAGGAGGCTCTGCTGGAGTCGGCCGCCGACAGCGGCAGGCTCGACGCGGTCGAGGACGAGCTGTTCCGGCTCGGCCGCATCGTGGCCGACAACCCCGAGCTGGACCAGGCTCTTTCGGACCGCGGCAAGCCGGCGTCGGCCAAGCGCGAGCTGGTCGCCGGCCTGCTGTCCGGCAAGGCCGAGTCCATCACCGTGACCCTCGCGGAGCAGGCGGTGGCCCGGCAGCGCAACGGCATCGGCGTGGCCTTCGACGAGTTGTCCGACCTGGCCGCCGCCCGGCGTGACCAGATCGTCGCGCACGTGAGTGCCGCGATCGCCCTGACGCCGCAGCAGCGGGAGCGGCTGGCCGCCTCTCTGCAGCGCATCTACGGCAAGCCGATCACGGTGCACGTGCAGGTCGACCAGAGCCTGCTGAGCGGGCTGGTCGTGCGCGTCGGTGACGACGTGATCGACGGCAGCGCCACCGGCCGACTGGAGCGGCTGCGCCGCGAACTGGCGTAGCCCGGCTCAGCCGGCCCCGGCGCCAACCACCGACATTCGAGACCCTTACAGCGAGAGCAGGAAGAACATGGCGGAGCTGACGATCTCCTCCGACGAGATCCGTAGCGCGATCGAGAGCTACACCCAGAGCTACACCCCCCAGACGTCCATCGAAGAAGTCGGTGTCGTCACCGACACCAGCGACGGCATCGCGCACGTCAGCGGCCTGCCCTCGGCTATGGCCAACGAGCTGCTCGAGTTCCCGGGCGGCGTGCTCGGCGTGGCGCTGAACCTCGAGGACCGCGAGATCGGTGCGGTCATCCTCGGCGAGTTCGCCGAGATCGAAGAGGGCCAGCAGGTCCGCCGCACCGGTGACGTGCTCTCGGTTCCCGTCGGCGACAAGTTCCTCGGCCGCGTGGTGAACCCGCTCGGTCAGCCGATCGACGGCCTCGGCGAGATCGAGGCCGACGAGCGTCGTGTGCTGGAGCTGCAGGCCGCGTCCGTGCTGGAGCGCCAGCCGGTCGAGGAGCCGATGGCCACCGGCATCACCGCCATCGACGCCCTGACCGCGATCGGCCGCGGCCAGCGTCAGCTGATCATCGGCGACCGCAAGACCGGCAAGACCGCCGTCTGCATCGACGCGATCCTGAACCAGAAGGCCAACTGGGAGTCCGGCGACCCCACCAAGCAGATGCGCTGCATCTACGTCGCCATCGGCCAGAAGGGTTCCACCATCGCGGGCGTGAAGGCCGCGCTGGAGCAGCACGGCGCGATGGAGTACACCACCATCGTCGCGGCCCCGGCCTCCGACTCCGCCGGCTTCAAGTGGCTGGCCCCCTACACCGGCTCGGCCATCGGCCAGCACTGGATGTACCAGGGCAAGCACGTCCTGATCGTGTTCGACGACCTGACCAAGCAGGCCGAGGCCTACCGCGCCATCTCGCTGCTGCTGCGTCGCCCGCCGGGCCGCGAGGCGTACCCGGGTGACGTCTTCTACCTGCACTCCCGTCTGCTCGAGCGTTGCGCCAAGCTCTCCGACGAGATGGGCGCCGGCTCGATGACCGGTCTGCCGATCATCGAGACCAAGGCCAACGACGTCTCGGCGTTCATCCCGACCAACGTCATCTCCATCACCGACGGCCAGGTCTTCCTCGAGTCCGACCTGTTCAACAAGGGTGTCCGCCCGGCGATCAACGTCGGTACCTCGGTCTCCCGTGTCGGTGGCGCCGCCCAGACCAAGGGCATGAAGAAGGTCGCCGGTTCGCTGCGTCTGGAAATGGCGCAGTACCGCGAGCTGGAGGCGTTCTCCGCCTTCGCCTCCGACCTCGACGCCGCCTCGCTGGCGCAGCTCGAGCGCGGCGCCCGCTGGGTGGAGCTGCTCAAGCAGGACCAGTACTCCCCGGTCGCGGTCGAAGACCAGATCGTGTCGATCTTCCTGGTCGACGCCGGTTACTACGACTCGGTTCCGGTCGCCGACATCCGCCGCTTCAACGTGGAGCTGATCGAGGACCTGCACCGCAGCGCGGCCGACGCGTTCAAGTCGATCGAGGGCGGCAAGGTCCTCGACGCCGAGAACGGCGACGCCATCAAGGCGGCCACCGACAAGTTCAAGCAGGGCTTCCTCGCCTCCGACGGCAGCCGTGTGGTGAACGAGGCGGAGGCGGGCGAGCTGGACCACGAAGAGGTCGAGTCGCTGTCCGTCACCCGCAAGCACGTCGAGAAGTAATCGGGCGAGCAATGCGCTATTGGAATCTGGCGAATGAAGGGAGTGTGAACCGTGGCAAGCTTGCGTGAATTGCGCTCCCGCATTCGTGGTGTGAATTCGATCAAGAAGATCACCAAGGCCCAAGAGCTGATCGCGACCTCGCGAATCTCCAAGGCCCAGGCCAGGGTCGCGGCCGCCAAGCCGTACGCGGAGGAGATCACCAAGGTTCTCGCCGAGCTCGCGAGCGCGTCGAAGAACCTCTCCCACCCGCTGCTGACCGAGCGCCCCAACCCGCGTCGCGCCGCCGTGCTGGTGATCACCAGTGACAGCGGCATGTGCGGTGGCTACAACTCCAACGTGCTCAAGCGCGCCGAAGAGCTGATGACCACCCTGCGCGGCGAGGGCAAGGAGCCGGTGCTGTACGTGATGGGCAACAAGGGCCTGACGTACTACACCTTCCGTAACCGCCCGCTGGTCTCGTCGTGGACCGGTTTCTCGCAGCAGCCGAAGTACACCGACGCCTCGGCGGCCTGCCACCACCTGGTCGACGCGTTCATGGCGGGCTCGGAAGGCCAGGTGCCGCATCCCCACGGGACCGGCGACATCGAGGGCGTCGACGAGCTGCACATCGTGTACACGCGGTTCGTGTCGATGTTGACGCAGACCCCGGAGGTGCGCCGGCTGGCGCCTATCCAGGTGAGCTTCGTCGACGAGAACTTCGACATGGGCGCGGACTCGTTCTCCGATTCGCCCACCGCCGAACCGCAGGCGCAGTACGAATTCGAGCCCGACGCTGATGTACTACTGGCGGCGCTGCTGCCGAAGTACGTGAACACGCGTATCTACGCGTCGTTGCTCGAGGCAGCGGCATCCGAGTCCGCGGCTCGGCGCACCGCAATGAAGGCGGCCACCGACAACGCCAACGAACTCGCCAGCGTGCTTCAGCGCGAGGCGAACTCGGTGCGGCAGGCCCAGATCACGCAGGAAATCAGCGAAATCGTCGGCGGCGTGAACGCGCTGGCGTCGAGCTCGGACCGCGACTAGAAGCGCAGGAAGAGAACCAATCCAAATGACCGCAGCTGTCACTCAAGACAACACGAGCCGGACCGGCGCCGCCGCAGGCCGCGTCGTCCGGGTCATCGGCCCCGTCGTGGACGTCGAGTTCCCGCGTGGCGCGATCCCCGAGCTTTTCAACGCTCTGAACGCCGACATCAAGCTCGCGTCGGTGGCCAAGACCCTGACCCTCGAGGTCGCCCAGCACCTCGGCGACAACATCGTGCGCACCATCTCGATGCAGCCGACCGACGGCCTGGTCCGCGGCGCGACCGTCACCGACACCGGCAAGCCGATCTCGGTGCCCGTCGGTGACGTCGTCAAGGGCCACGTCTTCAACGCCCTCGGCGACTGCCTCGACGCGCCGGGCACCGGCCGCGACGGCGAGCAGTGGGGCATCCACCGCAAGCCGCCGAGCTTCGACCAGCTCGAGGGCAAGACCGAGATCCTCGAGACCGGCATCAAGGTCATCGACCTGCTGACCCCGTACGTGAAGGGCGGCAAGATCGGTCTGTTCGGTGGTGCCGGTGTCGGCAAGACCGTTCTGATCCAGGAGATGATCACCCGTATCGCGCGTGAGTTCTCCGGCACCTCCGTGTTCGCGGGCGTCGGTGAGCGCACCCGTGAGGGCACCGACCTCCGCCTGGAGATGGAGGAGATGGGCGTCCTCCAGGACACCGCCCTCGTCTTCGGTCAGATGGACGAGCCGCCGGGCACCCGTATGCGCGTCGCCCTCTCGGCCCTCACCATGGCCGAGTACTTCCGCGACGTGCAGCACCAGGACGTGCTGCTCTTCATCGACAACATCTTCCGGTTCACCCAGGCCGGTTCCGAGGTGTCGACCCTGCTCGGCCGTATGCCCTCCGCCGTCGGCTACCAGCCCACGCTGGCCGACGAGATGGGTGAGCTGCAGGAGCGCATCACCTCGACCCGTGGTCGGTCGATCACCTCGCTGCAGGCCATCTACGTGCCCGCCGACGACTACACCGACCCGGCCCCGGCGACCACCTTCGCCCACCTCGACGCGACGACCGAGCTCTCCCGCCCGATCTCGCAGAAGGGCATCTACCCGGCCGTCGACCCGCTGACCTCGACCTCCCGCATCCTGGAGGCCTCGATCGTCGGCGACCGGCACTTCGCCGTGGCCAACGAGGTGAAGCGGATCCTGCAGAAGTACAAGGAACTGCAGGACATCATCGCCATCCTCGGTATGGACGAGCTCTCCGAAGAGGACAAGGTCCTCGTCGGCCGCGCCCGTCGTCTGGAGAAGTTCCTCGGCCAGAACTTCATCGTGGCCGAGAAGTTCACCGGTCAGGTGGGTTCGGTCGTGCCGCTGGAGCAGACCATCGACGACTTCGACCGGGTCTGCAAGGGCGAGTTCGACCACTACCCGGAGCAGGCGTTCAACTCCTGCGGTGGTCTCGACGACGTCGAGGCGGCCGCGAAGAAGATCGCCGGAAAGTAGTCACCGATGGCAGAAATGTCAGTCGATCTCGTCGCCGTAGAGCGACTGCTCTGGTCCGGACAGGCGTCGTTCGTCAGCGCGCAGACCACCGAGGGCCAGATCGGCATCATGCCGGGCCACGAGCCGCTCCTCGGCCAGCTGGTCGAGGGCGGCACCGTGAACATCGTGTCCACCGATGGCGAGCGGATCGTTGCCGCCGTGCACGGCGGTTTCTTCTCGGTCACCGCCACCACGGTGCGGGTCCTGGCCGAGTCCGCCGAGTTCGCCGGTGAGGTGGACGTCGAGGAGGCACGCAAGGTGCTGGCCGACACGTCCGCCACCGAGGAACAGCAGCGCGCGGCGCAGGCCCGTGTGCGCGCGGTGGAGCAGGTCGCGAACGCCTGAAGACCCTGACGGGTCGTGTACATCCCCATTGTCGGCGGCGAAGGTATCTTCGCCGCCGACAATGGTATTCAGCCCCAGGTGCTCACCCGTTTGTAGACTCGTGTTTGAATGTCGCAACGGATGGGTATCCGCCGCGGTTCGTGACGCGGATGCCGAGCGAAAGGACGGACAGCATTGCAAACCGGGATGGTTGTCTTGATCATTCTGGTGCTGCTGCTGGTCGCATTGGCGTTGATCTCCGTCTACCGACTGATCATGCTGCGCCGCGGCGGGACCGCCGCGATCCTGCGTGTGCTGCCCGCGAACGGCGGCCAGGGCTGGCGGCACGGTCTCATTCGCTACGACGAGGACCGTCTCGTCTTTTTCAAACTCACCAGTCTCAAGCTGGGCCCGGACGCCACCATTCGGCGCCGTGGTATCGAGGTCGGTGACCGTCGCGGACCCCGCGGCGACGAATACGACATCATGACCGACGAAATCATCGTCACCGAGGTGGCCGACGCCGAGGGCAACTACGAACTCGCGCTCGACCGCGGCGCCCGCGCGGCCTTCCTGTCCTGGGTGGAATCCCGCCCGTCGGACCGCACCCGCCGTATGCCTGGTCTATAGCGAGCGGAGAATCGCATGAGCGAGCGTCAGCGAGTGATTCATCGACACAGCGTGCCAACGCGCGCGACGTGGCCGAGCGTCAGCGAGGACGCGTCGTGAGTGTTCATCTGACGCGGATCTACACCAGGACCGGTGACGACGGAACCACCGGGCTCAGCGATTTCTCGCGTGTGTCGAAGACCGATTCCCGCCTGGTCGCCTACGCGGACTGCGACGAAGCCAATGCGGCCATCGGGGTCGCGATCGCCCTCGGCGCGCCGGACGAGCACCTTCTGACGGTGCTGCGCCAGCTCCAGAACGATCTGTTCGACGCGGGCGCCGACCTCTCCACCCCCGTGGTGGCCGAACCCAAGTATCCGCCGCTGCGCATCACCCAGGACTACATCGACCGGCTGGAAGGCTGGTGTGACGAGTTCAATGCCGAACTGGCGCCGCTGAATTCGTTCATTCTGCCGGGCGGCACTCCGCTCGCCGCGCTGCTGCACACCGCCCGCACCGTGGCCCGGCGCGCCGAACGCTCCGCGTGGGCGGCCGTCGCGGCGCATCCCGAGGACACCAGCGTTCTCCCGGCGAAGTACCTCAATCGGCTCTCGGACCTGCTCTTCATCCTGAGCCGGTACACCAATCCCGAGGGCGACATTCTGTGGCAGCCCGGTGGCGGCAAGAAATAGCCGGGATATCGCCCCTTCGGATCGTGTCGGAGCACACCGGGATCGCGTACACGCGCGTGCGCATCGCCGACGGTGGATAAGCTACCCAGTGTGAGCGAACGGTTTCTGGTCACCGGGGGCAATCGGCTCGTCGGCGAGGTCGCGGTAGGAGGCGCTAAGAACAGCGTCCTCAAGCTGATGGCCGCAGCCCTGCTTGCCGAGGGCACGTCGACGATCACGAACTGCCCCGACATTCTCGATGTGCCGCTGATGGCCGAGGTGCTGCGCGGGCTGGGGTGCGAGGTCGTCATCTCGGACGACGCACCTGGTGACCGTTCGGTGGTCACCATCACCACGCCCGCGGAACCGAAGTACCACGCGGACTTCCCCGCCGTGACGCAGTTCCGCGCCTCGGTGTGCGTGCTCGGTCCGCTGATGGCCAGATGCAAGCGCGCGGTGGTCGCGCTGCCCGGCGGCGACGCGATCGGTTCCCGTCCGCTCGACATGCACCAGGCAGGCCTGCGCCTGCTCGGCGCGACGAGCGAGATCGAGCACGGCTGCGTCGTCGCGCGCGCCGACGAACTGCAGGGCGCGCGGATCCGGCTGGACTTCCCCTCGGTCGGCGCCACCGAGAACATCCTCATGGCCGCGGTGCTGGCCGAGGGCGAGACGGTCATCGACAACGCGGCGCGCGAGCCCGACATCGTCGACCTGTGCAACATGCTGGTGCAGATGGGCGCCCGGATCAGCGGCGCGGGTACCTCGGTGCTCACCATCCAAGGCGTGAAGCGGCTGCGCCCGACCGATCACCGGGTGATCGGCGACCGCATCGTCGCCGCGACGTGGGGGATCGCCGCGTCCATGACGATGGGCGACGTGCGCGTCACCGGCGTGAACCCGAAGCACCTTTCACTGGTGCTGGACAAGCTGCGTTCGGCCGGCGCGCGAATCTCCTTCGACCTGGACGGCTTCCGTGTCGTACAGCCGGAGCGTCCGCGCGCGGTGAACTTCTCGACCCTGCCGTTCCCCGGTTTCCCGACCGATTTGCAGCCGATGGCCATCGGCCTTGCCGCCATCGCGGACGGCACGTCGATGATCACCGAGAACATCTTCGAGGCGCGGTTCCGTTTCGTGGAGGAGATGATCCGGCTGGGCGCCGACGCCCGCACCGACGGTCACCACGCGGTGGTGCGCGGTATTCCGCGGCTTTCCAGCGCGCCGGTGTGGTCGTCGGATATTCGGGCCGGCGCGGGTCTGGTGCTCGCGGGTCTGGTCGCCGACGGCACCACCGAGGTGCACGACGTCTTCCATATCGACCGCGGTTACCCCAATTTCGTAGAGCAGCTGCAGGCATTGGGCGGTTTGGTGGAGCGGGTCGGGGCGCCGGATTGATCTTGTCCGCGGTCCAGAACGATCTTGTCCGCAGGCGGTGTTGATCTCCGGTCGTCGAAAACCCGTATTGACCAGGCGATTTGACATCGTGAACGCAGACACGTAACTTTATTCAAGTCAGAGCGACACGGACACCGACCCGGAGCCGAGACGCCAAGCCGAGAGGCTGGGCGCGGACCGGGAAACGAGGTAGT
>NZ_JBYISM010000040.1:0-79293 GCF_057708605.1 Nocardia sp. bgisy118 | reverse complement strand
CCTCCCCCCCCCCCCCCCCCCCCCCCCCCCCCCCCCCCCCGCTACGGTTCGGTCTTGATGGGAAGTCAGGTCGCGGGCACCTCGACAGGTACTTCTCCGCGCGCGACGCGACGCATGGCGTTGAGCGTGGCGCCGACGGCCGCTATGTACTGGGTCGTCATCTCGGCGGCGTACGCCGACTCCTCGGGAGAACCGCTAGCGGCGCCGCCGAGCACCAGCGCGAAGCTGAACCGGAGAAACAGACCCTCCGCGTCCTCCTCGATGTCATTGGTGATCGTGCCGAGGACCGGACCCGAGAGGCGCGTGAACACCACCCGCCGCTCGGTCTCCAGAGCGATCCGCTCGGAATAGCGGTCGCCGAACAGATCGATCTCGCGATCGAAAGTCTCGTCGTCGAGGCGAGCGGTGACCTCGCAGTGCGTCATGGCCGGCACGAAGGGCAGCGCGTTGTTGGCCTTCATGGCCAGTCCCCGCCACACGGTGGTCCGATCGAGAGTGGGCTCGCCCGGCTCGTTGACCGGGAGGCGGTGGGTCACATAGATCATTTACTGACTCCTTGTGCGAGAGCGTCTTCGTGGGAAATCTGGTCGTGCACGCTGGCGATATCGAGCGCACCCCAGCCATCGACCAAGGCCTGGTCGAACACCGCTTTGGCCGCCTCGAACACCGGCCGACGCTCGCCGAGATCGTGCAGGTGCGCCTCGACTTGGTCGAGGATCTCCTGCAACGTCGCGATGGGCCCGGGGGCGGGCAGCCATGACCGGTGCGCCATGAGGGGACCTCGCTGCTGGAGCAGCGCCGAGCCCGCGATGGACGTCTCCAGGGTGCGCTGGACCATATCCAGGTCCAAGTTGTTGCGGCGGGCCAGCACGATCGCTTCCGCAGCCGCGACCGTATGGGTCGCCACGAGCATGGAGGAGATGTACTTCAGGTGGGTGCCGGTGCCGAAGTCACCGGTGATGACCCAGGGCCCCGAGATGGCATCCAGGACATCGGCCACTCGGTCGATCACCTCCGCTGCTCCAGAGGCGAAGACGGTGGCCAGACGCGGGCCGACCATTCCGGGACTACCACTGATCGGACAGTCGAGCATGGTGGCCCCGACGTGCTCGAGCTGACGCATCAGTTCGAGTTTCCTCGTGACCGGGATCGTGCTCATCTCGAGGTGGACCGTCCCGGGGCGCATCGTCGACAGCGTGCCCTCGGGCCCGCAGATGACGTGTTCGACGTCGTCCGCGGTCGGCAGGATCGACACGATGACCTCGCACGAGGCGGCCAGGTCCGCCGGCGATGACGCGACGGCGCCACCCGCGGCCCCGAGCTCGGGACACTCGATGCTCCGCCGGTACCCGACCACATCGAAGCCCCGATCCAGCAAGTTCTCAGCGATCGGAAGGCCCATCTTGCCCAGGCCGATCACCCCGATAGTTCTCACATTCGTCACATCCTCACGGGTTTTCGTGCGGGGAGGGGACGGCTTCGCAGACGTCACGACTCCCAAATACTGTATACACTTTACCTCGCCGACTCACGAAAGAGAAGGAATATGTATACACACCGCTTAAGCTATGGCTATGAGTCGGAAAGTGCTCGTCCCGCACATCACCAAAGTGGAGCTGCCCGAGGCACGCCAGGCGATCCCGCACGTGCACGCCTACCTGCGCGAGCGGATTCTCGACGGCACCCTGCGACCTGGGACGAAGCTCTCCCAGGTATCGCTGGCCGAGCAGCTCGGCGTCAGCCGGACGCCGTTGCGCGAGGTGCTGCGGATGCTGCAGGAGGAGGGCCTGGTCCAGATCGAACCGAACCAGCGCACCCGCGTCTCCGTACTCGACCCTCGCGAGCTCGACGAAATCTATGCGAGCCGAGTCGTGCTCGAGTCGCTGGCCGTGGCCATGACCGTGGACAACTTCGACGCCGAAGCCCGACAGCAGGCGGCTGAGCAGCTGGCGGCCATGCGAGCGGCCGCGGAGGCAGGCGAGACCGAGCGCTGGTTCGTCATCCACTCGGAGTTCCATCGCACGATCACCTGCGGCGCCGGCGACACCATGCAGAAGCAGTTGCGTCAACTGGCCGACCGGTGCGTCCGGTATATCCGGATCTACCAGGGTGGCGAGCCGAACAGCTGGCACAAGGCCGGTGATCGCGAGCACGCGCAGATTCTGTCCGCGCTGGAAGCGGGAACCAAAGCCGTGGCCCAAGCCCGCATGGCCAGCCACCTGGCCCACACCGCCGTCAAAGTGTTGAGCGATACCTCGCCCGACTACCAGCCGACCGCCGTGCCCTTGGCGCTGGAGATGGTCGGCGTTCCGGACTGACGGTGCGCGGGCCGCCATGAGCGGCAACGATCTTCGCGATGAGGTCGAAGTCAGGCCGGCGCCGCGGCAGCAACAGCTCGGGGCGGACCGCGCCGACCACACCACTCACGTGCTGCGCGTCCTGGCGCTGTGCGATCTGCCGGCCGCGCGGCGGATGCGGACCAACCCCGCGTCACCACTGACGGTGGTGAAGTGGTGACGCGGGGGTCACCGAGAGGAAGTGCTCAGCCGAGCATGGTGACTTCCAGGTCGCCGTCGGCGTACTGGCTGCGCAGCCGCTTCTTGTCGAACTTGCCCACGCTGGTCTTGGGAACCTCGGCGATGAACGTCCAGCGTTCGGGCAGCTGCCATTTCGCGAACTTGTCGGCCAGGAATTCGCGCAGCTCTTCGGGTTTCGCCTCGGCGGCCTCGGCGAGCACGATGGCCACCAGCGGGCGCTCGTCCCACTTCTCGTCCGGCACGCCGATCACGGCGGCCTCGGCGACCGCGGGGTGTTCCACCACGGCGTTCTCCAGATCCACCGACGAAATCCACTCCCCACCGGACTTGATCACGTCCTTGGAACGATCCACCAGGGTGAGATAACCGTCCTCGCTGATCTTCCCGACATCGCCGGTGCGCAGCCAGCCGCCGTCGAACTTCTCCGGATCCACCGGCGTGCCCTCCGGCGAGTAGTAGGAGCCGGTGATCCACGGGCCGCGCACTTCCAGCTCACCCAGCGACACACCGTCGTTGGCCACCACACTGCCGTCGTCCGCGACCAGACGGGCCTGCACGCCGGCGGGGAAACGCCCCTGCGTCACCCGGTAGGCCCACTTGTCCTCCTCGGTGACCGCGGTCGCGGGCGGATGCGCGACGCTACCCAGCGGCGAGGTCTCGGTCATGCCCCACGCGTGCAGCACCTGCACGCCGTGCTCGTCCTCGAAGGTGCGCATCATCGACGGCGGAACGGCCGAACCGCCCACCACCACCGCGCGCAGATGTGTGATGTCCTGCGGATTCGCCGCCAGCCCCGCCAGCACGCCACCCCAGATCGTCGGTACCGCGGCGGCGAAGGACGGCTGCTGCGCGGCCATGCACTCGAGCAGCGGACCCGGCTGCAGGAACCGGTCCGGCATCAGCAGATTCGACCCGGACATCAACGCCGCGTACGGCAGGCCCCAGGCGTTCGCGTGGAACAGCGGGACGATGGCCAGGATGGTGTCGGTGCCGTGCAGGCCCATGCCGTTGTTCGCGCCGACCTGCATGGCGTGCAGCCAGTTGGAGCGATGCGAGTACACCACGCCCTTGGGGTCGCCGGTGGTGCCGGAGGTGTAACACATTGCGGCAGCTGACCGTTCGTCGATCACCGGGAAGTCGCAGCTGTCCGGCTGGGCGGCCAGCAGTTCGGTGTAGGAGTGCACCTGCACGCCCTCGGGGGCCTGCAACGCGGACGCGTCGCCGTTGGCGACGATGACGTGGCGCACCGTCTTCAGGTTCGGCAGGTACTGGGCGAACATCGGCACCAGGGTGCCGTCCACGATGACCACCTGGTCCTCGGCGTGATTGGCCACGTAGACCAGCTGCTCGGGGAACAACCGGATGTTCAGCGCATGCAGCACCGCCCCCATCGCCGGCACCGCGATATAGGCGACCATATGCTCGTTGTTGTTCCACATGAAGGTGCCGACGCGATCGCCGACACCAATTCCCAAGCCGCGCAACGCATTTGCCAGACGCGCCGATTCGGCGCCCAGCTCGCGGTATGTCATGGTGCGTACGCCGGTCCCAGTCCAGGTCGATACGGTGGAATCGCCCATGAACGTCGATGCGTAGCGCAGCAACGTGGCCAGCGACAACGGCTCGTCCTGCATGGTGCTCAACATCGGAACTCCTCTTTTCTCCAATGACTTCCCGCTCGGAAAGCCAAGTCGGTATCGGCCACCTTCGGGGTCTGCGACGTGATCCCGTAGAGCAACCCGATCCATCGGATCACTTCGGGATACAGAATCGGCTTGCCGCTGGTGAGCACGGCACACGACAGCGGACGCTCAGGGTCGGCCCAGGCCACGTTGTCGGTGAAGCCGAGATCACCGAAAGCACGCGTGGTGTCGGAATTCTCGAAGGCCCCCGCGAGCACGGGGGCTCAGCCAGGTCAGGCCTCGGACAGGAACGGTTCCACGACGCCGAGGAACTCGGCGGTCTTCTCGATCATGGTCCAGTGGCCGCAGTTGCCCAGCACGTGCAGCCGGACGTCTGGAAGGAGTTCCAGCAACGCCCCCGAGGATTCCTTCCACGGCACGACCCGGTCGTCCCGCCCGTGGATCATGAGGGTCGGCTGCGCCACCCGGGTCAGCTCGGCACCGGACAGGGCGAGGTCGTCGACCCAGCGTTGGCGCGGTTCGGGGAACATCGCTTCCCAGGATTTCGCGATGGTGGGCTCGGCACTTGCCCCGTATCGCATCTCGACCAGCTGATCGGTGATCAGCCCCCGGTCGAAGGCGAACAGCCCGATGATCTCGCGCATGTTCTCCATTCCCGGCCGATAGCTCCAGACCGTGTCGAGCCCTTGCGGTAGCGCCATCGCGACACCCATCGAGCCCATGAGGACGAGGCGGCGAACGGCCTGGGGACGCTCGGCCGCGAGCGAAAGGGCGATTGCCCCGCCCATCGAGTTGCCGATGATGTCGAAGGTCTCGATGCCGAGTTCGTCCATCAGCGCGAGTGCGTGCCGGGTCCACGCCTGCCGACCCCACGTGCGCGGCTCACCGGTGGCTGTGCCACCGAAGCCCAGCTGGTCGGGGGCGATGACACGCCGGGTCTGCGACAGGGACGGCAGTACGGGACGCCAGTTGGCCGCGGCGCTGACACCGGGACCGGATCCGTGCAGGAGCAGCAGCGGCGGCTGCGCGCTCTCGCCGCTGGGCTCCCCGGTGTCGATGACGGCGGTACGCACCCCCTCGACCTCGCGGATCGTTGCGGTCGGCTGATCGCTGGTGACGGTCACTTGCTAGCTCCTTGTCGGTGTGGAATGGGTTCGGTCATCGGGGCCGGACGCTGCGTCGACACTCGCTTGACCGGGCCGAGCCACATATCGATCGAACCGGGTTCGTCCGGATCGAACGTGCGCGGTCGCCAGGCCGCATCGTCCTCGATGCGACGCACACCGAACGAGTACTCGTAGGTGAAGCCCTCGGGGCCGAGAAAGTAGAGGAACACCGCTGTCGACTGCGGGTGGCGACCAGGACCCATTTCGATCTGGACGTCGTGCTCTTGCAGGAAGTGCCAGGAACGGAACACGTCGTCGATGGACTCGACCTGAAAGTTCATGTGGCACAGACCAGCGCTCTCACCCTGGAATACGGCCAGCTTGTGGTGCACGGGATCGATCCGCATCAGGCACGCGGCGTTGCCGATCCAATCCGAGACGCGGGCGTTGAAGTGCCCATTCCAGAACCGGTAGGCCTCGTGCACATCCGGGGCGTCGAGGCAGAGGTGCCCGAACTCCGTGATGCCGGCAGGCCGAGTGAAAGCGACCGGGCGGGTGATCGTTTCCTGCTGGCTGACCAGCTCGATGCGATTGCCGAAGGGGTCGTCGAAGCCGATGAACTCGGCCACGCGCCGCGAACGAGCCTCTTGTTTCGACCCACGCCGCACCGCGAAACCAGCCCGCTCGAGATCGCTCTCGGCCGCCTCCAGCGCATCCGTGTCGGCGACAGTGAACCCGGAGGCCAGGACCCCCGACACCCCTTCGACCAGAGCGAGACAGTGGTGGCGGGAGTCGGCGCGAAGGTGCGCGACGCCCGGTTCGGTCTCGCCGGCGAGCTCGAGACCGACGATGCGAGTCGCGAAGTCGACGGCCGTCCTGAGATCTGCGACTCCTGACCGCACGTAGGCGATGTCGGTCAGCGTGATCATGGGTTTCCTCTCCGGTGGAACCTTGCCGAACGCGCGCTGTCAGGAGTCGATCGCGTCCGGGATGAGGTTCTTCACCAGCCCCGGCTGCAGATAGCCGGTCTCCCCGTACCGAGCGACCAGCGCCGCGTTGTCGGCCAGCAGCTTCTCGATCGGTTCGGTGAGGTCGATCGCCGCCAGGAATGGCTGGCGGGCGGGCAGCCCGGTCTGCCAGTACACCTCGCACCGGTTGCCCTCGGGATCGAAGAAGTAGATTCCGAACGCGTTGCCGTGCGTCACGATCATGTCGAAGTCGACGTCGTGCTCGATGAATCTGCGGTGGAACTCGAGCAGTTCGGTCAGATGATTGACCCGGAACGAGACCTGCTGAATGAGCTTGGTGTTCTCGTCGGCGCGCGCCACGGTCCGGCCTTCGACGAGCTGGAACTCATGGTGCTCGAAGTTCGGTCGGGCACTGAAGAATCGCATGCCCAGATTCAGATCCTCGTCGGTGACAATCAGTCCGAGGACATCGCGGTAGAACGCTGTGCTGGTCTCCAGGTCAGTGCAGAAAACTCCGAAATGACCGAGTTCGGCGATCGGCATGGTGAACCTTCCTTCCCATGGTTGGCGGCCGAGTCATGTGGTGGTCGATGAACAGCGCCTCGAACGGCTCGGCCGAGAAGTCCGCGTGCGGCGTCACTCCTGTTCGTTCTTGTCGACCGTAATGTGTATGCACTTTTAATGTCAAGGTTCTTCTGGAGTTTTCGGGCTCAAATTGCATACAGTTCTGGGATGAATTCCATGCCCCCCGCCACCGATCACGACGCTCCGGATCTCTCACGGCTCCTGGGACGGGATTACTGGATGGTCACCTCGACACCGGTAGACGGGACGACCGCCGAGGACATTGCCGCCCTCGTCCCGGAACACATCGCCTGGCTGCTGGACCTCGAGGAACGCCACCTCGTCTTCCTGTCCGGTCCCCTCGTCAGCGGCCCCGACGTCGGCCCGGGATCGGGCGTCACGGTCTTACGCGCCTCCGACGAGGCCGAGGCGATCTCCCTTGCGTCAGCGGATCCCTTCGTCACGGCGGGTCTGCGAACCTTCGTTGTTCATCAGTGGCGCCTCAACGAGGGCAGCGTCTCGATGCGCCTGTCGCTCGGTCGCGGTACCTACGAATGGCAGTGAGCGAGTTGAGCCTTCCCTATGAGGTCGGGGCGGCCGTCAGGTCCAGGGCGATGTCGATGATCATGTCTTCCTGTCCACCGACGAGCCCGCGCCTGCCGACCTCGAGCAGGATGTCACGCACGTCGATGCCGTAGCGCTCGGAGGCGGCTTCCGCGTGGCGCAGGAAACTCGAATAGACGCCCGCATAACCGAGTGTGAGGGTCTCGCGGTCCACGCGGACCGGCCGGTCCTGCAACGGACGAACGAGGTCGTCGGCAGCGTCCTGAAGGGCGAAGAGGTCACATCCGTGCTTCCAGCCGTACAGGTCGGCCACGGCGACGAACGGCTCGATGGGACAGTTGCCTGCGCCCGCGCCGTGGCCTGCCAGCGAAGCATCGACCCGGGTCACTCCTTCCTCGACCGCCACCACGGAGTTGGCCACCGACAGCGACAGGTTCTCGTGCGCGTGAATGCCGATCTCCGTTGTCGGGGTGAGCACCTCGCGATAGGCGCGAACGCGCTCCCGGACCCCGTCCATCGTCAGCCGTCCCCCGGAGTCGGTGACATACACGCAGTGTGCGCCATAGGACTCCATCAGCGCCGCCTGCTTCGCCAGCTCGTCGGCCGGGGCCATGTGGCTCATCATCAGGAAGCCGGACACGTCCATGCCGAGCTCGCGGGCCGTGGCGATGTGCTGCGCGGAGACGTCGGCCTCGGTGCAGTGCGTGGCCACGCGGACGGACCGGACGCCGAGGGAGTACGCCTGCTTCAGGTCATCGATGGTGCCGATTCCCGGCAATAGCAACGTGGTCAAGCGAGCGTGCTCGATAGCGGCCGCGGCGGCTTCGATCCACTCCCAGTCGGTGTTGGAGCCTGGTCCGTAGTTGAGGGAGCCGCCGGCCAGGCCGTCACCGTGCGCGACCTCGATGCCATCGACACCGGCGGCATCGAGCGCGGCCACGATCGCGGCGACATTCTCCGGTGTGATGCGGTGCCGGACGGCATGCATCCCGTCACGCAGCGTCACATCCTGGATGAACAGGTTGGCGGTCATCGGGTTTCGTCCTTCCGCTGGGCGATGCGCTCGGCCATCCGCACGGCGGCAGAGGTCATGATGTCGAGGTTTCCGGCGTAGGCCGGCAGGTAGTGGGCGGCGCCCTCGACCCCGAGGAACACCGACACCTGATGGGTGGGCGCGGTGTCGGTGTCCTCGCGCAGCAATGTGTGCACCGGTTGGCCGTCCGGGATCGGGCTGATCTGGACCGCCTGCTCGAGCCGGTACCCGGGCACATAGGCGGCCACTTCGCCGACCATCTTCTGCACCGATGCGGTGATCTCGGCATGGACCGCCGCGCCGGGTGCTCGAACGAGGCACAAGACGGTGTCGCGCATGATCAACGGCGGCTCGGCGGGGTTGAGGATGATGACGGCCTTACCGCGCTCCGCTCCCCCGACGCTGGTGATGGCATGCGAAGTGGTTTCGGTGAACTCGTCGATGTTGGCGCGCGTGCCCGGGCCTGCCGACTTCGAGGCGATGGACGCCACGATCTCCGCGTACGCGACCGGCACAACCCGCGCGACGGCCGCCACGATCGGGATCGTCGCCTGACCACCGCAGGTGACCATGTTGACGTTCGCGGCGTCGATGTGTTCCTCGATGTTGACCGCGGGAACCACGAACGGTCCGATCGCCGCCGGGGTGAGGTCGATGAGTCGCTTGCCGTACGGCGCCAGTTTGTCCGCGTTGGCCTCGTGCGCCTTGGCCGATGTCGCGTCGAAGACGATCTCGATCTCGTCGAATCCGGCCATGCCGATCAGGCCCTCGACGCCGTCGGCCGTGACGGGTACGCCGCAGCGGGCCGCGCGCGCCAGGCCGTCGGAGTCCGGGTCGATGCCCACCATGGCGCCCATCTCCAGGTGTTTCGAGAGCCGCAACACCTTGATCATCAGGTCGGTGCCGATATTCCCGGACCCGATGACGGCGACCTTGGACTTGCCTGCGCGGGTCATGCTGCCTCTCCTGCGTAGATGCTGGTGGCCCTGCTGGGGGTTGCGCCACCTGCGAAGCGGGCCTGGACCACGCCCAAGCCGCTGATCTCGGCGATAACGTGATCACCGCCGACCACCGGCGCCATCGGGCCCAGCGCGCCCGAGAGGATGATCTGGCCGGCCCGTAGCGGATCGCCGAATTCCCGGGCGGTCCGGGCGAGCCACCGCAGGGCTTCGAGCGGGTCGCCGAGGCAGGCGGAACCGGCGCCGGTGGACACTTCACGACCGCCGATCCGCATGCTCATGGTGACGTCGACCGGTCGGAACTCGTTCAGGTCGCGGCGGGCGCCGCCGATCACGAACAGGCCGCTCGACGCGTTGTCGGCGACAGTGTCCCCGTACGTGATGTCCCACCCGGCGATGCGGCTGTCGACGATCTCCAGGGCGGGCGCGGCGTACGCGACCGCACCACGTACGGACTCGATATCGAGCGGTCCGTCGTCCAGGTCCCTGTCCAGGACGAAGGCGACCTCCGCCTCGACCTTCGGCTGGAGCAGCCGGTCCATCGCCACGACCTGCTCCTCCGAGCACTGCATGTCGGCGAAGAGGACACCGAAGTCCGGCCGGTCGACGCCGAGCTGGGCCTGGACTGCCGGTGAGGTCAGACCGATCTTCCGACCGACCATGATGGCGCCGCCGTCGAGCCGGGCGGAGGTGAGGCGCTCCTGGACGGCGTAGGCGGCGCCGACATCGGTGCTGCCGATCAGGTCACGGACCGGCGCACAGGGCTGCCGGTTCGCTGCTGCTCGGATGAGGCGGGCCGCGGCAGCCTCGACAACGTCGGGCCCGGATCCCGGGCTGTTGTTCACGAAGGACATGGGACACACCGTGACCCATCGATGTGCAACGTGGCGACGGTTGAGTTCCGGTGAGCCGAACTCGATCACAGATTGCCCAACGCGCGGTCGACGAAGTCGTTCCTGATTTCCGCAACGAGATTTCGCGTTCAAAGCTCAGAGGCCGAGCCCGACGTTGTGAAAGCGTCCTTTTCGGCACACTCGGAATGTAGCTGTAGCACTTCGCGATCCGGTTCATTACAGCAATGCGCCGCATCGCACGAATGCCATTGCCCCGGAGAGAGTTCGCTACGCCCATCCAGGGGCACGGTCGGCAATCAGCATGTGGGGTGTTCGAGTCGAGTTCGGCTGGATCTCGAACTGGTGGGCACAGGGAGGGATTCAGCTCCGACCGTGCCCATCAGATGCTGCAGCAGGCGGCATCGGTCATGTTTGTTCATCGCCAGAGCCGCTGACAAGGCATGGGCCGCAATGCTTCGCGCATATCGTGATCGATTTGAATTGTTGCCAGTCTCAGCTCATACATTGCCTTCGCAAAAGTGTGTGCTGCTACGGAGTCGGCTCGGTAGTGCATCGGCGGCCAACCCGGGAATCGGACTGTGAGATGGCACTGCATTACTCCACCTCACGTGCCTTCCGCAGCGGTTCATGGGCACCGCGACGGTCCTCGTCGACTTCGGCGTACCTCGAGGTGGCGCCGTCGAGTTGGACGGCGGGCCGGTCGGGGTGACGCGCCGCGAAGTCCACCATGATCGCCGCGCTACCGCGTTCCGGGCCGATCGCCGCTTCCGAGGGCCAGGAGCGGAACGAGTACGACGGCGACTGCCAGGTGCATCAGGGCGAGTGTGGCTTTGGTGCTGCCCGAAGCCTGGACGTACGCCATGGGCGCGAGCGACACCAGCAACACGGTGACGGCCACTCGGGTCCAGACGGCCGGGGCCCGGTCGGTCAACCGGTCCAGCCACTTGCGCGCCGCCGAGGCGAGCAGGGAGACTACGAGCGTGCTGCCCACGACGAGGGGCAGGCCGACGACCTGGGCCGGCCGTCCGTTGCGGGTATCGACGCGAAGTTCGACGCCGAGGCCGCGGGCTGCGGCCCACAGCAGGGCTGTGGCCAGGACGGCGCCGCCGACCGCGCACGCGTAGCGGAGGAGGCTCGGGCTGGGCCTGCGGGTGGATGTAGTGGTCATCAGTTCACTCCAAAAGAGGTTGGGACTGTCTTGCCTGGGCGGGGGCGCCGCGGCGAGGGGTATCGAGGCCACGCCGGTCCCGGCCGGGGGCACACAGGGAAGGTGATCGAAGACGAGCGGACCGCAGGATCGCCGCGGCCGGAGGGCATCCCGTTCATTCGTCGTCCAGGATCGGAAGGAACAAGCGTGAGTTGGAGTGCACCGTGTTGACGCAGGCCATGCCGACGGGGGCGTGACTGAACAGCAGCATGGGCTGGAAGTCCTCGCGATTGTCGTCGCTGGTGAGGATCAGCCGGATGCGGTGCCCGCGCTGGAACCGGCGGGCGTTGGCGACCAGCGGGATCCGGTAGTCGACCGGCTCGCCGGGAGGGACGGGAATCCGCGCCTGCATCGGGAGAACGGGCCTGCCCGTCTCACTCGCGTCCTCGTCGACGTGGCGCATGCTGGCGCGCAGCCAGCCCTGGGTGATGTCGATGGACGTGCCGTCCGGGCCGATGTCTTGCAGGAGCAGGATCCATCCCGTGTCGGCCTGACTGCTGGTGGCGGTGAGCCGTAGCTCGGGGTGACCGACCATGTCGAGGTCGCCGGGAAGGGGGTCGCTGATCCAACTCAGCTGGGCGGGCATGGCATTCGCGCCGTCCGTGGCGTAGCTGCGCTCGCCCGGCCGCTCGTCGGCCGTGAGCGAACCGTCGGCGTTGAGGCACAGGGCGATGTGGATGGCCGGTGGGGGCCAGGAGTCGGCAGTGTGCCACCGTTCGGCCCCGGGCAACCAGTAGCGGATGGCAGGGCCTTCGAGAATGCCGGTGTCCCGGCCCTTGAGCCAGTGGTCGAACCAGGCGAGGGCCTCGATGTGCATGCTTTCCCATGGCCAGGGCAGGCTGTGCTCTCCGAGCATGGTCATGCGCACGTGCGGATTGCGGGCGAGGGCCTCCCAGGCTTTGAAGAGACCGGGCAGATGGAGAGGGACGTTGGACCACTCGCCGCCGAGGTAGACGGGAATGTCGACACGGGAAAGCAATTCGGTCAGGTCACGCTCGTCCCACCACTCGTCCCGAACGGGGTGCTCGGCCACTGCGTTCAGCAGAGCGCCCCATGGGTGGGCATCGTGGCGCAAGCGGCTGACCAGCTGCAGGCCGTGGTGCACCTGGACGGCGTCGGCGTGGCGGAACCGGTGGTGGACGGCGGGAATGGCGAGAACTTTGCGCAGGAGACGGGACAGACCCTTGCGGTAGAGACGGTCGCCGTGGGCGGACAGGACGCCCAACGCGCGGAACCAGGGGGTAACGAAAGCCTCGCTCAACAGGCCGTTGTGGTAGCTGGCTTCCCACGCTTGGACGGTGACGTTGAAGGGAAACAGGGCCTTGAGGTGAGGCGGTCGCTGGGTGGCCGCCTCCATCTGGGTCATGGCGTAGTAGCTGATGCCGATCATGCCTACGTTCCCGTCGCACCACGGCTGCCCGGCGACCCACTCGACCAGGTCGAACAGGTCCTTGCGCTCCTGCTCGTCGAAGAAGGTGTAGGTGCCGCCCGAGCCCACCGTGCCGCGAAGGTTGGCGATGACATGGGCGTAACCGCGCGGCACCCAGAAGTCACTGGCGCCTGCCTCGATGATGGCCGCGGGGGCGCCCAGGTCCTGGAGCTGGCGCGGGTAGGGGGCCGCCGCGATGAGGGTGGGGAACCTGCCTTCCGCGTCGGGCCGGTGAATGTCGGCCAGGAGCCGGGTGCCATCTCGGACCGGGACGGGCACATTGTCCTCACGGGTCGTCCTGTGCTGGGCCGAGGACAGATTGCGGTACTGACGACCGGTGGTCTGCGGTCCGTTGAGCTGACGCTGGCCAGGCTCCACTCCAGCAGCCTTGAATCGGACCATGGCACTCCATTTCCACGTGTACTGAAATTAACTGGGCTCACCGTACGCGCGCCTGCTCGCTACGGGCAAGGGTAATTTCAATAGGTCATGAAAATACGGTGTCCGACGGGCGCCGCCCGGGTGGCCGCTTGCCTACGAGGTGTTCGCCGGGAGCTCGCCGCCACCGGGGCACACGTTCAGCGCGGCGGGGCTGAGGGCGGGAAGGCGCTTGACGATCAGTTCGCGAGCCCGGCTGGCCGACTGAGGCTGTACGGCGCAATGCCCGCCGCCTTGGCCGGCTGCGGCTAGTACGGCACTATGCCCGCCCGCTTGGCCGCCGCTCCCCGCTCGCGAGTGCCGTCGAAACGGCGCCGGAGCCTCCAGGGACGGGACCGTCGCGAGCCCGGTGACCTGTCGTTGTCGTACACGTCGGAACCGTGAACGCCCCAGGGAAGCCGAGGTCACGGACCGGAACGATGCATCGTCCTCGCAGGCCATCCCATGGAGGGGGTGGAAGATTTCGGGACACCGGCTACCGGCGGTCTGCACTGGAAACTCGCGGACCGGCGGGCGATGTCCCACGTCGAGCAGTCGCTTGCGGTCAGACGTTCCCTGGGATGTCCCCGCCCAGGGCGCCCGTGAGGTAGTGCTGCACAGTCGGCGCGATCAGCCGGATGACCTGCTCCGAGGGGATGTCGGCAATACGGTCGAGCGCCCAGACGTAACGTGTCATCGCCAGGCCGACGATCTGCGTGGAGACCAGATCTGCGCGCAACTCGGCCTCATCGTGAGAAAGGCTCGCCGACACGACCTGCAGGACGAGCGCGGAGAAGACGGAGCGGAGTCGCTCCATGGCGAAGGGCTCGTGACTTGCCGCGAGGATGATCGAACGCAGAACCTCCGCGGTGGCCGGGTCGTCCCACATGCGCAGCGCCGCCTCCACGAAGGCCCGCCCGCGCTCGTCCAGCGGCACCTTGGCGGCTTCGGCAATGGCCTCACCGAAGGCATCCGGCGGCTCCAGCGCCGCCTTCAGCAGTCCCGTCTTGTTGGAAAAGTAATAGTTCACCAGGGTGGGGTCCACATCGGCGGCCTGAGCCACCGACCGCAACGAGGTCCCGCTGTATCCCCGCTCGGCGAAGGACTTGCGGGCGGCTGTCAGGATGCGGTCCGCCTGCGTGCCACGTTCCCCGCGCGGACCCCTTCCTGCTCGTGCCGCCATGCCCCGCTGTCCCCTTTTTGCCCGTTCTACGAGCACGCGTGAATACCTGCCGATGCCGCTTCAGCACCCGCTGAAACGTATTTCAGCATACCGTGAAATTGCAACCAGGGACGGAACCCCAGCACGACCCGGGCCACTGCCGGGCAGATCGGCTCGGCATCGTCAGCCTCTTCGGCCGCGGCCCGGCCGCCGCGAGTGCGTCGCCGCCACATGGTCACGGACGCACACCGAACGAGTCCGCCGGACCACGGTCATCCGTCCGGCAGTTCTTCCGGCGTCCCCTCCGCGTCGGTGATGATCTTGGTCACCGCGGCAACAAGCGGGCCTTCGGGATCACTGAGACGCGGCAACGAGCTCCTATCCACCAACAGAGATCCAAGAGTGAGATCTACCAGTTCAGCACCGACCTGCTCGGCGGAGCTACGCCCTTCCGGATCGAACCACGTCCACGCCCATTGCGCCGCACCGAAGATGAGCAGGGTCCGGACACTTCCATCGACAGGCCGGAACTCGCCGGAAGCAACGCCCGATTCGAGCACGCCGCGCATGATTCCGATGTAATACCGGCGCAACTTACGCCCCTCGGCAGTCTCGTCCTGCTCAGCGAACCGCGCGACCTCACGCTGGAACGCGACAGTCCGATTTCTATCGCGCACCTGATAGAGCATGGAGGCGTGCAACAGTCCGGCCATCCGTTCGGTAGGCGTGGAAAACTGCGAAATGATGCGCTCCGCCTCATCGATACGCTGCCGCATATAGGAAATATGCAAGGCTTCCAGCAACCGCGCCTTCGTGCCGTAATGATGCACGATCAAGCCCTGCGAGATACCCAACTCCCTTGCTACACCACTGAAGCTGGTCCCGTCGTAGCCCTTCTCGGCAACATGGCGCGTGAAAGTATCCAGAATCGCACCCGACTTGCCCGGCTCAGCCGCACGCCTACTCACCCGGTACCACCCCTCCTCGTCCGAATTCCGGCACACTCTAGTGTCCACTGACCGCTCAGCCCCAGTCGTTGACTGAGTGCGCAGTCAGTACTAGCATTATGCGCCGAGTCACAGCCGTGATCTCGTTGTATCAATCATTCATCTACTTTCGAGCAGTCAACTATGCAACGGCACGCCTATTCAGCTGAGGTCGCGATCGAGCAACAAGCCTCAGATCTGCACATACGAGCCCACCTCCGCGGCCTGTGGAATCGGCGCACTACAGCATGACCGACCGTCCCGGCCATGGCATTGACATCTCGACGCGCGTCGCCCGAGGCGGCGACCACCACGTCGTCACCGGCCGCAGCGTCCGGCCACCGCGCGCCATGAGCCCTCGCCGCCAGATCGTCACCGTTCACCGCGTGACGGCCCCCGAGGCTGCGCAGGCAACCCCGGCGAAGTCCACCACATGGCCGTCGCCGGCAACGAAGAACCATCTGGCCTGCTCGAAGCGTCGGCCCGCGACGGAGGACATGTGATCGCCATGGACGCGGATATGACGGAAGCACCGGAGGATCCGGAAACGGATGCGGGATCCCTGCTGTCGCCGGATCAACTATTGGCCGCAATCGGTGGTCGTCTCGCTGGGCCGTTGCCGCTGATCGCGTGGGCGCGAGAACTGGGCGATCTACACGCCGCCCTGATTTCGGCGGTTTTGAATCCTCATCGGCATCCACCCGCCCGCACCGAGGCGGCTCTCCATACGGATATCGCGAAGGTCATCGACAAGATCAACTCTTGGGCGGTGTTCTACGTCCGCCACAGCCGGTGCGCCCGCCGCCACACTCACTCCTTCGGTGAGGTGATCAGTCATGTCGCAAAGAGCTACGCCGAGGCGTGGTGGACGGTGCTGCACGCCGACTGCGATGAGCTTCGGCACTCGGCGTGGGTCCATCTCGGCGAGGTCCGTGAGGGTTACGCGCAACTCCTCGGCGATATCCGGGCCGGCCGTGTCCAACTCCCACTGGGATGGCGCGGCATCGGACACGGCCGACAAAATGACAGCTCGTTCACCGATCAGGAAAGCGACGGGGACGAGGAGCGCCAAGCCGCGCAGTAGCAGGCAGCAGCCCTCGCCCAGACCCTGTGTGCTCATAGTCGACCGGCAGCATGCGGCTCACGCTGTCCGGCGACCGGGTCCACCACGCGTCTCAACGCCTTCAGATCAGCCTCGATCGCACGGAACAGCACATAGACGACGATGAAGGCGATGATCGCGCCGATGCACAACACCCGCACGGCCAGGAGCACCAGCGGAATGTCGTTCGGCGGTAGCAAGGTCACCCCGGCGATCGCCAGCAGTGGCACCGATGCCGCCACGGTGAGGTACACGGTGCAGCGGCGATCGAGTCGGCGCAGATGCAGAGCATCGGCCGCGGTGATGTCGCCGAGCGGGAGGAACATCGGATAGATGCAGCGCACCATGTAGAACGTCACCAGGAAGAACGGGTAGGCCACCGCCATCGCACCGCAGACCAGCACTCCGCCGAAGTGGTGCAGCAGCACCTCCTCGCTGAGCTCTTTGGTCGTGAGGTGGATCACGAGCGGGAAGATTATCGTCGCCAGGCTCCACAGTGAAAACGACACCAGCACAGCACGATCGCCGAGCCGCAGGGCATCCGATCGTGCCCGGGCAAGTGTCAGCGGGTCGTATTCCCGGCCCCGGCGCAGGCCGCGCGAGACGATGAGCAGATACCGCGACATGTACAGCACCAGCGCGATGCCCAACGGGAAGAACACCGCGTTCGTCAGGGCTGCGGTGATCCGTCCCGCGTGCTGCGCCGGGAGGCTCAGCCGTTCGACGATCAGCGTCCCAATGTGCTCGACGTTGTACGCCGATGCGAGCGCGTTCGGGATGCACGCGGCGAGTACCACTACCGGCACCAGCCACGGCCGTAGTCGTAATCGCCAACTGGACGGCGGCGGGTCGACCAGGTCGCGGGCGCGCTCGTCCAGACAGACTTCCAGCTGCTGGGCCAATTCCGCGCCATCGGCCCACCGCCGGTCACGCTCGGGCGCCAGGCAGGTCAGCAGCACCCGGCAGTGCCGCCGGACAGTCGGGCGGAATCCGCTCGAGCGCGCCCGCATCCACCCCGGCGCGACGGCGCTGCACCATGGCCGCCAGCGTGGCGGCATCGTCGTGTTCACCCGCGGTGATGTCGTCGAACGGCTTGGCGCCGGTGAGCAGCTCCCACAGCACCACACCGAGCGAATAGATGTCCGCGCGGGTGTCGAGATCGTCGGCGGACCGGTCGTAGCCGGGGTGGCAAACCTCCAGCTGTTCCGGTGCCATGTACGACAGAGAGCCGCCGAAATAGGCGACCGGGTTGGCCTCGGCGAGATCGCGGCTGAAACTGACGTTGAAATCGGCGAGTTTGGGCACCGCCTCGGCGGTGAGCAGCACATTGGCCGGTTTGACGTCACGGTGCAGCACTCCGTGCGCGTCCGCGTATGTCAGCGCCTCGGCGAGTCTGCGCCCGAGCCAGGCGACGGTTTCCGGCCACGACAGCGTCGTGATCTCCGCGCGCACGCTGGAATCGGTCGGCCGGATCTCTCCCTTCTCCGCCATTGCCGCGTCCACCGCGTCCAGCAGCAGCTGTCCGCTGCGCTGGTCCGATGGGGTGGCCCGCACCCGGTGCAACACGCCCAGCAGGGTGCCGCCGGGCAGGAACTGCATATACAGCAGTCGCAGCCGACGCCCACCGGGATCCCTGTCCGGGTCGGGCTCGTCCAGCAGCCGCTGATCGAAGACCCGCACGATGTAGTCGTGGTCGAGCTGTGCCAGCGTCTGCGGTTCGGTGCCGTGGTCGGTGGAGATCTTCACCGCCACCAGCCGCTGTAGCGACCGCTGCCGGGCCAGGAACACCCGCGCGAACGCACCGCTGCCCAGCACCGTGAGCAGGTCGAAATCATCGATTCGATCACCGACGGCGATACGGTCCAGCCCGGTGACCTGGGTTCCGGCAGTGCCCTGTCCGGTGCGGAGTTCGATAGCAGTGCGAGTCGGATACCCCGACGAGGTGATCGAGTCGCCAGAGGTCGCGGCGGTGAGTTCCAGGCTGCCGCGCTGGGCGCTCTGCTCTTCCTCGGCGTTGAGCAGCTCGCGCAGTTGCGCCGCCTGCTCGGGGTATTCCCGCAGGTATTCGCCCGGATCCACGTGTTCGCCGCTGTGGCGGCGAATCACGAACTCTTCGTACACCAGGTCGGCCGGAAGACGCTCCGGCGTCAGTTCGGGGAATTCGGACCGGTATTCGCACAGCCGCCTGCGCCCGGCTGTGGCCGCGACGGGTTCATCGGGGCGGGTCCCGGCCGGTCGGCGCAGCCATCGATGCCGCAGGTCGATCCGGATCAGTTCGATCAGCGCATCCAGGCGTGCGCCCGGCAGGTAGTCGGCGAGGACCGGTGGCAGACCGTCGGCTTCCCACGCGGCAGCGAAAGCGGCCACGGCGCCGAATTCGATTCCCGCCGTTGGTCGCCCGAACCCGCTCCCGGAATCGGAACTTTCGCTCATGTCTGCACCTATCGAGCCGGATCACCCACTCGTCGGTCGGTGGCTCGGGCGGACACAACCGCCAGACCGGGCACCATCATCCCCGAGAGACGCTGGAAACCCTCGGTACCCACGTCAGATCGGAGTTTCCACCGTCCGGGCCGGGTTGAGATCACCGCCACGAACTCGGCGACGCGCGTAGGTTTCTCGTGACCAATGCCCCGACGGGCATCTGGATGTCAGTGGCCTGCGACAGAGCTTCGAGGCCTTGATGGTGGGCTCTGGATGCCGACAGGGACTCGTCGGCGCCAGGTTCATCGGTTCGGTTGCGCTTCCCTCCGCTGTTTCAGAGCACCGGTTGCGGAGCTACGGCGCGGCGACTAGTTCCGGGCCGGGTACCCGTGCGGCCCCTGACTTCCCGGCGCGGGCGGCGTTCGCGCCGCAGCAGCGGCGACCACCGTCGCGAGGGTGGCGGCGAATGCGGCGAGCGCACACGGGATGGACAACCAAAAGGTGTCTTCGAAGAGGAATTCGAACTGCGCGGCACTGAGCACCGCTTCCACCATGCCGGACAGGAGCATGCCCGCAGCCACCGCCGCGAGCGCGCGCAGCGCGGGATACTTCGCGCCCATCCCCGCGAGCGCGCAGATACCGGTGAGGATCGCGAGCAGGATCATCAGCACGAGCATGATGTCCGACCAGAGGAAACGCGAACTCGCGGAGAACGCGTTGGCCACCCGAAAGACGATGGCGAGCAACGCGGCGACCAACAGCAGACCGCCCGCGACCCGCTCCATCGCGCCGCCGCTCGCCGGTCGGTTCGGTGGACCGTAACTGGGCACGGGTGGCACCGGACTCGGCGCGCCGGGCGGCGGTGCACCGTAGGGATGCGGCTGACCGAGATAGGGATGCGGCTGACTCTGCTGCGGGTTCAATTGACCCCCATACGGATTCGACTGGCCCGGCGACCCGTACCCACCCGGCTGACCCGGTGGTATCGGATTCCCCATCGGCGGCACTCCTCCCCGGCCGTCCCGGCCGCACTCTCGACTACTACAACGAAAGACCCTAGTGACTCCGGACCCGCAGCGCCGGATGGCGTCGACAGATCGCAGCGACCGCCCACGACCGACCCCAGATTGCAGCAACAAGACCTCTCCTCGACACATCGACCATCTCGGCGTCCGCCTGCCGTCGGCCACCCGCGTGCTCGCCACCGCACACGACCTACTCAGGGCAGCACGACACGGCACTCTTCCCGGAGACCGCAGCTCGGCACGCAGCCACGTGAATACCCGATTCGCCAGTTCCCAATCCCGCAGCAGCTCAATCGACTTCCGAGGAGGACCTCCGGGTCGAACAGGGGTGCTTCTGTTGCGGGGGCGCGGCGGCGGGCAAGGCGCAGGTCCGAGGCAGCCGCCGCGCATGCGGTTGTTCAGGTGGCGTTGGGCTCGGTGAGGGTTTGTTCGCGCAATTTGGCCAGGGTGCTGGAAAGGATTCGGGAGATGTGCATCTGGGATACGCCGAGGCGTTCGGCGATCTGGGTTTGGGTCATCGATCCGAAATAGCGCCAGATCAGGATCTGTCGTTCCCGCGCGGGCAGTGCCGCGATCAACGGCCGCACCGCCATAGCGTCCTCGAGCAGCCCATAGCATTTCTCGTCGCGGCACACGGCGGTCCCGGGCGTGCAGGGGCCGTCGAGGTCCTCGTCGCGAATGGTCACGTCGAGTGAGTTGGTGTTGTAGCAGTTGGCTGCGGTCATCGCCTTGACGACCTCGACCAGGTCGACGTCGATCTCGGCGGCGATCTCCCGCGCGGTCGGCAACCGACCCAGCCGTTGGGCCAGGACCTCGGTCGCCGGGCCGATCTTCGCGTGCGTCTCTTTCACTCCGCGTTCGACGCGCATCGCCCAGGTGCGGTCCCGGAAGTGGCGGCGCACTTCGCCCATGACCGTCGGCACTGCGAACGCCAAAAACGAACTTCCCCGGACAGGGTCGTAGCGATCCACCGCCTGCACCAGTCCCACCCGCGCGGTCTGGAGCAAATCCTCGAACGCCTCGCCACGACCGGCGAACCGGCGCGCGATGTGTTCGGCCAGCGGCAACCCGCACGCCACGATCTGCTCCCGCATCCGTGCCCGCCGCGGATCTTCCGGGGCGAACGCGGCGAGCTTCTCCAGCCACGGCTCGAGATGCGCATACCCATCCCGGGCTGATGGACCCTCCACGCGGGCCGAAGATCGAGACGCGGATGTCTCGAACAGGCAACATCTTCACGCCTGGCACCCGCCGTGGCGCAGAACGTGCCCGGCTATTGAGAAACCGGGGAGCCTTCCGTTGCCACCCAGGCCTCGCTGCGCACCCGGGAATGGATCGGACGCCGCGAAAACCGGTGCGTCCGTGACCTTTCCGGCACCGGCAAGAGTCACTTCACCGAAGCCCTCAGTCAATCACAGCGGTCAGCGCGTCGATGGCCGACGCGGTGTCAGCAGAGGTGTCAGGGGTATGTCAGGTCGGTGTCAGTCGGCCCGGCGAGGGTGTGTACATCGAACACAACGACCGGCGCCGACACCGTTTCAGTCGGTGCCACAACCGATTTCGAGGAGTACACGACATGTCCACCACCATCACCTTGACCGACCAGGACAACAGCACCCTGCGCACCGCCGCCTACGGCGCCGTGTCGCTGATGGCCGCCTCCGGTGCGCCGCACAAGGGCATCGCGCACGGCTCCATCGCCCTGACCTCGGCGACCGGGCTGGTCGGGCATGTGCTCGCCGCCAAGTCCAAAGACATCCACCTGCACGGCAAGTCCGTCGCCGAACTCGCCGACCAGGTGCTGCCTGCCCTGACCGCAGCGATGAGCCTGCTCGGCAAGCAACATCCGGCCGAGGCCGACAACTTCCGCGGCACCGTCCTGATCGCCATCGAAGCCGCCGCCGGGTCCCGCAAGAGCGAGCCCAGCCCCGCCGTTGCTGCGATGGCTCACAAGATCACCGCGGCCCTCGACGCCGCCTGACGGATGCGGGATCGGCGCAACACAGCTGGTAGCTGGTCGCGGGGTTCTCTTCGGACCCCGCGACGCGGCCACCGACCGTCAGACCTCAGGGTGCGGCCGCGTGGCCGTTGGGAAACGCGCGATAGGCGGGATCATGGTGTCTCCGAAGCAAGTCCGAAGGAGAGCCCACCGGAAGTAGCGCACTCCGTAGAAGTTCCCGGCCGGCCATCTCGGTCGAGCTAGGACGGCTGACGGATCTCGGTGACGATGGTGTAGAGCTCGATGATGACGCCGTCTTTGGTACGAGCGATGTCCATGCCGCTGACCACCGGAGGTTGGTCGACAGGGCCGTAGTGGAAGCCGAGGTGGCCGATGTCGTCGAGCTCCGACGCGGGGCCTGCGGGCCGGAAGACCCAGTCCGGATTTTCGGCACGCAACTCTTCGGCGCGGCATTCGAAATCCTCGCGCCTGCGCACCGGGCGGTCCGATTCATGCCACACCACATCGTCGGTATAGGTCTCGGCGATGGCTGCGGCCCGGCGAGCCGGGTCGGGTTCATCGAAGACGTCGAGAAGGAAGGTACTGCTCGTGCGGACGTGATGATCGTGCTGAGCTGTGTCGGTGACGACGGCGCCGGAGGCGACACGCCGAACACCAGTCAGGTTCGTGCTCGGCGGTGAGATCAGTCGGTGATAAGGCGCGGCGCCCGTTCCGGCAGGATCCCGGCCTGGACGAGTTCCTCGTAGATCCGCTGCTGCTCATCGTCGAGATTGGAGTACAGCATGTCGTACGCCAGCTCTTCCTCGGCGAGCACCGCCACCGGATCCCAGTCGTCACCGAGCGCCGCGACGACGGCGCTGCGCCGTCGGGCCTCGTCCAGCGTGAGGTCGTAAGCAAAATTGTGGTCGGCCATTCGGCATCTCCAACCAGGTTCTTTCCGATAACGAATTGATGACGATGCCCAACCCCACCTCCTCGGTCAATGACCTGCATCACATTCGACGGTCGGACTTCGTCACATTTGATGCCCGCGCACGGGCTGGACCAGGGAGTAAATGCGTCCACATAATCGCCACGACACGTTCCCCCTGAAGTCGGGCACAGCGACGCTTTGACCGTCTTGTCCGAAAATTCCGATCAATCGCGGAACGGTGTCGGTTGTGCGACGGATCGGTGGAGATACCGCTCGTTGCCATCTCCGCCCGCGCGTAGCTGTCACATGCTTGCGGACAGAGGTCGGCCCTGCTGCACCCAGCGAAGGGAGATACGCGGTGGCATTGGGACGTCGTCGGCTGTTGATCGGCTTCGCCGGTGCGGGTGGCCTCACCCTGGCCGGATGCGGGCGGCTCGACCCCGCGCCCCCCAAACCCGCCACGATCCGATTCGATCCTCCACCTGGTACCCACGACGTCGATGCGCGCAGCCCCGGCACGGTCACGGTCACCGACGGGACACTGCGGTCGGTCGAATGGATCGACGAAACGGGCAGATCACTGCCCGGCGCCCCGGCACCCGATCATCGAACCTGGACCAGCGCCGAACCACTCGGCTACGGACACACCTACACCGCCAGAGCCGTGGCGCAAGGCGAAGCCGGCGACGTCACCGCGACGACGACCTGCACCACGGTGCGACCGCAACAACTCCTCGACGTCTCCCTGCGCTCCGCCAATCTCGTCGAGCTGGCCGAAAACGACACCTACGGAGTGGGTTTCGTGCTCGTCGCCCATTTCGACGAACCCGTCGACCGGGCCGCCGCGGAACGCCATCTGAAGGTCACCACCCAGCCCGCCGTCACCGGTGCCTGGTACTGGCTCGACGATCACAACGCACACTGGAGGCCCGAGCGCTATCACGCGCCGGGAACCAGAATCACGATCGAGGCCGAACTCTTCGGACGCGCGCTCGGTGACGGCCGCTACGGTCTGCGCGACCAACGGGTGTCGGTGATCATCGGCCCCGCGCACGTCGCGATCGCCGACGACGACACCAAACAGATCGAGGTCTTCGACAACGGAAACCTGGTGCGCACCATGCCCACATCGATGGGCAAGGGCGGCTCCACCGTCGTCGGTGGCAGATACCTGTCGTTCTGGACCCGCCCCGGCATCTACACCGTGCTCGACCGGAACAACCCGGTGATCATGGACTCGTCCAGCTACGGCCTGCCGACCAACTCCGGCGGCTACCGCACGAGCATCAACAACGCGGTCCGCATCAGCCACGACGGAATCTTCGTGCACGAACTGGCCGCAACCATGTGGGCCCAAGGCAACACCAACGTCTCACACGGCTGCCTGAACCTCTCCCCCAACGACGCCGCATGGTTCTACGACTTCGTCGTCCCCGGCGACGTCGTCGAGGTCCGCAACACCGGCGGCGACCCCCTCGACATCTGGCAGAACGGCGATTGGGGCATCCCCTGGGCCGACTGGCTTCGCGGCGGCACCCCCGCATGACGCGAATGCGAGAGGCCGGAGGATGACCTCCACACGAGTGGCCAACAACACCAGCGACTCGATCGTCAGGGGCGAAGAGTTCGTCCCTGGCTTGCGCAGCTGATGTATTGACCGCCAGCAGGGCCTCCGCGATCCAGAACGCAGGAGCTCACAACCCGCGCAGCCGCACGGCCGCAACAAGATTCGACAGCCGCGCCCAATCCGCGGGCGCGACCAACGCCAACAGCGGCGGATCCGGCAAGAAATAACAACAGCCGCAACCGCTTTCGTGATGCCCGTCGACTCCGCCCAGAGCATCACTGCAGGCGCACTATGCGGCAAGAGAGGGTGCTGCTAGCCGTGGCAACAGACCCGAACAAGCACTGTGTCGTCGGGCAGTGTCTCCAGGTAGTTTTCGATGCCGCCCGGTGGTATGGGGCAGTCGGGTTGGTCCTCACGGGACATGGTCTCGCCCCAATCCTTATGTCGGCAAATGCCGCTCGATTCGACCCACCAACCGTCCAGGGTGAGTACATCGGGCCATGACAGGTTGTGCACCGCGACATTCAGCAAGGACTTCGGGCCGCCCGCGCACTCGCCTCGCTTGGGGGGCAGCACGATGCCGAATTGGTTGGGGCCGTCGTGAATCAGCCGAGGATCGTCCTCATGGCCCGGCCGGACGTAGAACCCGGCTCCTTCCCCGCCATCCCGAATCCGCCACGTGTCCCACATATCTCGCTCCGGGAGCCCTTGCCGCATCTCGAATGGAGCAAGAGATCGCGTAATCGCGGCTTCCACGTCATCGATCGCATCCGGCGGCAGACAGATCGTCACCCAGCGTTGCGTCAAACCACACCCCTCCCGCTGTACCGTGCGCCTCAGGTTACCTCTCGGAATCGACGAACGCAGATTCCTGACCGCTGTGACCGATCCGCCAGAAGAGTGCCCTGTCATCGGCGTTGTGGTTCGTTTGCGTCGTGCTATGAATCGGACACTGCCGGAATGACTTTCGGTTATCAGTGTCAAGCGGGCAGGGACGTCGCGGGCCCGTAGCGGGGCCGGGCGCCGACACCGGCGGGGTCGAGGTGCCCGTAGCGGGTGCCGCGTTCGACTCCGAGGATGTCGGCGATCTGGGCGACGGTGTGTTGGCTCTCGTCGTAGAGGCGCTGGGCGAGTTCGGCTTGTTCAGCGGTCGGTTTCGGCCGGCGCCCGCCGACGCGGCCGCGGGCGCGTGCGGCGGCGAGTCCGTCGGTGGTGTTGGCCAGGATCAGCTCGCGTTGGTACTCGGCGAGCACGGCCAGCATCGCGAACATCGCGCGCCCTAGCGGTCGACGGGTCCCGTGTGAGTCAGCACTCGCATCAACTGTCGGCGCTCGGGGCGGCCACCGCAGACATCAACGCCAGCCGCGCGGTCCTGCTCACGAACGCCGATCGCATGTTCGACATCACTTCTTCCGGAGAGAAACTCACGGCGAGCGAGCGCATCGCCTTCCGTAACGATCAGGTCCGGGCGGTGCGCCGAGCCGTCGACGCCGTCGACAGCCTCTTCACCCATGCCGGCGGCGGCGCGCTTCGGCTCGACCGGCCCTTCCAACGCTATTGGCGAGACGCCCACGCAGCCATGAACCATCTGCGCAACGTCGCCGACCCGATCTACCAGAGCTACAGTTCCGACCTCTTCGGCGGCAGGATAACCACGCCTTTCTACTGACACCGACCGAACCTCCGGTCGTGCCGCGGCCGGTCGGTCGACGCCGCAGCAGGCCCCTGCTTCGATGACGAAAGTCCCTCGACCCGCACATCGATGTGCTCGAGCAGTCGCCCATTGGCAGGTGTGCTCGATCTCGGACTCAGGCGGATGTCGCCGCGCCGTTGCCCCGGCATCCGCACCGACTTCGTTGTCGCTCAGGCCCGATAGACCGAAGTTCACGTTTGTCTTGCACTTCTAAGGATGACGATCTCCGCAGGGGTTGACACGGGTAGTCGACTACGCCAATTTCACGCGAGACGCCGACGAGAACGACGGTTTCGGAGGCGCGCAGCCGCAAGACTGGCACCGACGAGCCGGCCACCGATTGGTATGCCGTTCAACCCGTTCAGGCGGCGATGGAATTGGAGTAGTGCGCTACTACAGCTCGGCCGGTGCCTGCGGGCAACGGTGGGTCAAGCGATGACGAGCGGTGTCAGCGGACGCGCGTGGATTGGTTGCCGCTTTCGTCGAATGCCATCTGTTCCGCGCCTCCCAGGAGACCCGCTCTCGACGCAGGTCGCGATTGGCCCTACCGACGGAGGAACACCACAAACCACATAGGCAACTTTCGTCACTATGATGGCACACCGAACTTGCGCTGGATCAGCGCAGGCGACTCGTCATGTTCGGTTCGCTGGTCGCCGCGAGCCTGCCGCTGCTCACAGCCATCGTGGGAGTAGTGACGACCAGCTTGATGATCACCATAGACACCGGATTCCTGGACCTGAGCGAGTTCACACCCGCACTCGCCGTGATGATCGGCTTGGCGGTGGCGATCGACTATTCGCTGTTCATCCTCGCGCGGGTCCGGGACGAACTCGAACGCACCGATGACAGGGCCGAGACCGCGGGGCGCGCCATAGGTACGATGTCCCGACTCGAGCTCGCGCTGCCGAGCGCCGCGACCGATGATCCGTCGAGTCACGCACGCAAAGCCTATGAGCTGATCGCGGATGGTTTCGGCCGGGACGCAACGGGCCGCTGCTCGTGGTCGCCGATGCCCGGAACGTCCCCGCCCAGGATCGCACGGACGCATTCACACGGGTTGTCGCCACCGCGTCCAGCACGCGCGGAGTGCAGAGCGCTCAGATTGCCGCTCTCAGCCCCACGGGTGACACCGCGCAGATCCTGGTCACCCTGGCATCGGGACCGTCCAGCGCGGAAACCCGGAACCTCGTGTCGGAACTGCGCACGAAAGAGTCTCTCCTGCATGACGCAGGTATCTCCTACGGCGTAACCGGGCAAACCGCGATAGAGCTCGATATCTCGTCTCGACTCGGTGACGCGTTGATCCCGTACCTCTTGGCCGTGGTCGGCCTGGCGTTCCTGCTCCTGATAGTCGTGTCCCGCTCTCTGCTCGTCCCGTTGACCGCCACGCTGGGATTCCTCATGAGCGTGCTCGCCACTCTGGGCGCGACGGTCTTCGTCTTCCAAGAAGGCGGACTGGGCATCATGCCGAATCCGCAACCGTTGGTGAGCTTCATACCGATCTTCCTCATCGGCATAGTCTTCGGCATGGCGATGGACTACCAGGTGTTCCTGGCGTCTCGGATACGGGAGGCCTACACCCGAGGCGAGTCCGCAACCACCGCGATCGCCAGCGGATTCACCTCCAGCGCAAGGGTTGTCACCGCGGCGGCGGTCATCATGATCGCGGTGTTCGCCGCCTTCGTCATGGAGGACAACGCACTGATCCAGTCGATCGGCTTCGCACTGGCCATCACAGTCGCGTTCGACGCCTACATCGTTCGGATGACGATCATTCCCGCGGTCATGACCCTGCTCGGAGACCGAGCCTGGTGGCTGCCGGGATGGCTCGCACGGCTGACGCCACAGGTGGATATCGAAGGCGAGCACTTGACGGCAGAGCTGACGGGACCGATCCCCGGTCCGGGGAGCGACAGTACGTCCGCAGAACGCGGACGTGTTGCGGCTGCCCTGGTGTCGGAGACGATCTAGCTCGGCCGTTCCCGCAGGCCCCGGCGTGGCTGCCGCGTTGCTTCAACGCTTCAGCGGTCACCCCGGGGCCTGCACGGACGAAACGAGCGGCCCGCGAAGGGCTCGGCACGTCACCGGCTCGAGGTGACCGGTATCGGCGTCCGGCCACCAGTCGGACGCCGATACCGCTGTGGCTGATCCAGGACCTCGATCGGTCCAGCGGTTGGTTCCTGCGGTGCGGGGCCGCATTCGAGGAGAAGATCCTGGATGTTTGCCCGCGTGCGGTGACGGTCAGCGGATGAACGCCTTCCGGAGTGCTGTCGCTGCTTCGGTTCGCGCTTTCTCGCTGTCGTCGAAAGTGTGCCGGACGAATTCGTGGATCATTCCGGGATAGCGGCTGACGGTGACCGGGACGCCGGCTGCCTCCAACCGCTGGCCGTACTGTTCACCCTCGTCTCGCAGCGCGTCGTACTGAGCGGTGATGACGAGTGTCGGTGGGAGCCCAGCCAAGTCGGGGGCGAGCAGGGGCGAGACTCTGGGATCGAGCTTCTCCTCTTCAGCGGTCAGGTAGTTGTCCATGAACCAGTGCTGGGTGGCCCTGCCGATATTGCCGTACTTGCCCGCGTACTCGCGGATGGAGTAATTCGTTCTCCGGAAATCGAGGTCGGGATAGATCAGCAGCTGGAAAACCAGGTCAGGCCCGCCGTGATCCCGCGCCGTCTGCGCGACAACGGCCGCCAGGTTGCCTCCGGCACTGTCGCCGCCGACAGCAATCCGAGCGGGGTCCCCGCCTATGCCGGCCGCGTTGTCGGCAACCCACTGCGTCGCGGCGTAGCAGGCATCGGGTGCTGCCGGAAATCTGTACTCCGGCGCCCTCGGGTAGTCGACGGAGACCACGATCGACTCGGCCCCATTCGCGAGACTTCGGCACAGACCATCGTGGGTGTCCAGATCGCCGAGCATGAACCCGCCACCGTGGAAGAACACCAACAGCGGGAAGGGGCCCTCACCCGCCGGAGTGTAGATCCGGACCCGAAGATCCCCATCCGTTACGGGGATCATGCGGTCCTCGACGTCGGCAACAGCTTCGGGCTCGCCCAGCAGAACAATCCCCCTACGCACCCCTTCGCGCGCCTGCTCGACGGGGAACGTATGCAGCTCACCGAAATTGAATCGGGCGAGTCGCTCCAAATACGCCTCGACCTGCGGGTGCAACGAGATCCGGTCTTCTCTTTCTTCGGTCATGCGCCTATCGTGCAACTTGAAGCGCGGTTCAAGTCAAGGAGTAATCAGGCATGACGTCGTTGGATATCGCCGAAGTCGCCGAGCGGGCCGGGCTGACCCCATCCGCGTTGCGGTTCTACGAGAAGCGGGGCCTCATCGAGCCCGACGGCCGCAACGGTTTACGCCGTACCTACCACCCGGATGTGCTCGCACGGCTGGCCCTGGTGACCTGCGCCCGCTCGGCCGGGTTCACCATCGCGCAGATCGCCAGGTTCCTGACAGCCACCCCCCAGGACGCCGAACTCCGAACCCACTTGGCCGACAGAGCCAAGCAACTGGACGAGGACATCGCCCGCCTGACCAGGATGCGAGACGGCCTGCGCCACACCGCGACCTGCACCCATCAACCGCTGGCCGACTGCCCTGAATTCAAAAGCATTCTCGCCCCTCCGGAAGCTGAGGCAGTGCACACCGCCGCGTAACTTCGCGAACGACCCGGCGGAGGTGACTCACCTGCCTTCGACCGAAGGATCACCGGGTGAAGAAGGCCGTGCGCTGGGGCGGCTACTCGCTCGCCTGGAGCGACTCGTGTTCGGCCAGCTCCAGTTCGATGAACGCGCCGACCATCGCGCGCCAAATCGTCTCCGCGACATCGGCCGACAAGCCCGCCGCGTCCGCCCGCTCCCGCACCGATGCGATCAGCTGCGCGAAGCGGTCGGGGGCGCGGACGGCGTGCTCGTCACGTTTGAACGTCGCCGCCGCGCGCACGAGTTCCTGCCTGGTCGCGAGGAGTTCGATCATCGTGCTGTCGATCGCATCGATCTCGGCGCGGACCTCGGCAAGAGAGGACGGAGTATTCACGGAGGGCGACACTAGCAGTCGAATCATGTTGCCGTGGAATGTGTTTGTTCACCGATCGGATGGAGGCCACTCGGCGCCCGCCGGCTCCGGTACGGGCTGTCGGTCCTCGGTGGCAGGATGCGGGTGTGGGTGACTATTTCGAACGAATCGTCGACCTCGATGTAGCCTCGGCCGACGCGAGCACGCTGGCCCAGCACATGGTGGACTGGATGGTGTCGCGGCGATGGCTGCTTCGGGAGACTTCGCGCGACGCGATGTACAGCCTCCAGGTCGACGAAGGCTTTGTGCCAGGCCCCGACTGGCCGCAGATCACCCAGGAATGGGGCGCCGACTGGATCCCCGGCCCCGTCGCCGTCATCGTCGGCCGCCACGACCACTATTCCGGCCGAGGCTGCATCGAACCGGCCTCCGCGGTATGCCCACGCTGCCAGGCCACCACCGTGATCATCGACTACCCGCAACAATGGGAAGCCGATCCCGCCGTATGGCAGCCGTTCTCGGACGCGATCGACGCCTGGAAGCGAACAGGTACCGGCGCGGCAACCTGCCCCTCCTGCACCACACCGAGCCCCATCCCCACCTGGCAATGGGCGGACGACTTCGCCCTGGGCGCCCTCGCCTTCGACTTCTGGGGTTGGCCGCCCCTCACCGAGGACTTCATCACCGAATTCGCCGCCCGACTCGGGCACCGAATCGAACACCACCTCGGCAAGTTCTGAACCGAGGCTTCCAACAATCAGCTCAGCGCCGCGCGGCGACTGTCGAGCTCGGCGCGGAGCTCTCCTTCGCGGTACAGGCCGCCGCAGCCCTCGGCATCCGGGTATCGCCACGGCGTCCAGCCAGTTCGCCGAGCACCAACTTCGCCCCGCCCCTCAGCAGACCTGCCGCGGACCGGTGAGTCGATGCGCCAGAAGGAAGTCCATCATCCGGCGCTGCAACGTGAGTCCCGACGGTGACTGCATGAGCAGCCCGCCGCCGATGTGGTCCGGTCCGATGGGTGTGACGAATTGTGCCAGCTCACAGCCGCTTCCGGTGTAGTGCTCGATGGTCGCGGGGACCGGATCCGCGGTGGTGGTGACCGCCGTCGGCGCGTCGGCGAGGGTGAGGTTGCCCGCCCGCCGATCGGCGCCGAGCCACTGCAGGATGTTGGCACGGCCGATCGGGTAGAGGCTGGTCTGATCGGCGAGGTCCTGGAGGAAGAAGGCCGGGACAGGGCGGGCCCGCGGGCCCATCGACGCGACAATGGTGGCGCCGGTGAGATCCGCTTCGAGCGGCTGCAGGCTCATGCCGTACGGTCCACCCGCCATCGGGGCTATGGCGGCGTACAGATCCGGATACGTGGCCGCCATGACAGTGCTCATACCACCGCCCGCGGAGTAGCCGCCGACATAGACGCGGGCGCGGTCGATCCCGAACTCCTCGATCAGGGTTTCGGTGATGCCCGCGACGATCGAGGGCTCACCGGTGTCGCGCTCCTGGTTGGCGGGGTCGAACCAGTTCCAGCACCAGCGCTCGTTGGCGTCCCTGGTCTGGATCGGGTACGCGAGGACGAAACCCCGCTCGTCGGCGATCCTCGTCAGCGAGAAGCCGTTGTCGGCCAGTTGCGCTTCGGGGTCGGTGCAGCCGTGCAGGTAGATCATCAGGGGTTTGCCCGCCGTGTCACCCGGCGGCACGTGCAGGTAGTAGTTGCGGGTGCCCGCCGCATTGGCGTAGCTGCGCCCGGTGATATCGGCCGCGTACGCGCGCGGACTACCGAGCGCGGCCAGACCCGAGGCCAGCAGCAGCACGGCGGCCATGACCGCCAGCCGATTCCGAGAGATGACGCGGTCGATCAACTGCACTCCCCACACGAAAGCACCAACGAATACTCGCGACTCGCACCTCGGGGGCGATCCTTCGATGCGGGATCGGGCTCTGCCGAGCACCGGCTCCCTCTGAAGGGTAATTGGACACAACTCAACCCTGCCGCCGATCCCCACGCCTCGACGAATGTCCCCGCCGGCGTCGGCGGTGACCATGGTCCCGTCGGCCCGGGCACGAATCCTCTCACCGAGCTGGACTCATGCTAGGAGGCTCTTGGACATGGACAAGGACAAACAGCGCATCGCGCTCGTGTACGCGACCGATCAGTACGGGGATCTGCGTAACTGGGCAGAGATCCGCTCGAGGGCCGAAACGATGGCCCTAAGTCTGCGGCTGCCACCAGCGCGCTCCACCACGATTCATCCGTGAAAGGCCGCACTCCATGAGCTATCACCGCGATCCTCTCGCGCCCGCGATCCACACAGCCCACGAGTGGCTGCGCGCCATCGCCGACGGCCTCGCCACCGATGACCGGGCGTTCGCCCACCGCGTTCTGCGCGCCTGGCTGCACTCCGTGCGTGACCGCATCAGTATCAATGCGAGCGCACATCTGAGCGCGCAGTTGCCCGAAATGCTGCGGGGAATCTTCTTCGAGGACTGGGTACCCGCTCATGTCCCCGTTTCCCACGACGTCCCCTCCTTCCTCGACCAATTCGCCCACGAAGCAGGCGTCACGCACGACGAGGCGGTCGCACTGGCTGGTTCGGTGACCGAAACGCTCACCGGCTTGTTCTCCCCCGGCCAGCTCGACCACGTCTTCGTGCTGCTGCCCGAGGACCTGCGGCGAATCCTGGTCGGCGCCGAACTCGCCGGTCCGTTGGCCGCGAGTTTCGCCGGGCGAAGGGAGCCGTCCCGTTTCGACGAGCTCGACACCCGGCTGCGTGCCCTGTCGGAGGCCGTGGCCGTCCTCGTTCGCGGACTGGAGAATCCGCTCGAAGGTGTATCCGATGGCACCGCACGAGTGTCGGCCGCACAGGAGGCCCATCGAATTCTGCTCGTCGAAGGACTGATCGAACCCGTGGCCCCGACTACCGACCGGTCACACACTCGATGATCGCGTCCCGGGTCGTACTTCGTCCCAATCCGGACGCGGTCGCCGTCGTCGGCGCCGACGGCGGGCTCACCGGTCTGATCACCTCGACCGACCTGGTCCTCGCCTGTGATCGCTCCGCACGGGGCCTGCCGCCGCGCGGCAGGCCCCGGACCGGGCTCCCGTCCGCCATCGCCTGCCTCTCATCGGGATTCGTCCGGCAGATCGAGTACCTGACCCGCGGTGGCGCCGCCGTCGAGCACGAACTCCGAGCCGGTCGAGTAGGTGGCCTCGGTGACCAGGAAGCGCACCATCGCCGCGACCTCCTCCGGTTGGCCGAAGCGTGCCAGCGGCTGGTTCGCGACGACGGATTCGTCCATCGCCGCGGTCATCGGCGTGCGGACCGGGCCGGGATGTACCGAACACACGCGAATGTTCGCGCGTCCCAGCTCCAGGGCGGCGGCTTTGGTCAGGCCTCGCAAACCCCATTTGCTCGCGACGTAGGCGCCGACGCCCGCGTAGCCGATCAGCCCGGCGGCGGACGAGATGTTGACGATGACCCCACCGCCCGCGGCACGCAACCGCGGCGCAGCCAGGTGCATGCCCAGCCAGGCGCCGTAGAGGTTGACATCGATGACGTGACGAAACATCGAGGAAGGCTCGGACTCGATATCGCTGAAGTCGACGATTCCGGCATTGTTGATCAGTACCGCCAGCGGACCGAACTCCGCCTCGGCGTCGTCCAGGACCGCACACCAGCCCGCCTCGTCGGTCACATCCAGGCGGCGGAAGATCACATTCGGGCCCAGTGATTCGGCCAGCGCGCCGCCCTGGGAGTCGAGCAGATCGCCGGCGACGACCGAGAGGCGCTCCTTCGCCAGGGCGGCTACGACGGCGGCGCCGATTCCGCGCGCGCCGCCGGTGACGACGGCGCTTCTGCCCGTGAGTTCGGCCATGACGATCCATACCTTTCGGCTGGCTGCGCACGATTCCCTCGTGATTCAGCATCGTGCGAACCAACGGCAGATGTGACGGCCGAAGGTCACCGATCGCCGGGTCCTCCGACCACGATCGACCCGCGGCGACGGATGGCGGCTCTGTGGGCGGCGGACTCCGCCACCTCGATCGGCAGGTCGCCGATGGCGGCCGCAGGCCCGATCTGGCAGGCGAGCGGCCGGCCGAGGCGCTGGTCGAGTTGCTCGTCCGATTCCATCGCTTGGCGCGCCGTAGCCCCGATGTGGAACGGGCGGGCACCGCGCGAGCATTGCGCGAGCGGTGGCGGACGCTGCCGCAACCTCTTCGAGAAGAACCAGCGTGCCCGGCCGCCCCAAACCTGCCGGAGCAGATCGACCACCTCGCGATGCGGTACCTGGACGGCCGAATCCCACTGTTCGACAACAGGATCGCCGAAGGGCGCATTCTCGAAGGGCACGGGGATCTGCTGGCCGAGGAGATCTTCGCCCTCCCCGACGGCTTTCGGGTCCTGGATTGCCTGGACTTCGACGACCGGCTGCGTCACCTCGACTGCCTCGACGACATCGCCTTTCTGGCCACGGATTTCGAGTTTCTCGGGAACCCGGAATTCGGCGTGCGCCTACTCGGCGACTACGTGCGGGCGACCGGCGACCCCGCACCGATGTCGTTGCGCTCCCACTGCATGCCTATCGCGCCACCGTCCGGGCGAAGGTGGACCTGATCTGTCTGCTGCAAGGTGACGGCGCCGCCGGTGAGCATGTCATCCGCCATCTGCGCATCGCCCTGAGTCACCTGGAGCACACTGCTGCTCGCCTCGCGCTCGTCGGCGGCCTGCCTGGGACCCCATGCCGACCGGAGCTCGTGACGGCAAGCGATTCTGCTGTCTGGTCGAAGACGATCAGGGCAACTGGATCACGCGCTCGAATTCTGCGATCGCCTTCGCCAAACGAGCCCGCGACAGGGTGTGCGGCCCGCATTCGCAGGAGGCGGGTAGTGCGTCGTCGGTGAAGTCGTCGGCCGCCAGCAGGTCGGCGTATCGGGTGCCGTTCCGGTGGGAGCCATGTCCGGTGTCGACATAGTCGCGACCACCGTGGGCGTGCAAGCCGGTCACCGATCGGAACACCGGACCCACGGCGGTGTCGAGCACTGCCGCCACATGATGACCACGTCCGCACTGGACCCGGACGAACATGTCCTCCGTACGCTGCTCTGGCGAATCCAGAGCCTGTTCTGCGATGCGCCGCCGGTCGGGCGCCGAGAGATTCGAAGTCTTGGCCATGACATCACTATTGCTCGGGTCCACCAGCCTCGACAGGGGCCGAAATCACCCAGTCCCGGGACGAACGGCCCCTCCCCGCGCGACAGTCATGGCCGCCCGGTCGGCGGCTCCGGCTCACGCCCGCAGGCCGCCATCGACGACGCATCTCGGCCCCTCGGATACAGGGACTTCGGGCGCACTCCTCGACGACGACGTGGACAGCGGGCGCCCCCACGGTCGTCTTTGGACCCGGTCATCGGTGACCAAAGACCGGCGCGGCGTCCCCATATCGCGGCCTAACGTTCGGCTATCCCGTTGCGGAAACTCTTCGGACGAAAGGCACGCATATGTCCGCCAAGACGAACCCACCGGTCGCGGTCGGAGTAGACGGCTCCGAACAGGCGCGCACCGCCGTTCGCTGGGCGGCGGTCTACGCGGCGCGTCACCATGCGCCGCTGGACCTGGTAAACGCGATCGGAGTACCGGTGGACTACGGCCCCGGTCTCGCCGGGCCGGTGGTCGACTACGAATCGCTTCGTCAGGCAGGCGCAGAGATAGTCGCCGCCGCGGCCCAGGTCGCGAGCGCGGCGGCCGCCTCGTTCGGAGCCATCGAGGTGTCCACCGCCGTGGTGAACGCCGCGCCGATACCGGCCTTGCGAGACCGCTCCGAGAGCGCGCGGCTGATCGTGGTCGGCAGCAGAGGGCTCGGCGCCTTCCGCCGCACTCTGCTCGGTTCGGTCAGCACGGCGCTGGTCAGGCATGCCGACAGCCCGGTCGCAGTGATTCCCGAAGAAGCAGAGCCGATCTCGCCAGGACCGATCGTGGTGGGCGTCGACGACTCACCATGCAGCGTCGCGGCGATCGACATGGCGTTCGAGGAAGCCTCGCTACGCGGCGTCGGTGTGGTAGCAGTGCACGCCTGGTCCGAATTCGAGCGGTACCAGTCGCGCGCCGAGATGCAAGTCGAAGCCGAAGCGCTACTGTCGGAGAACCTCGCGGGCTACATCGAGAAATACCCCGCCGTTCACGTCGAGCGCGTCGCGGGGGAAGACCGACCTGCTCGCCTCCTGCTGCACACCGCGCAAACCGCCCAGCTGCTGATCGTCGGCAGCCACGGCCGCGGCGGTTTCGCCGGTATGACGCTGGGTTCGGTCAGCCAAGCGGTGCTGCACGGGGCGGAATGCCCGCTTATCGTCGTGCGGCCCGACACCGGCCGTTGACCGTGCCACCGTGACTGTGCTGGTCAGCCCGACCGGCTCCGCGCCGATCCGACACTGATGGTCAGTATTCGGTGTCGCGGCGGCGAACCCGCCGCCGACCCGGCTGGGGCCATCGCGGTGAGGAACGAGGATGGTGCGGCGGGTGACGGTTTGCAGCGAATGCCTCCAGCCTTCGACGGTCCGCTGCTCCAGGGCAGGGTGAGTCCGGCGGTGACCGCGTCCTGATCGCGGCGCGGGCCGCCATATCGGCGGCGGCCTCGACAGGTGCGACAATGCAAAAATGTCGAGTGCCGCCGACTTCGCCGAGCAGCAAGTCGCTCGAGTGCGAGACGATCCGTCGGGGCGGCTGGATTTACTGCGTGAGCTCTACGAGGGCGACGCGGGCGGCGCGCAGGTGCACCTCCCGTTCCGCCGCGCTGCCAGCGCGTTCATGCGGTGGCAGTTGCGGCGCGGTCTGCTCCGGCCGGAGACAGGACCCTCCCCGGGCAGCCCGTGGTGGCGGGCCGTGAACGAGCGACTCCTGCGCGACGGCTGGGAAGCACGCGTATTGCTGGGCGGTGGTGGCGGACCGGCTTCGTCGATCAGCGTCGAATTGGCGGTGCGATTCATCGCCGAGCCCACGGCTCGGAATTGGTACCGAGCGCACAACGCCAGCGTCGTATCCGCCTACTTGGACAATCTCGATCTGGCTAGGACCGAGACCCGCACCGAGCGGTTCTTCATGAATCTCGTCCTGATGCGGGTTCTCTACGCCCACGCGCTGGTATCCGCGCCACGCCTCGCATTGGGTCGACTCGCGCCGGTCGCGCCGCTACTCGGTGATCCTCGGCTCGGCATGACCGGGGTGTTCCTCTCGTTGTCCCGCATCCTTCCCGATCGCTACCCGCTCGGCGACGATGTCGAGACCTACGTCGCCGTCGAGCACAGCTTCGGCCGCATGCTCGATGTCGGCGTCATCTCTCCCCGCCTGAAGGATCTCTACGAGTGGTCGGCCCACGAGCTGGGCCAACCGAGGTTGGCCGAGCTCCTGCTCGACCGAACACCCTGCTACGCATGGCCACCACACGACTCGAGCCCGTGGCGACCGCCGCTTTCCCTGTCCGCTCGCATTGCTCTGCGCGCTGCGCCGCCGCTTCGTGACGACCCACCATCCATGAGCTGACGATCGAGATCATCCACCGCACCCACAGGCGGTTCGGCAATTGGTGTGCCTGTGGAATCGACTGTCGACGAATGTGTGAGGCCGACCGAGGCGGAACTCGTCCGGCCTGTCACGAAGAGCTCGTAGGTGACTCAGGGCTTGCCGATGGTGAGCAACACCTTGCCGACGCTGGCGGAGGAGTCCAGCAATGCGTGCGCCTCGGCGACTTCGGCGATGGGCACCTCGGCGGAAACAACCGGCACAACAGGCGTGCTCCGACGATCGTGGGCAGCCGCGAGAGTCGAGCCGATCGCCATGCCGACCGCGAGCACGGTGACCGACGGAAGTCCGAGGTGCCCGGTGCCGTAGCTGGTCAGGTAGGTCACGCCGATGTAGTAGAACCCGAAGCACATGCTCACCGCGCCCGCGCCGAGCAGGATCTCGCGCGGCTGCCGGGTGGTCAGGAAAGTCGCGCTGGCCAAAACGAATCCGAGCGAGGGACCCAATTGAGGGAACAGCGCGTAGGTACCGCGCTTGTCCTCGGGTGCGTTCTCCGCGGTGAGCAGGGTAGCGCCCGCCCACTCACCGCCCACCGCCAGGCCCTGGCAGACACGCAGGACCACCAGCAGGATCGGCGCCGCCCAGGCGCTCCTGTTCAGCGCCGAACGGACTGGGTCACGAATGTTCAGCCTGGTGCGGCACCGACCGACCGATCGGGAAGGATCGTGACCCGGAACACACTGACATCCACCAAACATGAAGGTCAATCCTGAACATGAGACGTGGGTATCTGAAACTTGTTCAGATGTTCAGCTATTCTGAACCTATGTCAGAGATTTCCACGACGCCTTCGGCGCACGAGGTCGGTTCCGCCATCAGGAAGGCGCGATCTGCGCGAGGGGTCTCGTTGCGCGAACTCGCCTCCCGCATCGACGTCAGCCCGGCCACGGTCAGCGCGATCGAGAACGGCAAGACCCGCGTCGAGGTCGGCCGGTTGCACGCGATCGCCGCCGCTTTGGACACCGGAGTATGGGAGCTGCTCGATCGCCTCGGCGATTCGGACTCGGATTCGGACCACAGCGCGAATGTGCCCGCAGCCGCACCGCTCGTCGAGGACAAGCGGACCGGCCGCAGCTGGCGCGCGTTCGAATCATTGAGCATCGACCCCGTGCTGAGGGCCGCGATCGACGACTTCGTCGAGAAGGGCTACCACGGCTCGACGATGCGATCGATCGCCACGCGGGCACGGATGAGCGTTCCGGGTGTCTACCACCACTATCGGAGCAAGCAGCATCTTTTGGTCGCGTGCCTGGACATCACGATGGCCGAGCTGTTCGCGCGGGTGCCTGCTGCGCGTGACGAAGGCACGACTCCTGTCGAACGGCTGAGCCTGATGGTCGAGGCGCTGGCCTTGTTCCACATGCACCGGCGCAAGCTGGCGCTCATCGGAGCCAGCGAGATGCGCAGCTTCGAGCCGGCGAACCGGCGCCGAATCAGCGCGTTGCGCAACGATTTACAGCACCTGCTGGACGCCGAGATCGCCGAAGGAGTCGATCAGGGCCTTTTCGCGACGGACAGCCCTCGCCACGCCGGGCGTGCGATCTCGACCATGTGCACGTCGTTGCCGCAATGGTTCCGGGACAACGGCCAGTCGAGCCCCGAGCGTATCGCTGCCGACTACGCCAGGTTCGCCTTGGGCATGCTCGGTGTGCATGTTCAGAATAGCTGAACATAGCGCCACCGGAGCGTGAAGGGCCGTATTGACAGGTATGCCATGATCATGTCACCGTACCCCGGGATATATGCCGAGCGTACGCTCGGCCAATTGCGAGGAGTGTCAGTGGCGATCGACTTGTCCTATTCGGCTGAGGTGCGTGCTCTGACCGAACGCACGCGCGACTTCATCCACGACTCGGTGCTGCCGATCGAGGACGCTCACAACGGCGACATCACCGCGGCGGGAGGGGATGACGTGCGAGTGAAACTGCAACAGGCCGCGCGTGATGCAGCAGTGTTCGCGCCGCACGCGCCGGTGGAATACGGTGGACACGGTCTCGGAATGTCGGATCGTGCACCGATCTTCGAGGCCGCCGGGTACTCGCTGTTCGGCCCGACGGCCCTGAACATCGCGGCGCCGGACGAGGGCAACATGCACCTTCTCGCCGAGATCGCGAACCCGGCCCAGAAGCAGCAGTACCTGGAACCACTGGCCCGGGGTGAAATACGCTCGGCCTTCGCCATGACCGAGCCGGCGCCGGGCGCGGGCTCGGACCCGTCCGCGCTGTCCACACGGGCGGTGCGATGCGACGGTGGCTGGCGGATCGACGGGCACAAGTGGTTCATCACCGGGGCCGACGGCGCGGGCCTTTTCATCATCATGGCCCGCACTTCCGGCGAGCCGGGACAGCGCGGTGGCGCGACCATGTTCCTCGCCCCGGGCGACACCCCGGGCATCCGGCTGCAGCGTCACATCGACACCCTCGACCGGTCGATGATCGGCGGGCATTGCGAGCTGTTGTTCGACGATGTGTTCGTCCCGGATTCGGCGGTGCTGGGTGCTGTCGACCGCGGTTTCGAACACGCACAGGTGCGACTGGGTCCGGCCCGTATGACACATGTGATGCGATGGCTCGGCGCCGCTCGCCGCGGTCACGACGTGGCAGTGGCACACGTGGCCGGACGGCAGGGATTCGGGTCACGCCTGGGTGATCTGGGCATGGTCCAGAAGATGATTGCCGACAACGAGATCGATATCGCCGCCACCCGGGCGTTGCTGCTCCGCGCCTGCTGGGAACTCGACAACGGCGACCTTGCGGCGAACTCAACCTCGATCGCGAAAACTTTTGCCGCCGAAGCGATCTGCCGGATCGTCGATCGGAGCGTACAGATGTGCGGAGGGCTGGGCGTCTCCGAAGATTTGCCCTTGGCCCGGCTCTTGCGCGAGGTACGGCCGTTCCGGATCTACGACGGTCCCTCGGAGGTCCACCGATGGGCCATCGCCAAACGCGCGATCGGCGCAGCCAAGCGAGCTCAGCCGAGTGGAGAATGACCTTGCCGGGCATGAACATCGCCGCGCTACAGCGTTTTCTGGAGCACCGCGGTGTTGTCGTGTGTGGTGATCTGCGGGTCGAGTTGCTCGATGGCGGTCGCTCCAATCTGACTTTCGTCGCTTCGGACGATGTATCGAAGTGGGTCATCCGGCGGCCGCCCGTTGCAGGGCTCACGCCGTCCGCACACGATATGGCGCGCGAGTTCACCGTCATGCAGGCGCTGCAGGATTCATCAGTGCCGGTAGCGAAGACCATCGCCTTCGATGAACACGGTAGTGCGCTGGGTGCTCAGATGAGCGTCGTCGAATTCGTCGACGGCGCTGTGATTCGGGAGCAGGACGATCTCACGACGTTCACCGACGAACAGGTCACGGACGCCGTGGGCGCGTTGGTGCGGATCCTGGCCGAATTGCATGCTGTGGATACCGAAGCGGTGGGCCTGGCCGATTTCGGCCGCCCGAACGGGTTCGTGTCCCGTCAAGTGAATCTGTGGGCAGCGCAGTGGGATAGGGTGAAAACGCGTGAGCTCACCGATGTCGCGACCCTTGGGGCGGCGTTGGCCGAGACATTACCGCCGGAATCCGCAGCCTCGATCGTGCACGGTGATTTCCGCATCGACAACACTATCGTCGATCCGGGGGATCCGGCTCGGATTCGAGCCGTGGTGGACTGGGAACTGTCGACACTCGGCGACCCGCTCACCGACGTCGCACTGATGTGTGTCTATCGGTCTCCGGCATTCGACCTGGTACTGGGCACCCGGGCCGCGTGGACGAGTGACCGGCTACCGAGTCCCGATGCTCTGGCGGACTCGTACGCCGTCGCATCCGGTCGCGATCTGCGCAGCTGGGGATTCTATCTCGCGTTGGCCAACTTCAAGCTCGGTGTGATCGCCGAAGGAATTACTCATCGGGCCCTGCGCGGTGCGGACTCCGGTTCGCCCGCGGTGCGGGCCGCCGATGCGACACCGGAATTCATGGCAGCTGGACTGCGCGCACTGAAGAGAGACTGGAATTGACCGATATCACAAGAACCGCGTTGATCACGGGTGCATCCCGCGGAATCGGTGTGGCGATCGCGAAAAGCCTTGCTCGACAGGGCTACGCGATGACGATAACCGCTCGTGATGCCGATCGCCTGAGCGTCGTCGCCGCGCAGCTGCGCGAGGCCGGCGCTCGCGATGTCATCAGCGTGGCCACGGACATGGCCGATACCGACGGCGTCGAAGCGGTACTCGCCGGGCACTCGCAACGGTTCGGATCGCTGTCGGCGTTGGTCCTCAATGCCGGAGTCGGTACTGCCGAGCCTCTCGCGGATGCGTCGATGCGCAGGTTCGACAAGACCCTGGCCGTCAACCTGCGCGCCCCGATGCAACTCATCCAGGGCGCCCTGCCGATGCTGCGCGCCGCGGCCGCCCTCGCGCCCGAACGTGGCGCGAAAGTGATTGCGCTGTCGTCGATCACCGGGGTGTACGCCGAGGCCGGGCTGGCGGCGTACGGTGCCGCGAAAGCGGCGCTCATCTCCTTGTTCGCAACCCTCAACGCCGAAGAGTCCGGCAAAGGCATCGCCGCCACGACTATCGCCCCCGCTTACGTCGACACCGATATGAGTGCCTGGATCCATGACAGAGTCCCACCGGAAGAGATGCTCGCAGTGAGCGATGTCGTCGAGATCGTCGACTCCCTACTGAGACTGTCTGCCCGCGCCGTGGTCTCCAATATCGTCATGTCTCGCGCCGGCACCGATGGGTACCGCGCATAGCGCAGGGTAGGTGGCAACCGACGGTGCTCGCTGAACCCGCAGAAGTCCTGGACGCGGTAGCGATCGAACGCCGCGTCCAGGACATCTGTCGTCAGGCCGGTTGTCGGGTCTGCGTCGACCGGCAGCCGGTCAGAACGAGGATTCGTCGAGATCCATGGCGTCGCCATCGATATCGGTGATGACGGCGCGATCGGAGCTCAGTCGGGGCAGCACTTCACGGGCGAAGAATGCGGCCACGACAACCTTGCCTTCGTAGAAGGCGCGTTCGGCAGCGGACTGTTCGGCGTCGAACGCGTCGAGGGCGGTCTGCGCGTTCGCCAGCAGGCGCCAGCCGATGAGCAGGTCACCGACGGCGAGCAGGAAGCGCACCGAACCCAGGCCGACCTTGTACAGCTCGGACGGCTGCTCCTGAGCGCCCATCAGGTGGCCGGTCAGGGTGGCCGCCATGGTCTGGACGTCCTCGAGCGCGGTGGCCAGCAGCTTGCGCTCGCCCTTCAGGCGGCCGTTGCCCGCCTCCGAGTCGATGAACTTCTGCACCTGGCCCGCCACGTGCGCCAGCGCCACACCGCGGTCACGGGCGATCTTGCGGAAGAAGAAGTCCTGCGCCTGGATCGCTGTGGTGCCCTCGTAGAGCGAGTCGATCTTCGCGTCGCGGATGTACTGCTCGACCGGGTAGTCCTGCAGGAAGCCCGAACCACCGAAGGTCTGCAGCGACTCGGTCAGGTACTGGTAGGCCCGCTCGGAACCGACACCCTTGACGATCGGCAGCAGCAGATCGTTGACCCGCGCGGCGAGTTCGGCATTTACGCCCGAGACATGGTGGGCGACAACGGGATCCTGGTGGGCAGCGGTGTACAGGTAGATCGAGCGCAGGCCCTCGGCGTAGGCCTTCTGCATGAGCAGCGAGCGGCGCACATCGGGGTGGCGGATGATCGTGACCCGAGGTGCCGCCTTGTCCGTGAAGCGGCTGAGGTCTGCCCCCTGGACGCGGGTCTTGGCGTACTCCAGCGCGTTCAGGTAGCCGGTCGACAGGGTGGCGATGGCCTTGGTGCCGACCATCATTCGCGCGTTCTCGATCACCTTGAACATCTGGGCGATGCCGTTGTGCACGTCACCGACCAGCCAGCCCTTCGCCGGGATGCCGTGACCGCCGAAAGTGAGTTCACAGGTCGCCGAAGCCTTCAGTCCCATCTTGTGCTCGACGTTGGTGACGAACACGCCGTTGCGGTCACCGAGTTCGCCAGTGGCGTGGTCGAAATGGAACTTCGGGACGACGAACAGCGACAGGCCCTTGGTGCCCGGGTCGGCGCCCTCGGGCCTGGCCAGCACCAGGTGCACGATGTTGGCGAACAGGTCGTCGGAGTCGGCCGAGGTGATGAAACGCTTGACACCCTCGATGTGCCAGGAGCCGTCCTCCTGCTCGATCGCCTTGGTGCGGCCCGCGCCGACGTCGGAACCGGCATCCGGCTCGGTCAGCACCATCGTCGAGCCCCAGTCCTGTTCCACCATGAAACGGGCCCAGCCGCGCTGCTGTGGTGTTCCGATCTCGTTGATGATGTCGGCCATGACCGGACCCATGCTGTACATGTGGGCGGCCGGTTGCGCGCCGAGAACGAACTCGGTGACTGCCCACTCGAGCATCGCAGGTGCCCGAACTCCGCCGATGTCCTCGGATTTGCCGAGCCGCCACCATTCCGCGTCGTACCAGGCGCGCACCGCCCGCTTGAACGGCTCCGGCAGCGCCACCGTATGGGTCCGCGGATCGAATGCCGGCGGGTTCCGGTCGGTGTCGGCGTAGGGCGCCGCGACGGGACCCTCGGCGAGTTTGGCGGCCTCGGCGAGTACCGAGCGTGTCGTGTCGGCGTCGAGATCTCCGAAAGCGCCTGTCGCCAAGATTGTTTCGAGTCCGTACACCTCGAAGAGGTTGAACTCGAGGTCTCGCACGTTGCTCTTGTAATGACTCACGGAACGTAGCCTTCTGGGTTGCCGGACGTTCGAGGCGTCCGAGGGTGAATGACGGGCTGTTCGACGCGCCCGCGGCACACTGTGCGTGATGCCGGCCCGGCTGGGCAAAGAAAAGTCAATGGCGACTAGAGCGTGTCTCGAAGTAGTGCCGGGGGTGTGAGACTGGTTGGTGGGCTGGGGTTTTGAAAGTGGTGAGGTCTCCGGTAGTTGGTTGATCGACCAAGATTCAACTGAACACCGGAGACCTCGTGACCACCCTAGCGGTGACCGCGCGAGCGGACCTGACCGACGCCCAATGGGCACGGCTGGAACCGCTGCTGCCCAGCCCGAAAAGACCGGGCCGACCCTCGAGATGGACCAGACGCCGACTCGTCGACGGGATCCGTTGGCGTGTCCGCGTCGGCTGCCCGTGGCGAGACATCCCACCGCACTACGGGTCCTGGCAGGCGATCTATGCGCTGTTTCGCCGCTGGGCCCATGCCGGGGTGTGGGCGAGGCTACTGCAACAGCTACAGACGCTGGCCGATGCCGCCGGTGAGATCGGCTGGCTGGTCAGCGTGGACTCCACGATCACCCGTGCCCACCAGCACGCCGCCGGAGCCCGCCGTGACGGTGCCCGCCAGGCCGAACCACCCGGCGGGCACCACACCGAGCCGGCCGATCACGCGCTCGGGCGTTCCCGGGGTGGATGGGGTACCAAACTGCATCTGGCCTGCGAACACGGCCTGCGCCCGCTGTCGTTGCTGCTCACCGCCGGTCAAGCCGGCGACAGTCCACAGTTCGCCGCGGTGCTCGACGGTATCCGGGTCCCTCGCCTCGGTCGCGGACGGGCTCGGGTGCGGCCGGATCGGGTGCTGGCGGACAAGGCATATTCCTCGGCCGCCAACCGCGCCCACCTGCGCGAGCGCGGGATCGCCGCCACGATACCGATCCCGGCCGATCAAACCCGCAACCGCCGCAACCGCGGCCGCCGGGGCGGTCGACCACCGGCGTTCGACCGTGAGATCTACCGCCACCGCAACACCATCGAACGCGGCATCAACCGACTCAAACAACACCGCGCCGTCGCCACCCGCTACGAGAAACTCGCCACCCGCTACCTCGCCGTCATCCACATCGCCGCCATCGACCAATGGCTCTGACCTCGACACCTACTTCGAGACACTGCCTAAGTGGGTCGGACAGCACGCCCACCGGATCTGCGCTCGATGTTGCGGTCGAGGCGCGTCGCGCGAACAGCGGTCAAGTGCTGTGAATCACTCGCGGTGGGCGTTTGCGACCGGCGGGTGCCGACTGGATGCTGTGCCCGATGGCGACCAGAAGTTCGACGAGGTCGGTCCGTCTGTTGAGTCGTGGATTGCGCACCGCCTCGATGACGACGGTGGTGAATGCACGGATCAGCATGCGTGTCACCGGCGGTGCGAGTTCCGGGCGTGCTGCGCCCAACATGCGGGCCCAGCTTGCGATGCCGTCCTGGCGGACCCTGCGGTAGCGGTGCTCGGCTGCTGTCGGGAGGTGCCGGGTTTCGCTGACGGTGATGGCGAGCAGATCGGGCTCGTCTGCACCGAATCGGACGAAGTTGTGGGTGAGGGTGGCTATTGCGTCGTGCGAGCTTCGGCTTCGGGTCATCGCGTGGGCGACCAGCAGTTCGATCCACTCGTCGTGGCGGCGCACGATCATGTCCAGCAGTTCGGCCTTGTTGTCGAAGTAGTGGTAGACCCCGGGGCCGGTGATACCCGCGGTGACGCCGATGTCGTGAATGCTCACGTTCGGGAAGCCATGCTGGGTGAACAGGCGGGCTGCCCCGGCGATGATGCGCTCCCGCCGCAGCGCGCGGTCCAGATCCGTGCCGTCGGCGAAGCGGCTGTGTCCGTGCGCGCGAAGTGGATGGGTCGGTTGTGTGGGGAGATCGGTCGCGATGACGGCGTGCATGGCCGCTCCGAGGACCTGGGCCGCCACTGGAATGGGTAGCTCGAGGCGATGGTAGGCCGGGCTGACTGCCACCGATAATGCACACCAGCTCAAGCACTCCACGTCCGCTGCCGACAACTCGGGCCGCCGTGACCGGACGGTCCCGTGAAGGTGCCGGGTAAGCCTGGCTGCCCGGATGAGAACTGCCGACCTGTCGCGTTCATGGAGGTGGCGGAATTCGAGCTGCCACAGTCGCGGGAGCCCGCGCCGCTCGAGCGCGACTTGCACGAGTGCAGCGAGTATCGCGTCTCGGGAGTTGCGGGACCGGCTGGCGGCGTCGAGGCGGGCGAGAGCATCGTCGAGTCCGGTGAGCACACATTGCCCCAACAGATGCTGTTTGTTGCTGAAATGCCGATACAGCGCGGCAGGGGTGATCCCGACGGCTTCGGCGATGTCGGCCATCGACGTGTCGTGGTAGCCGTTGTGCGCGAACGCCTCGAACGCTGCGGCGAGAATTACTGCGCGCCGATTACGTGGACGCGCGCGACGGTCGGGGTGGTCGATGCTCATGCCCTTCGGTGTGACCTGCATCATCGGTCCGGATTAGGGAGTTCCGGTGCTCGGCCGCCCGGATCCGATGACGGTGGTGCTGCTTGGAGGAGGGGTGTGGGTGTCGTGCCGGAACACGCGCGTTCGGCCTGAACGGCGAGAGCCGTTCAGGCCGAACGCGATGACCGCGCCGAGCGGCATGGTAAGGGTTGTACGGTCTCGACCTGGGTGCGAGAGGTGCGCGTCAACCCCTTCTGATCGTAGAAGGTGGTCACCAGTACGCCGGAGAGGACGCCGATGGCCAGTCCGATCGCGGTCATCCAGAATCCTCCTTCCAGGCCCGCTGCCGCACCGCCGTCGAAGTACATCAGCGAGCGCAATCCATCAGTACCTTCGTCGATGACATCGCCGAAGCCGTGGGCGAGGCGATGGACTCCGAGCGCCGCGCGCTCACGCGCGGTACCCACGCCGAGCGGCTGGCCGCGGTGACGCTGGTCCTGGAAGGTGCCGCAATCACGCCCGCCCGGGCGGGTGGGCTGGTGTCCGCCGACCCCGAAACCCTGCTGGTCCTGCGGGTCTACATCCAGGAGCTGTGCAACACCTCGCGCACCGCGCAGCGGTTGTTCATTCACCGCAACACGATCATTCGGCGCCTGGTCCGCACCGACGAACTGCTACCGAAACCCCTGGCGGACAATATCGTTGCGGTGGCGGCCGCGCTGGAGGTCCTGCACTGGACAGGCGAGCACGCGCTGCGACGAACGGTTCCCGGAGATCGCGGCAACGAGCTGTGATCGTCGCCTCGAATGTTGACGGTGCTAATTTCCAGGGTAATGTTAGCGACGTATACATCCTGCCGACCGAAAGGAGACGACATGTTTGCGGTGACGCTCGACGGCTATGGAGGCCCGGAGGTCATGAAATGGGGCGAGGTCGACGACCTGCCCGCGCCCGGCCCCGGGGAGGTGGCGGTGGATGTGGTCGCCGCGGGGGTCAATCGCGCCGACATCATGCAGCGATACGGCTTCTATCCGCCGCCGCCGGGTGCCAGTGAGATCCTGGGTCTCGAGGTTTCCGGAATCATCGCCGAGGTCGGCGCCGGTGTACAGGACTGGAAGCCCGGCGACGCGGTGTGCGCGCTGTTGCCCGGCGGTGGCTACGCCGAACGGGTGAACGTGCCTGCCACCCAGGTGCTTCCGGTTCCCGGCGGGGTGAGCCTGACCGATGCGGCGGCGCTGCCCGAAGCCGCCGCCACGGTCTGGTCGAACATCGTGATGACCGCGGGGCTGTGCGAAGGGCAGACGCTACTGATCCACGGCGGTGGCAGCGGCATCGGGACCCATGCGATTCAGGTGGGTCGCGCGCTGGGTGCTCGTGTCGCGGTGACCGCGGGATCGCAGTTCAAGCTCGATCGCTGCCGGGAATTCGGAGCGAACACGCTGATCAACTACCGAGAACAAGACTTCGCGACCGTCGTGTCCGAGGAATACGGCGGCGCCGATGTGATCTTGGACATCATGGGCGCCGGCTATCTGCAGCACAACGTGGACACTCTGGCCGAAGACGGTCACCTGACGATCATCGGGTTGCAGGACGGGGCGGTGGCGGAGCTGAATCTCGGCGTGCTACTGGCCAAGCGAGGCTCGGTCCACGCGACGAATCTGCGCCGCCGCCCGGAGCGCGGGTCCGGCTCCAAGGCCGAGATCGTCGCCGAGTTGCGCCGCAACCTGTGGCCGCTGATTGCCGAGGGCGCGGTCGCGCCGGTCCTGTCCGCGAAGATCCCGATCACCGATGTCGCCGAAGCGCACCCGTTGCTGGATTCCGCCGAGACCGTCGGCAAGGTGCTTCTCACCGTTCGCGAGCCCTGACCTGGCGCGCACCGGCGTGAGCTACACGTTCTGCTCGGTGCTGGGTGCGCGGTCCGACAGCTCGAGAATCGAGTGGACAATCGCGCGGACCCGCTCGGCGAGGGCGTCCGGCGAGGCGGCGTCGAACTTTCCGTGCAGGTACAGGAAGGCCAGGCCATGCACCATCGACCACAACGCTGTTGCCAGGGCCTCCTCGTCTGCTGCGGGAAACGCTTGCCGCACAATCGATCTGACGTACTCGTGAATCGCAGTGGTAGCTGCCACCCGTTCGGGACTGGTGGGGTCGCACGGCTCGGCGAACATCGCGCGGAACAACCCGGGCCGCGTCAGGGCGAACTGGACGTAAGCGATGGCGATCGCGGCGAAGTCCTCGGCGGTGGTCGGTGCGGCACTCGCCGCGGCCAGGTTGGCCGCCAACTCCCGGTACCCGACCGCGGCAACGGCTGACAACAGGGCGTCGCGGTCGGCGAAATGCCGGTACGGCGCGGCGGTGGACACACCGGCGCGCCGCGCGGCGGCCCGTAGTGACAGCTCGGCGGCGCCGTTTTCCTCGAGGAGCTCCACGGCCGCACGCACCAAGGCGGCGGGTAGGTCGCCGTGATGATACGGCGTGTTCGACGTTGCCATGTCATCAACATAACAAGTGTTGACATCGCTTAGATCTCGCTTACGGTTCCGTCAGGCAGCATGGCCGAGGTGTGGGGCGACAGGGCTGCGCACGGATTCCTGTTCCAGTACAGCGAATTCGCCACGATGTCACGGAATTCCTCGACGGCACCGCTCCCGGATCGTCCTGAGCGGTCGCCGACGGGGAGTGCAGGGAGCCGACCACGGCCCATGATGCCGCGATGAGATCACTGCGGCACCATGGGTCCGCTCGTCGAACCGGTTGCAGGCCCCAGTCGGTCCGAGCTGCGGTCCGTCCGGGTTGTTCGTGCGTCTCAGTGCAGGAAGGCGGTCAGCAGGGCGTTCGTTTGTGCCGGGCAGTCCTCGTGGACTGTGTGCCCGCAGCCGGGAAGAACGGTTGTTGTGGCATTCGGAATCCTCCGGGCCAGCTGATGAGCTTGGGAGGTCGGGAGCCAGGTGTCCTGGGCGCCCCACAGCACGAGGGTGGGTGCGGTGATCCGAGTAAGCCCGACGTCGGTGAGCCGATAGTCCAGGTTCCGCCACAGTGACAGGAAGCCGTCACGGTTCGCCGGCTGGGAGAACGGTGCGTAGAGCTCGTCGATCACTTCCTCGGTCACCAGGTGCTGGTTGTGGAAGGTGCCACGGATGCTGTCGGCGTAGAAGGAGCGGGTGGTCAGGCCGGTGGCCAGCTCGCCGAGTAGCGGCGTGGTGAACAGTGGTGTGACAGGCGCCTTTTCGGCGTCGAGGCCCGGTGAGTCGAGAAGGACGAGCTGCTCGACTCGTTCAGGGTGCTGTTCGGCGAAGTACAGGCTCCAGGCCCCACCCCACGAGTGACCGGCGATCGCCGCCCGGTCCAGCCCGACGGCATCGAGGAAGGTGGCGATGGCCTCCGACATCGCGGGCAAGTCGTAGGCGAAGTCTTCGCGATGTAGTTCGGTGAATCCTTGGCTGGGCAGATCGACGGCATAGACCGTGTGCTCGGCGGCCAGCGCCGGGGCGACGTCTCGCCAGGAGTATCCCCACAGTCCTCCTCCGGCGATCAGGACGACGGGTGAGCCGGTCCCGATCCGGGTGTAGTGAAACCTGGCCAGATCGGTCTCGGCATATCGGGATTCGACACGGGTCAGGTACTGCGACTGATAGGACGAACCCAAGCCCTCCCAGGCGTACGCGATGGGCACCGTGACGGCCGTGAGGACGGCGAGTAGCGCGGTCGCGATCAACGCGAGTCGCTTGGACAGCATTCCGGATTTCATGGCAGCGCTTTCCGATCGTCGGGGTATCCGTTCATAGGACCGGCGACCGTCCGCTCGTGTGACAGGGAGTGACGCGGTTCATACGCCTGGCGTGTCAGCGGCGGTCGAGGCCGGGCAGTCGCCAGGCAAGCGGTATCGCACCGCCGATGTCATGCCTGCCGGACGCGAGGCGCCGGTGCCGATTTGCCGCCACCGCACCGGCTCCTGACGAGTCCGAGCGCGTCGCGGGCCACGTCCCGAACATGTACCAGGTTCTCTGATATTCGTGGGCTATGACTTCCCCTCACGATTTCGAATTCGAAGAAATCTACCGAGGTACAGGGGGCCCGTTCGGGCCGGGCGTCAAACCACCGTGGAGTATCGGGGAACCCCAGCCGGAACTCGCCGCGCTGATCGAGCAGGGCAGATTCCATGGCGATGTGCTCGATGTCGGATGCGGGGAGGCGGCGATCTCGCTGTATCTGGCCGAGCGGGGTTTCACCACCGTCGGCCTGGACCTGTCGCCGACCGCGGTCGAACTGGCCCGCGCCGAAGCCGCCAAGCGCGGCTTGGTCAACGCCTCCTTCGAGGTCGCCGACATCGCCTCCTTCACCGGCTACGACGGCCGCTTCGGCACCATCGTCGACAGCACGTTGTTCCATTCGATCCCGGTCGAGTCGCGGGAGGGCTATCAGCAGTCGATTGCGCGCGCCGCCGCGCCGGGCGCGTCGTATTTCGTGCTGGTTTTCGACCGGGCCGCCCTGCCCGAAGCACCTGAACCGGGCCCATCGCCGGTCACCGCCGACGAGCTTCGCGAGGTGGTGTCGCAGTACTGGGTGATCGATGAGATCAGGCAGGCGCGAATCCATGGCAATCTGCCTGCGGAGTTGCCAGCGGACGCGGGTTTCCAATTCGAGGGCATGCGCGACGAGCCCCATGGCCGCAAGTCGGTTCCAGCCTGGCTGCTGTCGGCCCACCTGGACTGATCCCGCCACACCGGATCGCGGGCCGCGTTGCCCGGGCCGGATGCGTCAGGCATCGAAGTGCCCGGGCTCCCCCGGCCCGTCGCTCATCTGACGGCCGGGGTTACCGCTGGGCGACGCGCGAAACGCGGCTGCCAGCCGCATCGCCGGACTACGACGTCGGCGTCAATGATTCGGCCTTGTGACGCGATCGGCCAGGCGATCAGCGGCCCACGTGGCACGCAGCAGCGGTTCCTTGAACAAGCCCGGCCCGAACCACGGCCGCTTACTCCACACGGCGTCGAGATTGTCATGGAACTCGTTGCCCGCGATCAGGTCAGCGATCAGCGTGCCCAGATAGGGAGCCTGCGCGAGGCCGTGGCCGTTGCACGCGATGGAGTAGTAGACGTTCTCCTGCTTGGTTTGCCCGGCGACCGGCAGCCACGATGGGGTCATCGCGATCCAGCCACCCCACGTCCGCTCGATCGGAACATCCTGTAGCGAGGGGAACACCGCGCGGAACCCGTCGATGAGATCGGCGACGACCGCCGGATCGGACGTGCGGGCGGGAAGGCTGCCGCGCCCCATACGCAGCTGGCGTACCCCGAAAGCGATGGAGTTGCGAGGGGTGATGCGGTAGCTGGTGAGCAGATTGTGCTCGGTCACGATGCCAGAACGGCTCGTCCACCCGGTTGCCGTGATCCGAGCCGGATCGATCGGAGCCGTCTCGACCATGCTGACCCAGATGGGCGTTTCCGTCCGCTTCGGCGCGATTCCGAGCTCATTGGTGTAGGCGTTCGTCGCCACGACAACGTTCTTCGCGCGCACTCGTCCGCTCGGAGTGCTGATCACCGCCCCGGAGCCGTTGTTGTCCATCGACTGCAACGGCGTGCGCTCGTACACCCGCGCACCGGACTCGATCACCGCCTTGCGCAGGCCGAGACAGAACTTTCCAGGATTGAGCTGTCCGCCGACAGGCTCGAGAACGCCGCCGTAGAAGGTATCCGGCAGACCGAGTTCGACGTTGTCACCGAACTTGGCGTGCGCCCCGGCCTTGGTGAGGATCTTCGCGATCCGGCGAGCCTTACGCAGCTGGCCTTTGGAGAACGCGGCCCCGACATTGCCTGTCTGTTCGTAATCACAGGCGATATCGAACCGTTGCAGCAAGTCCTTCTCGACAAAGTCGACGGCGTCTTCGGCGAACCGTACGACCTTGGGAAAGCGACGTGGGTAAAGCGGGCTCAGAATCTGCGGATCGCCGGCCGGGGCGCCGGTCAGCTGGCCCGCGTTGCGCGAACTGGCACCGTAGCCACAGAATTCGGCCTCGAGGAGAATGACGTCGATGCCGCGGTCGGCCAGCCGCAAGGCCGTCGCCATACCGCCGACACCGCCGCCGATAACCGCGACCTCGCACGCGGTGTCGCCGTCCAGCGGCGGCCGCAAATCCGTCGGCGGTTCGATCCAGCCCGTGAAGGTCGAGTAAGTGATGTCATCGTTGGTCATGTATTGGCCTTTTCCATTGAACGATTTTCCCGGCCTGATCTAGCGCGAACACGGCGCGCGCGGTGCCGGTGATACCACCCATGTTGTCGAAGGGACCGTCGAGGAGTGGCCTCGTGCGACCGTGCACGCGGATGAGGAGGCCGCCTCCGAAAGCCGCTAAGCCGAGGCGACTTTCGCTCGATCGGCGTCGACATGCTCACTGTGGTTGTGCAGCGCGCTATAGGCGTAGTAGAACACGGTCATCTCGAGCGCCCAGACGGTGATCGCGATGATGTAGAAGATCGTGTGGTTCTCGTCGTCTCCTGGGATATGAATGAAGTCGTAGGTCCCGGCGACCACGGCCGCGCCGGCCGTGGCGATGACGACCCAGACCGCGTGTCGGCGCTCACCGACAGCCCAGAGGCGATACGCGACATAGAGCATGAACAGGGAAGCCAGGGCGTTCATCACGATGTAGAAGATTGCCCAGGGTGCAGTGATCGGTTGGGCGAACACCGACAGGTACACGCCGGCCAGAATGGCGAGCGCGAACGCGCCGATGTCGACAGCCAGTGAAGGCTTGAACCGGTGTGTGACTTTCAGCATCCCCAGCACCAGAATCAAGGTGATGCCGAACGATCTGGAGAACGCGTCGAAGAAAAGCATCAGTTGATACGACGGGCTGCTGTGGTCGCCGCCGGTAATTCCGAGCAGCACGACATTACTGCCGGAGGTCGCGACGACGATCCACTCGATGCCGAGGAGGTAGTTCGAGTATTTTCGGATGAACCTTGCGCCGTAGACGAAGCCTGCGTAGACCATCCAGAGATCGGCGATCAAGAGCAGAACCATTGTGAAATCCATTGTTACCTTCTGTGACTACGCGGGGAGGCATCGCGGAACGCGCGAAGGATGCGCTTCTAGGACAGCGCGGCGCTCGACTTGCGGGAAGTCAACACCGTGCTTGGGCGAACCACCGCCTCGATGACGTCGGTGAGCGGTGAACCGCCGGTGTTTGCCAGCGCCTCGTAGAAGTCCTCGGGGTTGGCCCAGTCCTCGGGCGCGAGGACACCGGCCTTGCCGCTCAGCTCCGACACGGCCAGCACCATGAACGCCGCGGTCGCTGATCCGGTCCCCGCCGCCATGTCCGACCACGCGGTGCCCGGCCCGCTGACCGGAAGCCGACGGATCGACACGACCTCGACTCCGTCGCGTTCGCCGGTCACCCGCACATAGTTGATGCCGCGAAAGTCTGGGTGCTTGCGTCTGGCTGCGGACCAGAAGTACTTCAGCACCTCTGTCGCCTTGATCTCGCGGCGGCGAACCGTGCCCCATACGCCTGACAACGCATGCGGCCAGACTTTGAGCGAGCCGGTCTTGTCGCAGACGACGTCGTTGATGAAGTCGATGGCGTCGTCCATCGGCAGCTTGCCGCTCTCCACAGCCACGGCGATGCCCCGCATGATGCCATTGATCGGCGCCGGATCGAGCGCGCCGAGAACGCGAATTCGGTCGGCGCCCGGCCAGCGCCGCGGCATCGTCACCGACTCAGGATGGGCGCACTCGTAGAGCCGGTAGGAGTCGCCGAAGGAGTTGCCCAGGTCGACGACGTCCGATTCCAGGAATGTCTGATGGACAACCGAGCGTCCGTTCTCCCAGGTGTGGCATGGTCCGGCGAAACCTCGGATCGCGTGATCGAGCACCGCGCGCCCGAACGGAACAGGACCCTCGTCACCGGTTGCCCAGCACACGTCGATGCGTTCGACGGTGTCCATATCGCGGGCGGCGTCGGCCGCCATCACATTGGTGAGTCCGGGCGACGCGCCGCAACAGACGAAGATCGGCACGCCTGCCGCCTTCGCTTGGGCGTCGAGTTTCAGTGCCGCGCGAGTACTCGCTTCGTCATCGTCGAGATCCAGGTAGGGAACCTTCTTCTCGATGCACGCCTCCATCACCGGCTCCGCGGTGCGGATGTATGGCCCCGCGCCCAGCACGACAAGGGCGGCACCGTCGATCGCGGCGCGCAGCGCGGCTCCGTCGAAGAGGTCGAACGATCCAGCGGTCGCCGACCCCGCAGGCAGCTTCTTCACCAGGTCGTCGAGCGCATCGGGCCGGATGTCGTACAACTCCAGCTTCCAGTTTCCGTTCGGGACCGCTCTGGCGAAGCGCTCGATCGCGACACGACACATCTCACCGGCGGCGCCGATGAAGACAATCCTTTTTCTTGTGGTCATGGTCGCAAGCTACAACGTCCAATGACATCGCGTCAATGACTCTGTGTAAGTTTTCCGGGACGCGACACAGTGATCAATGACAACATGTCACTGACGGCATGTAACTGCAGCCTTTTCTCCCGTACCATTGGGCCGTGGCCCGACGACCGAAGCACGATCCCCGAGAGTCCGAACGCGAGATTCTCGACGCCGCCGAGCAGTTGCTGCGCGAGCGGCCGTTTCGTGAGATCAGCGTCGACTCGGTGATGAGCCGCACCGGGCTCAAGCGCCCCGCGTTCTACGTGCACTTCCGCGACCGGCACGATCTGGCCTTGCGCGTCGTCGAATACACCGGACGCAAGCTGTTCGAGATGACCGACCGCTGGCTGCAGGGCGACGATCCGGCCGCCGACGCCCGGCGCGCCTTCGAGGGCCTGGTCGACGTCTACGTCGAGCACGGCACCGTCCTGCGCGCGCTGTCCGACGCCGCCGCGAGCGACGAGAAAGTCGAGGGCGCCTATCGAGCACTCGTCCAGCGCTTCATCGACGCGACCGCCTGCCACATCCGAGATGAGCAGGCCCGCGGCCGGATCGGCGAACTGGCCGACGTCGACCAGACGGCCCGCGCCCTGATATGGATGGACGAGCGATATCTCTCCGAAGCGTTCGGCCGCGAACCATACGCCGATCCTCAGGTGGTCGTCGACGTCCTCTACACCATTTGGATGTCGGCGCTCTACAACGCTGTCCCGGCGGCGGCCACGCATCGAAGCACCGCGTCCTTGCACGCCGCCGGGCAGTAGCCGGGGCGTTAGAGGGCTCGATAGATCCGTTGCAGGGTCTCGGTAGACGCCGACGGCGGGATATCGGCTGACCCAGGCGCCAGCTCGATCCAGCACTTGGTCTGGGCGGCGGCGGATTTCAAGGCGGCGCCGAGTTCGGCCACGGTCAGCATTGGCCTGGTGCTGACACCGTCGGGTCGACTGGCCGCGAAGCTACTGCTGGAAGCAGCCGTCGGGGCGTCAGAATCACCGAGTCCGTTCTGTGTGTGCTGACGTCCCGCTGCATGCGCATTTCGCCCTCGATTGCTCGCTGCCGACCGGCAGCGAGCAATCGAGAGGTCAGGTGGGATCACCCAGGCAGGCCTGCCTCGATGGCGGCGATGATGCGTGGGCGCATGTCGGAGGCGCTGATGATGGCGTCGACCGAACCGACCTCGACAGCGCGCTGGATATTGTGCACGCGATCGAATTCCGCCGCGACATCGCCGAGCTTCTCGGCCCGCACCGACGATCGGATCTCGTCGAGCTCTGCGATCAGGGCCATGCGGTCGGCGCCGGTCGCGTTCGCCGCGCGCGCCTCCAGGTCCCGCACTCGCGGATCCGCCGCGGTTCGAGTGTCGACCTCACCGGAGAACACCACCGCCGCGGCCGGCGCGCCGCCGAGCACCGAGGCGAACGAACCTTCCAGGGCGAGCACGGTCATGTTCGGGTTCAGCGCCTTCGAGAACACCACGAACGCGCCGCCGTGGTAGCGCGAGATCACGCAGAACACGATGGGCCCCTGGAAGTTCACGATCGCGCGACCGATTTCGGCGCCGTACTCGAGCTGCAGCTTCCGCATCGATTCCGGTGAGCCGTCGAAGCCCGACAGGTTCGCCAAGACCACCAGTGGGCGGTTTCCACTGGCCGTGTTGATGGCTCGCGCGGCCTTCTTCGACGACCGCGGGAACAGCGTGCCCGCCGTGTAGGTGTCCGGGCCGTCGGTCGACGGGAAGCCGCGCCGCGGCACGCCTCGCGATTCGATGCCGAGCAGGCACACCGGGATGCCGCCGAGCCGTGCGTCCTGCACCACCGCGGTCTCGGCGTCGGCCATGCCCGCCCAGCGTTCCAGCACCGGGTGGTCCTGGTCGGACAGCGCCCGCATCACGGTCCGGATGTCGAAGGGCTTCTTGCGGTCCGGGTTGGCGGTGGCGGAGAAGATCTCGCCGACGGTCGTGAAGTCGCTGTCCGCCATGGCATGCGGGAAGTCGGAGACGTCGCGATCGAGGGGGTCGTCGGTCCGCGACCGCCGCGGCGCCTGCTCACCGGGCGCCACATAGGTGTGGTCGTAGTGCGACATCAGCACGTCTCGTGCGGCGAGCAGGTTCGGCGCCCAGTACTGGGCCTGCCCGTTGGGGCCCATCACCCGGTCGTAACCGCCGATGCCGAAGTTGTCCTCGGCCGACACACCGCCGGAGAAGTCCAGCGACTGCTTGCCGGTGAGCACCATCGCGGAGTCAGGTGTCATCACCAGAATGCCCTTGGTGTGCATGAGCATCGTCGCCTCGGCGTTCCAGTACGGCTGGGCGCCGACATTGATGCCCGCGACCACGATGTTGATCTCTCCGCCGTCCTGGGTGAACTCGACGATCCGCTTGAGCGCCGCCGCCACCCAGTCCATGTTCTCGGTGCCCGACTCCATCGAGATCCGGGCGCCCGAGGACAGCGCGTACCACTCCAGCGGCACCTGCATCCGTTCGGCGAGGTCCAGTGCGGCGATCACTCGGCGGCATTCCGGTTCAGACAGTGCGCCAAGCGATTTCGTGGGATCACCGAGCAACACCACCCTGGTGACGCCGTCCGCGTACCGCTCGGTCGGCGTGGTGACCACGCCGGCGACGATCGCGGCTGTGTTGCGTCCCTTGGGCCGGTCGACCGGCACGAGCGTGTGGTCGTCGTCGAGATCGTACTCGGCGAACTCACCGAGCAGCCCGGTCAGTTCGTAGGGGTACACGGTGTTGCGGCTGCTGGCTCGCAGCACCTTTTGCCGGTAAGCGTCGAGCGGCTCGATCACCTCGTCGATCCGGTCCCCGATGGTCACCGTGGTGCCGCCGGTGACGTCGAAGGCGACCCGCACGATGATCTTGACCAACTCGCCGGTCTCCGGATCGGGCTGGCGGGCGATGAGGAGGAGTTCCTCCAGGCCGGCGCCCACGGTCGTGGCTTCCACGCGCTCGATGATCGAATCCAACTCGGCCCGGGTGAGGTCGAGCGGCGGCCAGACGTACATCACGATCCGATTGGTGTGCAGGCGTTTACCCGACGGCCGCCGGGACTGTGCTCGCCGAATCGCGTCGACGCAGGCGGTGAGGGTGCTCTCGGCCGTCGGCAGCGCGAGCAGCCTGCCATCCTGCTCCCGCAGTGCGGCCAGGTCACGGACCTGCGTGAAAGCGACGAGTCGCTCGTCCGACGGATTCTCTTTCGCGAGGCACCGGAACAGGTAGACCTCTTCGTCCGAGGACGGCAGGCGGGTGAGGTCGAACTTGCGCAGCCGCTTCAGCTGCATCCGCTCCGCGATGTATGGGTGCAGGCCACGGATCAACCGCTCCTCGGCCAATCCGGTGGCCGACGGACGGAAGGTGAAGTGGTGGTGCATCACCGCACCGCCGCTACCCGCGACCGTCGCAGTGATTCGGGACACCTGATTCGGCAGCGGTTGTGCGCTGAGCGCCTGCTGCAAAGCCTCGGCCATCGCATCGAAGTCTTCCGGCTGCTTCTCCCAGCCGAGGTAGATGTCGGCCTCGATGGACGCGGCGCCGCTCGCCAGTTCGGCGAGCCCGCGCAGGACGGTGGCGAGGGCGTCGAAGCTCACGGCGGCGGAGACCAGGGACAGACCTCGACGCTCGGCGATCACGAACGCGCAGCCGCCGACCTCACGGGTCCGAACGTCGGCAAGGCCCTTGTTGCCGTAGTACCGCCGGGTCAGCACCTCCAGCATGACCGTGTTGTCGGCGCTTCCGCGCGCCAGCCGCTGGCCGAGCAGCCGCACCAGCGGCTCGGTGCTCCGCACCATCTCGGCGAGGCGCTCGCCGCGATCAAGGGTCTCCGGGTGCGCGTCCAAGTGGCTCAGGTGTTTGCGGACATCGGCGTACACGCGGGCGCGATTACGCCGCAGCAACGGCTGGCCGAACCAGGCGTACACCACCCCGCGAGTGAGGTCCGCGATGACGGGGAAGCGCACCTGTGTCGCGGCCACCAGCCGCTCCAGCGTCAGACCGACGGGCTCGCGCAGCGCCCTGTCCGGCACCGGCTCCCGCAGCCACTCGCGCAGCAATGTCGTGATGATCGTGACGGTGTCGGCCGGACGTTGCTGGGCGAGGAAGATACGGAAGACCGCGGCTTCGAGGTCGGGGGTGCGCTCCAGCTCGGTAACGCCGTAGTGCTCGAGCGCCTTGCCGAGTTTGGCCTGGTATGACGCGGGCAGCCCGGCCCGCTCGACATCGAGGCTCTGCAGATAGGTGTGGAAGTACTCGCGGGCACTGTGGACGTGGCTTTGGTCGCCGTCCTCGTCCCAGGACCGGTTGTGGCTCAGTTCGGCGAGGTCGGCGAACACCTGCACGAGCTCGAGTTCCTCGGCGAGGGGCCTGCGGTTGTCGGCGATGGCGGCCCGGCGCGCGACGAGATAGTCGTCGACCACTCGGCGATCGTCGTGCGGGTCGACGTCGAAGCCAAGGAGCAGGCTGCGCAGATCCTGCTGGCCGCGGGTCAGACGCACATGCGGTTGAACCGGTGCGGACTCGCGGGGCAGATCCAGCTCGACCGAGCCGACCGCCGTGGTGTCCGAGTCCTCGTCGTCTTCGGCGAGCGGTTCCAGCCGCAGCAGCGGCGCGCCGGTCTCGACCTGAGTGCCGACGGATACACCGCACTCCTTCAGCCGGGCCCGGAACGGCGCACGCAACACGGTTTCCATCTTCATGCTTTCCAGCACCAGGACCGGCGCACCTGCCTCGACCTCGTCGCCGATCTGCAGCGGCGTGGCGACGACCAGCGCGGGGGCCGGGGAGCGGACGACGCCGCCCTCGTCGCGGCTGATCCGATGTGCCACACCGTCGACGTCGACCATGTGGATCGGGCCGTGCGTGCCGGTGATCACGCGGTACCGGGCACCGTTGACGACGATCTGCCCGGAGTGCCGATCGAAGCGTTCGAGATCCACGTCGGCGGTCCGAATATCGCCACCCGCCTCGACACCGACACGGAACCGATGAGCACCGATGCGTGCGACGCGCACGCGGTAGCCGACTCCGCGCAACTTGAGGTCGCGCGGCCTACCGCTCTCGTGCTGCACCTGAGGCCGGCCGCCGGACGCCGTGGACAGCAGGCGGTGCCGCTCCACCCGCTCTTCCTCCTCGTAGGCGTCGATGGCGGCAGCGGCCAGCGCGATGGTGGAGTGGCGGTGCGACACGAGACGGCCTTCGCCGCGAACACGGTCGATCCAGCCGGTGTCCGCGCTGGCATCGAGTACCTCGGGCTGGATCAGCAGATCGAGCACGAAGCTCTTGTTGGTCACGCCACCCTCGATGACGACCCTGGTCTCCGTCAGTGCCCGGCGCAGCCTGCCCAGCGCTTCGTCACGATCGCGGCCGTAGGCGATGATCTTCGCGATCATCGAGTCGAAGTCGGCGGGAATCGTGTCGCCCTCGCTGACTCCGGTGTCGACGCGGATGCCCGGCCCGGCAGGCAGATCCAGCCGCGCGATGCGGCCAGGGGCGGGCGCGAAATCGCGGTCGGGGTCTTCGGCGTTGAGCCGGGCCTCGATGGCGTGCCCGCGTTCCGCCGGAGGTTCGCCCTCGAGCCGGCCTCCGGACGCGACCAGCAGCTGGGCCCGGACCAGGTCGAAACCGGTGGTGGACTCGGTGATCGGATGCTCGACCTGCAGGCGGGTGTTGACCTCGAGGAAGGCGAACTGCTTGTCACCGGGGTGGTAGAGGAACTCCACGGTCGCGGCGCCGCGGTAGCCGACGGCGATCGCCAGCCGCTCGGCCGACGCCTTGAGCTCGGCGGTCTGCTCGGGGAGCAGCACCGGCGACGCCGACTCCTCGATGATCTTCTGGTTGCGCCGCTGCACCGAGCAGTCGCGGACGCCGAGTGCCCAGGCGGTACCCTGGCCGTCCGCGATGACTTGAACCTCGACGTGCCGGGCGCCGGTCACCAGCCGCTCCAGGAAGACCACGCCGCTGCCGAAGGCGCGGGCAGCTTCCTGACGGGTGCGCTCGTAGGCGTCGACGAGTTCGGCTTCGTTCGTGATCACACGGATACCGCGGCCACCGCCGCCCGCGGTCGCCTTCAGCATCAGCGGGTAGCCGATCTCGGCCGCGGCCGCCAAGGCGTCTTCCACGCTCTCGACCGCACCGCGGCTCCATGGCGCGACCGGCACGCCGACATCCTCGGCGATCAGCTTCGCGCCGATCTTGTCGCCGAGTTTGCGCATCGCCTCCGGGCTCGGGCCGATGAAGGTGACTCCGATCTGCTCGCACAACTCCGCGAACGCCGGGTCCTCCGCGACGAAACCCCAGCCGACCCATGCGGAGTCGGCCTTGGTGGCCACCAGCGCGCGCTCGAGTGCCTTGAGATCCAGGTACGGGCGCGCGGACGCCGGACCGAGGTCGTAAGCGATGTCGGCTTCGCGCACGAACGTCGCGTTCCGGTCGACGTCGGTGTACAGGGCGACGGTTTCGATCGGTAGCCCGGTTTCCGCGGCCAGATCTCGGGCGGCATGGATGAGGCGCATGGCGGCCTCTCCCCTGTTCACGATGGCGATGCGGTTGAACACTCGCCGGCTCCTTTCCCAGCACTGGCCCGGTCGGGCGGGTTGCGACTACCGGTCCCGCGTAGTGTGCACCTCCATTTCCGCAGGTGCACAGCGTGCGGCTGTTACCCACGCGTATCGTGGGCAACGTCTCCCCTGAGGTTATGACAGCAGTCGAGGAATTCCTCGGCGCGCGGCCGACGGAACTGTTCGAATGCGTCGGTATACGTCATAGGTATCGCCTCTCGATGTCGTAGCGTTCCAGGTCTTCGAGACCCACCGAGCAGACTCGAGTCCACCACTTGCCAGATGTGTTGACCTACAATGCTTCTCTCGCGAAGGTTTCTCTGGTTTTCCGGGGCCACGCGACAGCGGGCCGTCTACGATCGTCGGAAGTGCGCCCGAGAAGCTCTGGAACGCTCCACCGCAGTGTGGGAGGTGATCTGTGTGCCCGACATCCTCGATGTACTGCACGCTCGCTGTGCCGAGATCGCGGGTGAGGCGATCCTCTCGGGCGAGGAACATCCCCACCTCACCCTCACCACACGCGAGGTAGAGGACCTGCTCGACCACATCGCTGACCTGCACCGTCGCTACCGTGACATCGACCTCGCTTACCGCGAGCTCGACCACCGGTACACCGTGCTACGCCGAGCGGCCCGCGAAGCCATCGCATCGTTGGAGAGGATCCGTGCCGCGCTGGAACAGCGCACCGCGCACCCAGAGGCCCATGCGCGCCAGGCATGCACCATCGCCGGTTTCGCCGCCCGGAATCTCGCCGCGGCGAGCCTGAACACGGACAGAACAGCGAGCTGACGCTCCGCGGATAGATGGTCGAGGCCCTGGTCGCGCCTGCCAGGACATCCGGACGAGCGGCATACCCATCCGCCGTGCGAGTGCCCATTTCGCTGCTTCGGGAACGAAGGGGTTCAGGACTCGACACTGCGCCGACTCCGTGAGCGTCGCTGGTATCGGTAGTCAGTCGTCGACGACAGCGTCTTCCAGGCTGAGCTCGTAGTCGTCGAGTTCAGGGTCGTAGGAGTCGGGTGCAGAGAGGTCGCTGGCGATCGCGCCGGACTGTCGGGCAGCTGCGGCGTATGCGATCCGGTCGTCCTCCGACCCGACCAGCGAGCGCCACGGCGCGATCAGCTGGTCCAGGTGCGCGCTGATTGATGTGTCCGGGGTGGTCGGCGAGGATAGCGGAATGTCTGGTGTGAAGTTCGTGCGACGCGTCGATGGGTTGACCTATGAGTTCGACCGTGACGGGGAAGCGCATGGCTTCCCGTCGTATAAGCGGGTCGACCTCGATATTTGGTGTCGCCGACTGCCCGGCTTCGGTTGGGTGGTGTGCGACGCGGCCGATGAGGTGTCGAGCCGCCCGTTCGACGAGGCCGGGCAAGGCGAGCTTCCGCCAGAGGGCGTGTGGGTGAGTCGCAAGGGTGAACGATCCTATGTCTATGACCTCGTGCGCACCGATGCTCGAGCGGCGACCGATCTTGGATCGCGGTAGGGCTGTTCGGTTTTCAGCAGGGCGTAGAGAACGTCGCAGCTCGGGTCACGGCGGCGGCGAACGTTCGCGGGCTCTCCAGTGGAATGAAGTGCCCCGCATCGTCGACGTGGCAGACCCGTAGGTTGGCGAAGTAATCGGTCAGCCGATCGGCCCAACTCCTGGGGAACAACACGTCGTTCTCCGGCCAGAGCACAGTGGTGGGTACGGCGAGGCGCTGGGTCGGCTCGGGCGCGCGTTCGGCGGCGATGCGGGCGACTCCTCCTGCGCCGACTCGGTACCAGGCCAGGGATGCTGTGAAGGCACCCGGCCGGGAGTACACGGCGACAAGGTGATCGAGATGATCTTCGGCAAGGACGAAGTCGGGTCCGGACCAGTGCGACCAGAAGTGGAGCAGAAAGGCGCGTACGGCGTCGGCCTTGCCGTCGATGAGTTCGTCGGCAAGCCGGAGCTGGTTGAACGACACGTACCAGAACTCTTGTTGCGCTTCGACGGAGAGGATCCGTTCACCGATGCCCGGCAGCGGCGGCGTGAGCACCAGTTCCCGTATCAGATCTGGACGCTGGCGCGCCACGGCGAGCGCGATCCTGCTGCCGATGTCGTGCCCGCCGAGGACTGGCCTGTCCAGCTGCAGTTCCTCGATGAGTCCGATGACGCTGCGTGCTTGCGCGTCGGCGCTGTACTGAGTCGAAGGGTCCTCGAGGTGCTTGTCGGATGCGCCGAAGCCGCGCAGGTCCGGCACGACGACGTCGTGCATCGGCAAGAGCGGGACCACGTCGCGGTATTCGGTCCTGTCGCTGGGCCACCCGTGCAGCAAAACCACCGGGGTTCCAGCCCCCATTCGGTCGTAAGCCAGCCGGAACCCGTCGATCGCAGACGTCCGCTCGACGTGCTGACTACCTGGGCGAGACGACACCCGAATCCGCCATTTCCGCGAGCAGGGCAAGACCTGCGCCGCTGGTTGTCATTCGTGTAAGACAACGGCTGAGGCCCTGATGAGTACGAGCGTCAGTGTCGCACAAGGTTATCGGGAGCAGATGGCCTCGAGCTTCAGTGGGCAGCGGAAGCCGACTATGGCGGCTGTGAACATGCCGATGGTTGTCATCCTGGCGTCCCGATTCCGGGCGAGCAGACGACTCGGTCGGGGTTCGCTCGCAAGTATTTGAGGCCCTGTTTCATGTAGACGCGGGGGTTGGTGTCGAGGTGCTTGGCCCACAGCGGTCTGGGATCGCCGCGCATCACGCTCCAGCAGGCGAGCGCGTAGCCGAACATCGGCTGCGACAGATAGCCCAGCCGCTGGGATCGCCAGCCGTGGCGGCTCTGGGAGAACTGGAACGCCGCATTGGCGTTGAAGACGCCGAGCCCCAGGTACACGGTGACCAGATCGGTGAGCTGCTCGCCATCATGCCGCTCGGGCACGATGCGGTCCTCGCCGAGCAGCCGTTCGTGCGCCAGCTCATGGGCGACGGTCGCTATCAACGCGACCGGCGAGCGCATCTGGGACATCGAGAGCGACACCACCGCGCGGCCGCGCTCCAGGCGGTAGTGTCCCGCCTCCCCGTGCGAGGAACCCTCCAGAAACGCGACATCGTCGGGCAGCACATCGCCGTCCGCGTCGACCTCTACGACGATGCGATCCCGACGGACACCCATGTACCCGCTCACGCGCTCGACCAAGGAACGGACCTCCGGCTCGGTGCCGGAGTACGCGTCCGGAAAGAAGTCCGAAGTCGGCAGGATCACCGGTGTTCGCAGCGTCCTTGGTCCGAATTGCGCTGCGCACCAGCTCAACATCTCCTCGACCCACAGCCGCTCGATCTCCCCCACCGGGCATGTCGGCTTGAAAAATCCCATGCGGCATTATCTCTGGCGACTCGAAGCACCGCGCCGCTGCGCTATCCGTTCCGGATCCGTGACGGGCCGTCGGTGGTGCACCGCTGGGCCATCACCGATGACCGTCGTCGAATACGTCGACGGCAGCGTGATCCGACATCAGACCGAACTGACCGCCTTCAGCACGACATCTGAGCACTCCACCGGGGAATATCCGGCAACCATGAACCCCTGACGACGGAGAATCGGTCGGCCAGAGCTCCGGCAATGTCGTGAAGCGAGCGTGTGACCTGGGGTTATGGCGTTCTGTTCGAAGCGGGCACAGCGACAGCGCGCAATGATCGTGGAACGCCCGACAGTGCCATCTACTCGAGATACCCCCGCTACCCGCGGTGTCATCGTGGGGCGCAGAGTCGGGCGTTGCCCGGAGGTTCTCCATGAGAGGAAGATCGATGGGGTGGATGCGGGGCGTTGGCTCCGCTGTAGCAGGGCTCTGATGATCGCTGACACCATGGGGTGATATTGATGCGAACGGACGGAGACAGCTGGGACATCGTGACGAGCGTGGGTCTCACCGCCCTGGGCGTCGCCACGTTTCGCGCACTCGAGACGATCGATCGCGAGCCGATGATCCACGACGACTATGCGGCGTGGTTTGTCGAGGCCGCGGGTGAACCGCACTTCCTGGAGATGCTGAAGGACCCTGCGTCGGTGGGCGCAATCGGTCTGTTCGGGCGGTTCATGGGGGTCCGGACAAAGTTCTTCGACGAGTTCTTCGCCGCGGCGTGGCAGCGGGGTGTGCGGCAGGCAGTGATCCTGGCATCCGGTCTGGACGCACGAGCGTATCGGCTGGATTGGCCCGCGGGCACGGTCGTCTTCGAGATCGATCAGCCACGTGTGTTGGAGTTCAAGGACCGGGTGCTCGCCGATCACGGTGCGGTTGCCACGGCCGATCGGCGTGCGCTGGCGGTCGATCTGCGCGACGACTGGCCCGCCGCGCTCACTACCGCGGATTTCGATCCGGGACAGCCGGCAGCGTGGTCGGCCGAGGGGCTGTTGCCGTTCCTGCCGGGTCCGGCACACGACGCATTGTTCGAACGCATCGACGCTCTGTCCGCGCCCGGCAGCTGCGTGGCCATCGACGACTTCGGCCGCGGCGTGGACCAGCGCCACTTCGACATGGAGGAAAAGTTCTTCGGCAGCAACAGCAACCCGTTCGGCAATCTGAACGTGCGTGACCTGTGGTACGACGACGCCCGCGCCGAACCCGGGGATTGGCTGTCGCGGCACGGTTGGTCGGTCGACCGCGCCACCCCCTTCGACCTGGCCGCCGCCTACGGCCGCCCGATCACCGATTTGCCCGACGACCTGCCCGCCGAGTTGCTCGACCGGATGCGGGAGGCGCGCTACGTATCCGCCGAGAAGCACCGGTGAACCCACAGGACAGGCACCTCGAAACGCCCTGAGATCGGTGACGGTGACGGCTGAATGGCCCGTGCGGGATGTCGAGTACGGTTCGCAATACCTCCATCGCGGATCGCCGAACCTAGATCGGGAACCGATCTGACGCCAACCACCCGGAAATGCCGCACAGTGGTTCGAAACGGCCACCGCAGCCAGCCGATCACTTATGAGCCGGAGGTCAACGGTGAGCGATTCCCGGCCGTAGGCTGACCCATCGTGAACTACCTTGGATCTATCCGAAATCCCGTGCACAACGGGCTTTTCCTGGTGCTGTGTGATGCGGGGGCCCGGTTCGGCGGCTGGGACGTCCACGGCGACGAGCTCGCCACCGAGGGCAGCACGCAACTGGTGCTCGACGGGTTACGCGTCTACGTCGAGGAAGCCCACGGTGACGGCCACCACGAGGTGCGTCGCAGCGATGACGGAACCCTCTGGATCTCACCACCGGTCGAGCCGGGCGTCCGCCCGATTCCAGACGACGACCTCGAACACGAGCCACGTACCGAAACCCAACCAATGGGGCTCGTCGATGTGCCGAGTGGCACGCTGGTTCTCGCCCTCGCCTATCCGCCGCTCAATATGACGACCGCCGGTGACCACGCAGGCGTTACCCATGGGGAAGGCGAACGCCTCGACGTCGTGGTCGGCCCCGGTGTTCTGGCGATCACACGCGAGCGCACCTCCGTGGGCCAGACGGTGGCCCTGCGGTTCGCGCCGACGCAGGATGCCTGGCGCGACATTTGTATTTCTTTATCCCCCGGCTGTAGTCACCGCTGAAACAAACGGCGGATGCGCCCGCGGATGCCGACGACGTCCCGAGTCACTGGCGCGGCGATTTCGGCGGCCGCTTCGGACGAGGCCACCTGGGCGAATCGCCTGTGCAGTTGTTCTCGGACCTGGTCCGGAGTGTAGGCACGGCGACGGCGCTCGGCGCGCACGACCACCACACCGGTCGCGACCACACCGGCCGCACCCGCCAATCCCACTGCCTTCCACCACCTCATACCGCATAGGCTACGTCCATGACGGGTACGAGCATCAGTCTCGATCGAGCGCTCGAGATCACCAGAACTGGCGACATCTGGCTGTTCCGTGGCCACTCGGCAGCCGACCGTGCGATTCGGATGACGACGAACAGTCCGGTGAACCATGTCGGCATGTCGGTCGTGCTCGACGATCTGCCCGCGCTGATCTGGCACGCGGAACTCGGCCGATCACTGCCCGACATGTGGACGGGAGTCGCGCACCGCGGCGTTCAGTTACACAACCTGCGCGACGCGGTACTGGTGTGGGCACACCGCTACGGTCAGCAGGCCTGGTTGCGCCAATTGAACCGTCCGGCAACCCAAGAGATGGAAGACAGCTTGCTGCGCACCATCGCCCGACTCGACGGAACCCCCTTCCCTTCCACTGCCGGTCTCGCCGGACGCTGGCTACGCGGCCGAGTACGGCTCCCGCGTCGCCGATCGAGCCGAGCGGCCGCCCAGGAGCTGGAAAGCGCGTACTGCGCGGAAATCGTGGCCGCGACCTACCAGTCGATGGGACTGCTGCCGCAACACCGAAGCCCCAACTGGTATGACCCCGGACGGTTCTGGAGCGGTGACGGACTACAACTGAGCGGCGGCTACGGACTGGGTGGCGAAATAGCCGTGCAAACACCCGCCGGGCCGAACTCCTGACGACCGCGGCCGATGGTGTGCACGCGGTGGCCGTGTTCTTCGCCGATGTCATCGACATCGGACTTGCAGGCTTCGACTGGCCCTGCGGGTTACGGGAGTGGCCCCGGCTCGCGATCGGCGGATATTCGCTGGCGGTAACCCGCCTGGACGCGGGATCATTGCTCACCTGTATCGCTCGTTGATTCGAGACGTGAGGGGGGAGCATGAGTTCACGCGCAACGGCGGTCAAGCTGGTGCTGCGCTTTTATGGCCGGGAGATGGCCTCTCGCAAGGCCCTGACGATTCCGGCGCTGCTGGCACCGGCACTCGGCAATATCTGCAACCTGTACATCGCACCGCTGATCGTCGCCATGGTGGTCGGCCGGGTCGCGGTGACCGGGGATACGAGTTTCGGGGCCCTGGCTTCGTACATCCTCGCCTTCGGTGGCGCCCTGCTGCTCGCGGAACTGCTGTGGCGCATCGGGATTCACTGCCTGAACCGAGTCGACGCCTACGGCATCGAGCACTTGTACATACTCGCCATGGACGAGCTGCTCGCCAAGGACGCGGCGTTCTTCCACAACAACTTCGCCGGTTCGCTGACGAAGCGCTCGCTCAGCTTCGCGGCTCGGTTCGAACAGTTCGTGGACACCCTCGCCTTCGAGGTTCTGGCGGCACTGGTGCCGCTGGTGTTCGCCTCGGTCGTGTTGTGGCGCTACAACCCCGTGCTGGTCGTCGTGCTGGTGGGGATGATCGTGGCGACCTCGCTGGTCATGATTCCTTTGATTCAGCGCCGTCAGAAGCTCGTGGACGACCGAGAGGCCGCCATTGCGCAGGTCTCCGGGCATGTGGCCGACAGCCTGGCCAATATGCAGGTGGTGCGCGCCTTCGCTGCCGAACCGCAGGAGGCCGCCGAGCATCGGCGGCGGGTCGCCTCGTCGCGGCGAAAGTCGTTGCGCTCCTGGGATTACGCGAACCTGCGGATAGACACGCTGGTGGCGCCGCTGGTGGTGCTCACCAACGTGATCGGCCTGCTGATCGCGCTGAGCCTCAGCGGCAGAAATGCCGGGGTGGAGGCCATTGTCGTGGCATTCACCTACTACTTCAACGCCACCGGGATCATGTTCCGGTTCAACCAGATCTACCGGCGGTTGGAAACCGTGCTCACCGAGGCGGCCCAGTTCACCGAACTACTGCTGGACGAACCGAAGGTGCTCGATACCGAACGCCCGGAAGCACTGCGGCCCAGGGACTTCGACGTGCGGTTCGAGAGAGTGAACTTCACGCACGGGGGTGCGCGGCAGCTGTTCCACGGATTGGATCTACACGTGCCCAGTGGCGCCAGGGTAGGCCTGGTCGGACGATCCGGCGGCGGCAAGACCACCATCACCCAACTGCTACTGCGATTGATGGATATCCAATCCGGAACCATACGCATAGGCGGGCAGGACATCACCCGGCTGCGGCAGGCGGATCTGCGCAGTCTGATCGCCTACGTGCCACAGGATCCGGCCATGTTTCACCGGACCCTGAGCGAGAACATCCGGTTCGCGCGCCCGGACGCCACGGACGAGGAGATCCTGCGGGCCGCCGAGGCCGCGCATGTCACCGAGTTCGCCGACGCGCTGCCACAGGGTATGGGAACACTCATCGGCGAGCGCGGCGTGAAACTGTCCGGCGGCCAGCGCCAGCGGGTCGCGCTGGCCAGGGCCATCCTGCGGGACGCGCCCATCCTGCTCCTGGACGAGGCCACCAGCGCCCTCGACTCGGAAAGCGAATTGCTTGTGCAGCAAGCGCTCTGGGAGTTGATGGAAGGGCGTACGGCGCTGGTCGTCGCGCACCGGCTGAGTACGGTGGCCGGGATGGACCGGCTGGTGGTGCTCGACCACGGGCGAGTCGTCGAGGAGGGGACACACGAGGAGCTGCTCTGTGCGCAAGGAACATACGCGCAGCTGTGGCGGCACCAGTCGGGTGGATTCCTCGGCGAGGACGTGGTCGCCCGTTGATCGGAGTTCGTTGGAGCTGGATCCCGCCGTAAGCACGTGGGAACTTCGAGACGGTTCGCCGGAGCTCGATAGCCTGTTCATCCACGCTGCGCGCGCCGCAGGGTTTCCGATGAGCGAATATTCAGCTAATAGATTTGATGTCGCTGATCCGAGTAAGAATGGATGCGTCCGTCAGGGCAGTGTGGTCGTGTCACGAGCATCAGCAATCGGCGGCCGGTCAGCGCGGGCCGCGACCACAGGGTCTCGCCGTGGTTGGTATTGATCTCGCTCGTCTGCGCATCTGACGGCCGGCTCGGTACGTGATGCCCCGCGGACGGGTGCGGTCCATGATCCGTCGAACGTGCCGTCGTCGACCAGGCACCTACTACAACACCGATCACCGACTCGGATTGCACACGCCTTCAACGGTTTACATTGTACAGTCCACGCGATTCCGCGCCGCGCGCCGCGTCGGATCTCGGGCAGGTCACGACTGTCTGAAGCATTCGTGGTTTGTCTCGCCGACTTCGTGCACGACCGTTACAGTACCGACGTTCGGGCTGGTTGGAGACCTGGGATGTGGTGTGGCAGTGATGGCTTCGTTGGAGAGGCCCATGCTCGGCGGACGGTTCGGGTTGTGGAGTTTCGCGAGATGGGCCGCGCAACGCCTTCGTGGAGTGCCGCGACCGGGTGAAGCCGCTCGAGACATGCCGACGGTTGGTGATCAGGGCTCCCAGGCACCGAACAATGTCCATGCGCTTCCGCTGAATTCCACACCGGCACCGCAGGATTCGGACAGCGACAACCTCGGTTCGGTACGAAGGCATGGCCGCCGGGATGGCGAGCCGGGAATCGATCACAACTTTTCGAAAGGCCAGACAGATATGACAACTCCCGACGTCCGGGTGACGATCACGGACGACGCGGCCTCCGCCGAGGAGACGACGACAGCTACCGCGGGCGAGGGGGCGGTAGCCGAGCAGCGGACCGCTACCGCGGCCGAGGTCGAAGCGTCTGTCGCAGCGGGCGACGCGGTGTCGGCTGAGGGCGAACCGACGGCTGAGGAAGACGTGACGGTTGCTGAAGGTGAAGCGGCGAAGGAGGTTGCGGAAGCGGTGGCCGAGGACGACACCGTTGCCGAAGGTGGGGAGGAGACCGCAAACGTAGCACCCGAGGCAACTGCATCCTCGGTTGCCGAGAACGAGCCGGTTGCCGAGGCCGAAGCCACGGTAGTCGAGGGTGAGTCCGCCGCCGAGGAGCCGGCTGTCGAAGCAACTGCCGCTGAGGCCGAAGTTGCCGCCGAGGCCGAAGTAGAAGGGGACACAGCCGAACTGGAGGCGGCAGCCGCCGATTCCGAGCCTGCGGGCGAAGGTCACGTGCCGCAGGCCGATTCGGCTGCCGAAGCCGAAGCCGAAGCCGAAGCCGAGATCGTGGACGCGGCCGAGGAATCGGAGGTGGTGGCTGCGGAGGGCGGAGCTGCCACCGAGACCGAGGTTGCGGCAGAGGATGCCGGTGATGTTGCCGTCGACGCTGAAGCGGAAACAGCAGCCGAGGGTGAGGCGTCGGACGCCGGGTCGGCTGTTGAGACCGAAGAGATTGCCGAGGAATCGGAGGTAGCGGCTGCTGAAGGCGAGGGTGAAGCCGATCCCGAGGCCGCGGTCGAGACCGAAGCGGTCGCCGAGGTGGAGGCTGCCGAAAGCGAGGAAGCAGCTGAAGGCGAGGAGGTGGCCGTGGCGGCTGCGGCTGAGTCACCCGTTGCCGAGGGTGAGCAGGTCGTCGAAGCCGAGTCGGTGCTCGACGAGGAGCAGGTCGTGATCGAAGTCGAGCCGGCCGAGGCCGAGTCGGTGGTAGTGGTGGTGGAGGCGGTCGTCGCCGAGGAAGAAGCAGCTGAGGTCGAGGCAGCTGCGGCGACGGAGTCACCTATTGCCGAGGTGGCTGCCGAAAGCGAGGCGCCCGCTGTGGACGAGACCGAGGCCGAGGTGGATGCCGTTGAGGTAGCGGAAGAAGAGGGTGGGACCCAACCCCTCGAGTGGGAAGTGGCCGAAGTAGAGGCGACCGCCGTGGAAGCGCCTGCGGTCGAGGAGGCTTCGAATGCGGGGCCGGTGGCTGAGGCAGAGCTGACGGAGCCGCCTCTTGCCGAAGGTGAAGAGGTCGCCGAAGCCGAGTCCGTGGTTGACGAGGAACAGGTGGTGACCGAAGCCGAACCGGTCGAGACCGAAACCACTACCGAGTCTGCGGTGATGGGCGTCGAGGCTGTCACCGACCAAGAAGTAGCAGCTGAAGCCGAGGAAGGCGCCGAGACCGAAGCGGTCGCCGCGGTGGAGGCTGCCGAAAGCGAAGAAGCTGCCGAAAGCGAAGAAGCGGCTGAAGGCGAGGAGGTGGCCGAGGCCGTAGCGGCTGCGGCCGAGTCGTCCGTTGCCGAGGGTGAGCAGGTCATCGAAGCCGAGTCGCTGCTCGACGAGGAGCAGGTCGTGATCGAAGTCGAGCCGGCCGAAGCCGAGTCGGAGTCGGCGGTAGTGGTGGTGGTGGAGGCGGTCGTCGCCGAGGAAGAAGCGACAGCCGACGCCGCGGAGGATGCCGAGACCGAAGCGGTCGCCGCGGTGGAGGCGGTCGAAAGCGAGACGTTCGCTGCGGACGAGACCGTGGCCGCGGTGAGTGCGGTCGATGTAGCCGAAGAAGTGGATGAGGCCGAGCCCTTCGAGGCGGAAGTGGCCGAAGTGCCCGCGGCAGTTGAGGAAGTGCCCGCGGTTGAGGACACGGCGGAGCCGGAGGAAGAGCCGGTGGCCGTGGCAGAGGTAGCGATTGTGGAAAGTGAGAAGGTAATCGAGGGTGAAGCCGTCGGTGAGACCGAGCACATGGCCGACGACGAGGCCGATCCCTCCGAGAGTGAAGTAGCCGAAGTAGCAGCAGTCGCCGAAGACGTCTCGGCTCTCGAGTCCGAGAAGGAAGTGGGTTTGGTGCCGAACGGAACCGGGGACCTGGTGAGGTATTCGAGTCCAGTCGTACTGGCCGACGGGAACGCTCCCGCCGCCGGTGAGAGCGCGGCGGCGGTCATCCGCGACCAAGCGACGACGATCAGCGACCAGGCGCGGATGATCGCGAAACTTCGGCGGAAGGTGATGGTCCTCGAAACCATCATCAAGACGCAGGAATCCCAGTCCGCCTCGATGGTCGGCGTCATTTCGACCTACAAGAACGAATTGACCAGTCTTGCAATAGATCTCATAGATCTCTGATCCGCCGACCGCGGAACGCCGGGAAGTGCCTGCACGCTGATAAGCCTGGGCGCTTCCGGGCGGTTCCCGGCTCTACGAAGTCATGGTGTCGGTCGACCTGTCCGACTGCCACTTCTCATAGACGCCACTACGCCCAACGCAGCGAGGACCGCGAACGCCGCGAACAACCAGCGTGCGGGCGTCGCTCCCCCTGTGTCGGTCGCGTTGACGACCACCCCGGCCAAGCCCGCGCCGAAGGCGCCGCAGATCAGCTGAACGGTGTTGATCGCCGCGGCGGCGCGGCCACCTTCACTGGGGTCGTCGACACAGCCCATCGCCCACGCCGAAAGGTGCGGCCACGCCATACCGATGCCGACGCCGGTGATCAGCAGTGCCACCACCCAGAGGGCGATGATCCCCACCGACGCGTCGTCGACCTGGCCGAACGCCGCCAACACCAGGCCGCCCGCCATGACCAGCGGTGCGACGGCGACGGTCCGCACGATCGCGCGCGACCTCGTCAGCGATGCGCTCACGATCTCACTGATCGTCCAACCGATGGCCAGTGCCACCCCGAGGAAGCCCGCCGCCACCGGCACCAGATGCGCGAGCCGCTGACCGAAGTAGGGCACGTACATGTCGACCATCGTGGCGGCCATGAGCATGCCGAGCGTGAGGTAGATCCACTTCAGTGGGCCGGGCCGAAATGCCGTGGGCGGCAACACCGCCGCCGTCATCCGGCGATCGACGACGATGAACGTGCCAACAAGGCCTGCCCCGATTACGAGCAGGGCCGCGGTCCAGCCGACATTGCGCGGGATGGCTGCAACGCTGATCGCCAACGCCGCCGAACCGAGCAGGAGCAACGACCACACCGGGATTCGGTCCGGTGTCCGCGGTAGCTCACCCGTGCGCGCGGGCAGCGCGAACGGCACCAGCGCTGCGATGATTGCGGTCAGGACCACCAGCGCACCGAAAGCCCAACGCCACGAACCGAACTGCGCGAACAAACCTCCGGCGGCCGGGCCCAGCAGCGTACCGACTCCCCACATCGCCGAGACGAGCGCGGAGGCCTTCGTCCACAAGGACTGTGGAAGAGCCGAATTGATGACCGCATAACCGAGACCCGCGATCATGCCGCCAGCCGCGCCCTGCACTGTCCGTCCCGCCAACAGGAACTCCATCGTTGGCGCCACCGCACACATCAGGCTGCCGAGACCGAACACGGTCAGCCCCGCCAGATACGACCACCGCGGCCCGAGTCGGGCCAGAGTCGCACTCACCGTGGTGGCCGCAATGACGGACGCAACCAGATACACCGTGGTCACCCAGGCGTAGAGGCGCTGGCCACCGATCTCGGCAACGGTGCTCGGCAGCAGACTGATCGTCAAGAATTCGTTGGTGGCGTACAGCGCGACGCCACCGGCCAGCACCGTGGACGCCCCGAGGTTCTTCGGGCCCAGCAGCTCCCGCCAGGTGCTGCTGGTAGTCGTCGCTGTATCCGTCACGCCGCTCACGCTACGAGCTCAACCATCGTTGAGGTCAAGCATCGCGTTCACTGAACCACGCGAACACGCCGAGGCGATCTGGTTCCTCTGACACGGCAGCGCCCTGCCCAGTCGATGCGACAGACTGGACAGGGCCTCCCGGTACACCGGGCCGAGTATCCCGCTCGGGAACTACTTCGCCGGAGCGGCCGGCGGCGGTTGGTTGATCGTGGTGAAGTACTGCACGGCCGCCATGATGGCGACCGGGGCCGTTATCAGCAGCTGACCGGCGATCGTCCCGAGGGTGCCGAGGGCAGCAATGCCACCGAGACATCCGATCGCCGCGGCCGGAATGAACGCGCCGAACAATCCGATGATCGCCGCGGAGGCAACGGTGGCCCCGGCGATACCGCCCAGCACACAACCGACCGCGGCGCCACCGATGCCGCCGACGGTCGTGCCGATCGTCGCGCCCATCAGGATCGTCGATGACAGCCGCGCCCAGGCGGCCTGTTCACGGTCGTACTGCGTCTTCCACGGCGCCTGATCCTCGTACGGCAGAGCCACGGGCTTGTAGGCCGCGTGCTCGAGATCCAGTTGCGGGGTCAGCGTGGCCGTGCGGTCGCGGATTTCCGCGGCAATGGGGAACACGAAATCATCGACCCGGAACGACAATTCCGACCCGCCCAACACCGAACCATTGGGGGCTTTGACTTTCAGCGCCCCCTCCTCCACCACCAGCGAACCGGCGTCGGCACTGATCACCATGGACCGATCGACCACCGACGCGGTGTAGTTCACCGCACCGCTGCGATCGAGCGGCGCGGCCGAACCCGTGCCTGCCGTGACACCCAGTGCGGCGGCAAGCAGCGCGGAGGCCGCGATAGTTTTCCTCATAGGATTCCTTCTTCTCGATACCTCGAACCGACCGTTCGAGAGATCCATATGCGCACCAGCGCAACGCAGTCGACGCCGACAGCGGAATCGGCAACTGCGGTCTTTCCGGGCCTACAGGCCCATCACTAAGCGCTCATTAAGTGGTATGGGCACTAAAGATGCAGCAGGCCGCACGGCGGCGTCAACCCCATCGGGCAAATTTCTACACAGCGCGGTTTTCTTCCGGCAAACACTTGAACTTGACGCCTGATTCAGGTATCAATGGCTTGACCTGCGTCACGTCCGCCCTCGACCGAACCTTCGGCCGTTGGGGCGAAAACCCGACTGCCAGAAGCACTTCGGAATGCCAGATGGCACGTTGCCGATAGCCGCCTGCAATCAATCGGATCGGTGGAGCACTACCCGAACCCAGCCCCAGACCGGTCGCCTCCCGCTGCGTGCAGCACAGTCCAATGAATCTTCCCGGCACGGCCACAGGTGCTGGCATCAATGCCGGCAAACGAGCTCATCGAGGAGAACTCTGCATCCCGCCTCCCGCGATCGGCCGCGCGTCCACACGCCCGCCCACCGTCGCCCGCCCTGGACAGCTGACCCACTTCCACCCCTGATGGGAACGGTAAACAACAGCCGCGAAACCCATTGAATTTGACGCCATATTCAAGTACGGTTCGACCACCGACAGTGACGGCAGTCACATCGGTTCCTTCACCCCACCCTTGGAGATAGCGATGACGCCGACCCCGGTCTCCGCCGCCCCGGACCAGAAGAAATTGCGCAGACTCATGGCCGCCGGCCTGATCGGCAGTTCCATCGAGTGGTACGACTTCTTCATCTACGGCACCGCCGCGGCCTTGGTCTTCGGCAAGCTGTTCTTTCCCAACGCCTCACCGCTGATGGGAACGCTGCTGTCGTTCAGCACCTTCTGGGCCGGCTTCATCGCCCGGCCCCTGGGCGGACTCGTCTTCGGGCATGTGGGCGACAAGTTCGGCCGCAAACCCGCGCTCGTCGCATGCCTGATCCTGGTCGCGCTATCGACCTGCGCGATCGGCCTACTACCGACCGCTGCGTCGATCGGGGTGGCCGCACCGATCCTGTTGGTAGCCCTGCGATTCCTGCAGGGCATCGCGGTCGGCGGCCAGTGGGGCGGGGTCACCCTGCTGCTCACCGAAACCTCCCGTCCGAACCGCAAGGGCCGGGCGGGCACATTCGGCCAGATGGGTGTGCCATTCGGTCTGCTGCTCGGCACGGGCGCATTCCTGCTGGTGGCCCGCCTCGTCAAAGGCGCGGACTTCCTGTCGTGGGGTTGGCGCATCCCGTTCCTTGCGAGCGCCCTGCTGTTCCCGGTCGTGCTGTTCATCCAACTGCGCATCGAGGACTCCCCGGAGTTCCGCCGCCTCCAGGCTCGCGCAGGCGAGGCCTCGGCCGCGATCGCGCAAGCACCGATTCTCGAGGTGCTGCGCAAGCATTCGAAGAAGGTGCTGCTCGGCTCCGGTCTGCTCTTCGGTAGCAACTCCATCTTCTACATCAGCGTGGCCGGCGTGCTCGACTACGGTGTCCGCGAACTCGGACTGGACCGCAACGGCTTGCTGACGGTGTCTCTGCTGTCGTCCGCGGTGGGCATCCCGGTCATCTACATCGCCGGCTCGCTGTCCGACCGCTTCGGGCGCCGTCCGCTCATGCTCACCGGCGCGGCAATCTTGACGGTGTGGGCGTTCCCATTCTTCTGGCTGGTGAACACCGGCTCGCTCACCGCCATCCTGATCGCCACCGCGGTCGGCAGCGGCATCGGCTCCGGCTTGGTATACGGGCCGCTCGCGGCATATCTGGCCGAACTGTTCGAACCCCGGATCCGTTACTCGGGTATCACGCTGGCCTACCAGCTGGCCGCGATCCTGGTCAGCGGCGGCACGCCTTTCCTGATGACCGCATTGCTGGCCGCGACCGGATCGACGGCGGCCGTCTCGGCCTTCATGATGGTCATGGCCGTGTGCACGCTCGCCAGTGCGTGGGCTCTACCGGAAACCGTGCCGCACGCAGCATCGGCTACCGTCGGCGAACCCGCCACCGCCCACCCCTGACCCTCCGAACCGGGTAGGCAGCGCCAATCCCCTCATCAGGGCGCTCGAAAATTCGGAAGGGTTATCCATCGGCGTCGCCGCGGAATTCGCGAACCTACCCGCCGCGGCGACGCCTCCCGGGCGAACCGACACCGGCGAAGAGCCGACGATCGGATCCGCTGAGAGCGATGTGGCGAAAACCCCTCCCTCACAATGCTATTCGATCATCAAGACCGGAGTTGCTGTGCACCCGCTAGTTCCGCGCGTGCCACAGCCACCAGCGACGCGATCGCCGGAGCCAGTGCCTGCCCGGGCGTCGGGGCGAACGGCTTATGGACATCCGAGAAGGCAGCCTGCCTCACCGGGCAGCAGTTCCTGATAGGCCGGGGTGAACCCTGGCAGGGTCAGCACCACCGAGGCGCCAGAACACCGACGGACAATCCGCCGCCGTGCCGAGCAATCCGAAATCCTCACTACCGGTGACCGGATTCGACAGCGGGAGCACCGAGCACACCCATGGCGGCACGCAGCTCGCCCGTGCTCACCGCACCCGTGACCAAGGGCCGATCCGGATTGTGCACCCGGTCGTAGTCCAGGTCTGCAAGTCCGCCGGCGGCGAGCTCGGCCATGACCCGCTCTGTGTGGGCGACCGCGCGGCGAGCGCATCGGTCTGGGAGTCGTCCTTCTGACCATGCGTGGACGCCCGGGCGTGCGGGATCGGCCAGTTCCGGGCGCCGCCGCGTTTTACGGTGCGGCGGTGATGAGCTCGCCAGCCGCCCACCGCGCTGTTCCGATCGGATAGGGCGCAGGCAGGCCGAAGACGATATGTCCGAAGGGGGCGTTGATCGTCTCGTCGATCAACGCCACGCGATCAGCTCATCGGACTCGACGCCGGTCGACCCGAATTCCTGTGGCGCCTGCGCGCGGCATCGATCGCCAGAAGCTATATCCGCCCTGATTCGCTCGAGGTCGATCCGACGAGATCGAACCCGAAGGTCGATACCCGTGGCAGCCACGCGAAGGGCGTTGGGTGGCAGGCAGATCGAGAAAGTAGCCGAACGGGCAGACTGCCGTAGTCCAGAATTTCCGATGCGAAATGGATGTCATCAGAACGGCTTCCGTGCTTCCCCCCGACCGGAACCGTTTCCAGGTCCACACCGTTGTGAACCACCCGACGTCGTCGTCGGGACGGTGAGAGTGTCACACACTCTCACCTGGAGGCGAATCCGTCTGGGATCGGTCCGGCTACCACAGGCTCGGCGTCCACTGGGGCCGCGGGCCCACTCGCTTCCTCACTCTCGCCGCAGTCCCGAGGGGTGAGAAAATTGCCATGGCAATGTCAACGACATGAGACGCGAC
>NZ_JBYISM010000039.1:0-79811 GCF_057708605.1 Nocardia sp. bgisy118 | reverse complement strand
GCCCGACATCATCGGCTTGGCCGCACCCAGCGCAACCCCGCCATCGTCCTCACGCTTGAAATAGATGTTCGGGAAGGCCGAGAAACGGTGCCAGGCCACACCCCAGGTGACATTGCGGCCGACCAGGTACAGGAACGCCATACCGGACATCAGCTTGATGAACGCGAAGATCGACACCATGACCGGGCTGGCGGGCAGCAGCTTGGCCACCTGCATGGTGAAGAAGTCGGTCGCGGCGTTGGAGTGGTGGTAGGTCGCGATCTTGCCGGCCTTCACGAAGATCATGCCGAGGCCTTCCATCAGCACGATCGTCTCGATGACGTAAGCCGGGGCGAACTTCGAGCCGCCGAAGCGGGAAAGGCGCTCGGGCACCCGCGGGTGGTTCAGCTGACGGATGGCGATCAGCGTCACGATGCCGACCACGGTGGCGATGCCGAGGATCTCGTCCGCCAGGTGGTAGATAGCCCAGCCGCCGACGACCGGCCAGTGGAACTCGGGGTCGAACGTCTGTCCGTACGCCTCGAACCACAGTACGAAGCCGGCGAGGAAGCCGATCATCACGAGCCAGTGCGCCCAGCCGACGGTGCGGAACTTGTTCATGCGGGTGTGCGCGATGAACTCCACGAACATCTGCTTGAAGCGCGGGAAGAACGGTCGCCACCGATCGGGCGCGCCCTGTCCGACCATGATGGTGCGAGCGATGTTCCTGACGCCGCCGAAGAACGACGCCCAGCACAGGAGGCTGAGCGCCGCTCCGAATGTGCCCAGCGTCACTGTCAGGGCATTCATGTCGCGACCTTTCTTTGAGGCAACACGAGCGACTGGTGCGGCAGGCATGCCGTACCGGTTGGTCGTATCGTAACTGCCAGTAAGTTACTCGCCGGTAACTTATAGTGTCTATCGTACGATCGGTATTTGAGGTCCGCCCCCACTTGCTGGGGCTTGACCTGATATTTACTTGTGATCAATCTCACATAGATTCTCGAAGTCCGTCGTGAGATCAGCCGGTAACCACCGTAAACACCGAGCAAGTCACACCAATCGGTAAGGACAGGCTTACTCGGCGGAATCTGCTAGGGATCTCGCTTCTGGGCGCTCGTTCGATTACGCTCACGTCGTTCTGTTTGCCACGCCTGTCTTCGCACCGCTCGGGGAGAATCCGAAGGGGCCGACCGTCTTTCGGGTTGAATGAGAGCTCTCGCGTGTGGAAGCGCGGCGCGCGGACAACAACTCCTGATAATGGATTGGAAAACCGAATGAACTTCCGCAGAACCACCGCGGCCGCCGCGTTGGTCATCGGCGCGATGACCGTGGGTATGGGTACTGCTCACGCGGAACCTGCCGCGCCCGCACCGGCCGAGGCCATCAACTACTCGGTCAAGCTGGTGGACAAGACGGTCGTGACCACGCTCAAGGGGGGGACCTTCGAGCTGGCCAAGTCGTCCGATGATGTCAAGGAAAACGACATCTACCTGGTCAAGGACGACGCGGGCAACACCGTCATCGAGCTGCCGCTCGACTTCAAGGTCGCCGACATCGCGGTGCCGGTGAAGCCGGAGCTCAAGAACGACGGCAAGGTGCTCGAGCTGACGCCGGACCAGAACGCCATCCCGGCGGACAAGAAGGCAGGCACAAAGGTCGACGCGGTGAGCTTGGCCCTCAAGCCGGTCGCCTCCCCGATGGAAAACCAGCGCGCGCAGAACGAGTTCGCTAGCCAGTTCGGCATCGCGACGGCCGTCGGTGGCTTCCTCGGCACCGCTCTCGGTGTGGTTGCAGGCGGCGTGGTCGGCGTGGCGATCGGCCTCATCGAGTGCATCACTATTGTCGGCTGCATCGCGGCGATTCCGACGATCGCCGCCTTCGCCGGCATCGGAGGCATCCTGGGCACTATCGCGCTCGGAGGTCCGGCCCTGGCTCTCGCAGGTATGGACCTGATCAACACCTTGAACGCTCCGGAAGGCACCACCAAGTGGGCCGACAAGCCGAAGGCTGGGCAGGCCGCGAACTGATCCGGTTCTTCTCCTACAGCCGGCCCGTTCCCTTCGGGGAGCGGGCCGGCCGTCGTTTCGCGGGTCTCCTGCCCGACAGCAGTGCCCAGCGGTTCAGCTCGGCAGCTCCAGCGAGCCGTGGAAAGCGACCTCCCCCAAACGGGTTCCCAGCTCGCCGTAAGACCGCTCCGCCATCTCGAACGTGCCGTTCTCGCGGACCAGCAGGACCGTGCTCGCCCTGGTGCCGTGCACCCGATGGGCGATGAATCTCGCCGACAGCGCCCGTTCCATCTCCGGCGGGACGCCGGTGTGCGGCAGCTGATCGTCCGGGACCTCGGTGTGATCGGAGAGCACGTCGTAATACCGGTCCAGCGCACCGGGATCGGATTCCACCACCTTGCGCAGTTCGGTCAGGCCGTCCTGGACCTTGGGCCAGATCCGCTCGGGCGCCTCGAGTTCGGCGCCGGGCGTCGCCTCGGCCGACGTGACGAAGGTGCCGTTGGAGAGTCCGTGGAAGCCGGGAGCGAGCGGTTGCGGTGGATTCGCGCTGCGGTTCGAATGCCACCACAGCGCAGCCAGATCCGAGATCACCAGGTTGTACCCGTTGTAGTCGTCCGGCGCCGCGGCGACCTCCCGAGCGTACTTTTCCGGGCTGGGAAATTCGCCAGAGGGTTGCCTGTCGTCGCCGCCGCGCAGGAAATCCATCAGCAGAGCGCCGCGTGAACGCGCGTCTGCGCGTTGGTCATCCGGATTTCGGACGTTGGTCACCGCGGCGAAGCGATTGTGTGCACCCGCCACGCTCATCCCCAGCCAGGTGCCCGGAGGATCGCCCTCGCGCCTGCCGATCGCGCCCGTGTCGCGCCCCGCGAGCAGTCCGGGCACCTCCGGCCACCACCGCATGGAGTCGGTCGGCCGGGTGTAGAACTCGTCGCGGTTGGCCGCCACGATCAACCGGTAATCCGGGTGTGCGCGCCAACCGATCAACACCAAACACATGTGGTCCAGAATGCCGGACAGGCCCCGCGCGGTCATCGGAAAGGGCAGCGGAAAAACGGTGCGAGACAGCGAAAAGGCCGCCCGCGCGAACGCAGACGGCCTTTTCGGGCAAACATGCTCAGTTGGTGCGGATCCGCAGCCCCGGGTTGTCGGAGAGGACCACGCTGACCGGCTGCGCGAACAGCTGCGGCGCGTTGCCGGTGAGCGCGCCGATCAGGTTGGGGATCTCGCAGATCGGGTAGTCGGCCACCGACGAAGCGCTGGAGATGCCGAGTGCGAGACGGCCGGTCACGATCGGGCCGCCGCTGTCGCCGGGCAGGGCGCAGATGTTGGCCGAGAAGCTCTGCGTCAGTTCACGATCGCCGACCTGCACGGTCTGGTCTACGGCGTTGACGACGCCGCAGCTGAATCCGGTGCGCGAACCCGACTTGCAGACCGGGGCGCCGACCACCGGGGTGGCCACGCCGTCGACCGCGATCGGCCCGGCGCCGGGCACCTTCACGCTGTTGTTGGAGAAGCGGTCCGCGAAGGAGTCGTTGATCCGGATGATCGAGTAGTCCTGGTTGCCGAGCACCGACTTCTGGAACACGCCGAGCTGAGCGCCGCGCCGCTCCTGAGGCAGCAGCTCGTGCACGGCCGACGCGTTGCCGAGGTCCGGGTTGCAGTGGCCCGCAGAGATGTTCACAACGTTGCCGGCACGGTCGGTGCCGTTGAAGCCGAACGAGCAGCGCAGCTGGCTTCCGCCGCCCACCGAGGCGTAGCCGTCGCCGCCTGCCAGCGCCGCCCGGTTGTCGCCCTCGGCGATGGCGGTGCCCTGCGGCAGCAGCTCGGCCGCCACCGGCGGCGCCATCACGATGACCCGCGACGGGTCGACGAAGCTGGGCATCGGCAGGCCCGCCTGGTCCACCCGCACCGCGATGCTGTTGTTGACCGTGTCGATCACGACGCCGCGCACCAGGGCCGCGACCGCCTCGGGCTGGCTCTCCAGCCACCGATCGAACGCGCTCTTCTCGCCGCGCAGCGCCGCTTCGCTCTTGGCGACGTTGCGCACCTCGAATCCGGCCGATTCGGCCGCCTTGCGCGCCTCCTCCGCGCCGGGCCCCTGCGCCACCGCGACGATGGCCTTGCCCGCGTCGTCGAGCCAGGCGCCGCCGAACACCCCCGGGTACTGGCGCTGCGCCGAGGTGGCGAAGGCCGCGACCTGCTGGCCGAGCTCGGCGCGGCGCAGGTATTCCTCGGGCGAGATCTTCAGGTCACGGGTGACCGCGGCGATGAGATCCGAGGGCAGGGCCGGGGCGGGTTCCGCGTTCGCCACTGCCGCCGTCGGTCCGAACAGCATGATCGCCGCCGAGGCGGCGATTACTGACTTCCGGAATCTTGTCTGTCGCGCAGCTGATCGGGGTTGACCCATACGTGGCAGGAGCATGTCCAGACTATATGGGGTCCGGCCCGGTATTCCCACCCGAGCGGGGACCCCATTTTGCCTAATTCGGACTAATCCGGCGATGCGTTGGTCATCCGGCATTCGGACGGGTCCGAACCTGGATGCCGCTGCCGAGCCCGCCGCCCGCGGACTCGTCGATGTCGGCGAGGATCGCGCGGATCGGAATGCCGAGCGTCGCCGTGCCGCCGTACGGCGCGAGCGCGAGGTTCGCCTCGCTGCAGTCCGGTGCGTCGGCGGCGTTGGAGCCGCTGGTGATGCCGAGCGCCAGGGTGCCGGAGACGATCGCGCCGCCGCTGTCGCCGCCGAGGGTGCAGGCGGAGCTGGCGAAGCCGCGGATCGTCTTGCTCTCGCCCTCGGCGGTGTAAAGCTGCGTCTCGACCCGGTCGGCGACCACGAAACCGCAAGTGAACGTGGACGACTGGCCCGACTTGCACACCGGTGCGCCGGTGATCGGATCGGCGGTGCCGGTGATCGACAGGGTGGTGCCGTTCGCGCCGCGCACCGAGGGCTGGTCCATGCCCGCCCGGACGGCGCGGTCGTTGAGCTTGATCACCGAGTAGTCCAGCGCGTTCTGCCCGCCGAGCTTGGCGTTGACGAAGCTGCCCAGCTCGGGGCTGTTGGGGAGATCCTTGAGGTTGGGGAGGTAGACCCCGGCCTGCTGGTTCGCCTTGCCCACGTTCGGGTCGCAGTGGCCCGCGCTGATGTTGAGCGCGTTGCCCGCCGAATCCACGCTGTTGAAACCGAAGGAGCAGACGTCGACGTTGCGCAGCGAGGAGTCGTGCAGCGAGCTGGGCGCGCTGATGTAGGTGTCGCCGCCCATCGGCCTGCGCTCGACGGGGCCGCCGTTGCCGGGGGAAAGGATGACCTTGATGTTGGCGATCAGGGTCGGCAGGTTCAGCACGTGGCCTGCGGGGGTGTTAGCGACGCTGAGCACCAGCTGGCTGTTCAGGAAGTCGATGGCCACCGAGTTGATCGCCGCGGACAGCTCGCGCGGTAGCGAGGTGATCCACTGGTTGAGCTGCATCAGCGAGCCCTCGAGGCTGTCCGCGGAGACCGGGGCGAGGCGGGTCTGGTAGCCGTCGTCCGCGGCGATGCGGGCGGCGTCCGGCGAGGTCACCGCGACGACGGCCTTGCCGTCGGCGCCGATCCACGCGCCCGCGTAGGAATCGGGGCGTTCGGAGCGGAAGTCGCGGGCGTAGTCGCGAAGCTGCTGGGCGCGGGCCGCGCGGTCGAGGTATTCCGTGGGCGTCATCTTCAGATCGCGCGCGATCGCCTGCACCAGTTCCGCGGGCAGGGTATCGGCGGCGAGCTGGGGCGGCGCGGGTTCCGCTGTCGCCGTGCCGGACAAGGGGGCCAGAAGAACGGTCGCCGCGGCCGTGAGAGAGGCAGCCTTGACCGCGGCGCGACGCGCCACCAACTTGCGCATGAAGTCCCTTCGTCGGCACGGAAGTGCCAGCTAAATCCGTGGGCCGTCGGCGGCGAACCTCTTGGCGCACAGTCCTCGATCAGCGACCGACCGGTCGTCGCGATACATCGGACGGACCGGTCAGCGCTTCACTCTAGGGCACAAACCCCTTCCGTTCGCTACTAATCAGCGAGGCCGTGTGTTACCGGGTGTCTGCCACTGCGGGTTCCACCATTCGTACGGGTCGTAGGACGGGTACGGGTACCACGGGTTGGTGTTGCGGGCGGTGGTCGGACGCGAGGGCGCCGTCGTGGTCGGCGTGGTGGTCGGCTCGGTCGTCGGAGGGGGCGTCGGCGAGGGCTCGACGGTCGGCTCCGCTTCGGTGGTCTCGGTGATCACCACCGGCGGCTCGGCGACGGGCGGCGGGGCCACCGGCGGCGGGGCGACGCTGCTCGAGGTGCCCGACTGCGCGTCGCGCACCGACGGAACGGCGGGGGACTCCTCGCCGCGGAAGAGCACGGCGACGCCGATGCCGCCGAGTACGAGTCCGATCAGCGCCGCGACCGCGATCAGCACCGAGACGCGGCGGCGGTCGCCGGACCGTGGCGTGGGCGCGGGCGCCGGCGTTTCGGGGGCCACCGTCTCGACGAGCAATTCGGTCGGCAGCGGCGTCGCGGTCGGCATCGCCGCGGAGTAGGCCTGCATACGGGTTTCGGCGGGCACCGCGGGAATGATGTCGGTCACCACGGTCGAGTTCTCGGCCGCGCCCGGATCCGGCGGCGTCGCGCCCGCGGGGGTGGCGAGTACGGAGGCCAGCGCGGCCCGCGCGGCGTCGTAGGCGAACGACTTGCCGGGTTCGGCGGTGTCGACTGCGGGCAGATCGGCCTCGCTGACCAGCACAACCGATTTCAGACCCAGGTAGTCCAGCGCCTCGCGCAGCGACTGCACCTGCTGAGCGGGCCAGGAGCCGGGGTGGGTGGCGTAGAACTCCGCTGCGCCGCTGAGGTGCTCGGTGGTCAGGTTGATCAGGCAGAACAGGGCGGTGGCGACGAGGTCCTCCGCGCGATACGCCTCGCCGTCGTCGACCGAGATACCCGCGGGGTTGCCGACCGCGCCGACGAAACCGGTGATGGAGTGTGAGTGGTCTGTCGGCGCGTCGCCGCCGAGGACGGTGTCGCCGTCGTCGGACATGTGCAGCACCGACTCTCGGACGACGTAGTGCAGGTCGCCCGAGTCGGTGACGATCGCGGCGGTGCAGTCCTCATCGGCGATCCGCAGGCCCACCCCTGTGGCCATCACATTCCTCGTTTCGGCTTCGATCGGCCCGCCCCGGGCGATCACACGAGCAATGAGCCGTGTCCCATGGCGCGGAGCATTGACAATAACTCCGAGCGGGATCGCGCACCGATCCGACGTCGGATCCGCGCGACATGGTGCTCGACGGTCTTGGCGGAGATGTACAGCCGCGCACCGATCTCCCGATAGGTCAGTCCGAGCAACACCAGTTCGGCGACTTCCCTTTCCCGTTCGCTCAGGATCGCGGCGCCGTCCCCGGCGGGATCGGGCGCGCTGGACGTGCGCGGTGCGGCGGCGGACTGTGGCACCGGCTGCTCCTGCGGTTTCGACTCGGCGCGCACCATGCGGGCCAGCTTGAGCAGCGCTGTCGCTGTCGCGGAATCGGCTGCGGACAGGGCGGCTTCGCTGGCCAGCCTGGCCGCGTCCCAGGTGAGGCCGATCTCGCGCAGTCCGTTGACGGCCACCTCGACCGGTTTCACCTCGACCTGCCCGCGCAGCACGAGCACCCAGGTGCGGCCCGCGTCCACCAGCACGGCCGCGTGCCGGTCACCCGCCTCGGCCGCGGATTTGAGCAGGCGCGCGTGCGGCAGCAGCTCCGCCGGGCTCTCGTGGGCGATGGCCGCCTGCACGCCGTACCAGTGGAAGGCGTTGGCCCAGGCGGGCGGCTGATCGAGGCGGTGCAGCAGGCTCAGCGTCGCGTCGACGAGCGGCGTGACGCGGCGTTCGTCGCGCAGCCGGATGCCCGCCAGCCACAGTTCGCCGATCGGCAGCACCGTGAGCAGGTCGGCGTCCACGTCGTCGAACAGCGGGTAGGCGGCCTGCCAGGCGCGGGTGAGCGCGGCGTGGTCGCCGCCGCGGCGCGCGAGACCGACCGCGACGCCGTGCGCGAGCAGCCGGTCACGGATGTCGAGCTGGTCCCAGTCGAGGGCCGCGACGGTGTTCGCCGCGGCCTGTTCGTCGCCGCCGAGCATGGCCGCCCACGCGGCGAGCACCTGAAGTTGGTGGCAGCGTAGACCGCTGGTGGTGGCCCGGCGCAGCGCGTCACCGGCGCGGCGCGGCTCACCTGTGCTCAGACACAGCAAGGTCGCGATCGAGACGGCCGTGCACGGCAGGAATCGGTCGACGCCGGAGTCGGCGTGCGCGGCCTGGATGAGCGCGGAAACCGCGCTGGGCGTTCCGCTTCCGTGATCGGCGAGGGAGTCGGCGAGCGCGGTCGCGATCAGCCGGGCGTGCGAGCCCGCCTCGGTCGGCGGCCAATTGCCCGCCGCGCCGGACAGTTCGGTCGCGGCGGGCACATTGCCCGCCAGATACAGCACGGTCGCGCCGACCGCCCAGTCCGGGCCGACGCGGTGCGCGCCGAGCCAGCCGTAGAGCTGTGCGGCCCGGCCGACGAGTCCGCGCCGGGTCAGCACGCCCGCGCAGATCCGCACGGCGTCGGAGAGATCGGAGCCGTCGACGCCCGCCCTGGCCAGTACGGGTTCGGCCAGCCGCATGGCGGTCTCGCCGTCGCCGGTGCGGGCGGCGGCCTCGGCCCAGCGCAGCCCTATCTCGTTCGGATCGGCGCCCGCCGCGGCGGCCGCGGCGTAATAGCGGACCGCCTCACGTCCGGCGTGTTCGGCTGAGGTGCAGAGGAATTCGGCGAGGCGCGGGTCGCGGACCCCGGATTCGGCGAGCAGCAACGCGGTGTGGTCGCGCAGCAGGCCCGCGTCGAGGCGGGCGGAGAGCAGCCTGCGCTGCACCGCGACGAACCTGCGGTCGCCGAGCATGGTGCGCAGCGGTGCGACGGCGGGGGCGAGCAGCAGGTCGGCGTCGGTCACCAAGGCGGTGGCGCGGGCCCGGTCGATGAGCGTCTGTGCGGCAGCCGATTCGACGCCGAGCACTTCGGTGAGTTCGCTGGAGTCCAGCCCGGTCCCGGTGGTCGCGACGACCAGGGTCTCGAGCAGATCGGGTTCGAGGTTGTCCAACTGCGAGCGCGACCAGTCGGCCACCGCCTCGTCCACGGTGCGGATCCCGGCGTCCAGGCGCGCCGAGCAGGCGGCGGAGAGCGCGGCGACGACGCCGCCGCGGATACCGCCGGTCTGCTGATGAATGTGCTGCGCGACAGGACGCGGCACCATCATCCCCAATTCCCTTGCGAAGGGCAGGATGTCGGCGACACCGAGCGGTCGGAGGTCGACGATGCGCCCGCGCCGGGCCACCGCCTCGGCCAGGGCGCGCAGGTGCGCGTCGTGCGGGCGCGGCTGCACCGCGATCACCGCGGTGCAGTTTCCGGATTCGACCGCCGTGCAGAGCGTTTCGAGTTCGGACGCGCCCAAGGTGTGCGCGTTGTCGATGATCAGCGCCGGGCGGGGCGCGTCCGGGTCGGCGCTGTCCACCTGGCCGTTCGTCGACGCGTTCGGTCCCGGCGCGGCGACGTTGTCCTGTAGGGGAATACCGCGTCCGCGCAGGCGCGTGCGGATCACCGAGAGCAGGGTGGACTTGCCGGTGCCCGAGCGGCCGCGAATCAGGTAGACGGCGGGTTCCTGCTCGGCGCTGTCGAGTTCGCGCAGGATGTCACGGGCGCTCGGGAGAGTGTCGAACGCCGTGTCAGCCACCGTTGCCCCCGAGGATCTCGCCCGGCGCGCGCAGCACCGTGCCGACCGCGCCGCCGACTCCGTCCACCACATCGCCGAGCGGATCGGTCAGCACTCCGGTGGGGACGCTCGGTGCCTGCGGTTGGTGGGGCTGGGGCTGTTGTGGTTGCGGAGCAGGAGGATTCGGTCCCGGTGTGGGTTGCGGCGCCGATTGCGGCGCGGGCTCCCCGGGAGCGGTGGCGGCGGGTGCGGGCTGCCCCTGGGTGGGCTGCCCAGGCGCGGGCTGGTTGTTCACCACCGCGACCGTGCTCGAGCCAGGGGTCGAGTTCGCCGCGGAACCAGGCTGCGGCGCTACGGGTTTCGGTTGTTGCGGGGTGCCGGTGCCGGGATCCGCCGCGGGAACGTCCGATGCCGGAGCGCCGGTGCCGCCGGGCGCCGCGACATCGGCGGGCCCCGGCGAGACGGACTGCTCGGGGGAAGGCGAGTTCGCGGGTGACTGCGCGCCGGTGCCGATCGCGACGGTGCCGGTGGCGAGCAAGCCGATGACCACGGCCGTACCCGCGACGATCGCGGCGCGCCGGCGGCCGGTGAGCCTGCGGATCCGGGACTTCGGCAGCTCGTTCTCGGCGCCGCTGCCGGAGCGGCGCGGCCGCTCGACGGCGGGCAGTTCCTTCGTCTTCGGTGCGACGGCGGTCGCGGGAACCTCGGCGAGCGCCGCGACCGGGGCGGTGTCGATCGCGCTGTCCATCAGATCCCCGGCCAGCGCGGCCGCCCCGCGAGCGCTGGTGTTGGCAGGCTCGGGCGCGGCGACGACCGGGAGACCGAACTCACCCGAGATCAGCTCGCCGACCAACGGGATCGCGCCGCCGCCGCCCGTCAGCAGGACCCGGCCGATGTCGCCGACGTCCAGTCCCGCGCGGTGCACGGTGTCGCGAATGAGGTCGAGGGAGGTGAGCAGCGGGCCGCGGATCAGTTCTTCCAGCTCGCCGCGCACCAGACGGATCTGGTCGCCCACACCGGAAGCGGGGTCGAGCCGGACCGGGACGACCGTGGCGGTATTTATGGAAAGCTCTTCTTTCGCTTTTTTGCAGCGCTCTCGCAATACCGATAATTCGCGTTCCACGACCGGGTCGAACGGATCGAAATCATTTCCACGCAATGCGTTAGCCAGCACGTAACGCATGGTCAGCAGATCGAATTCCGAACCGGCGACGTCGGTGGAACGCAACGAGGCCAGGAGCGCAGTCTGAGTTCCGGTGCGCACCACCGAGACCGTGCACCCGGTCGCGCCGAGGTCGTAGACGACCAGCGCGCCGTCGCCGAGCGGACCGTGCGCGGCCTCCAGCCACTGCACCGCCGCCGTCGGCTCTGGGACGAGCGTCACATCGTTCAGGCCCGCCGAGTCGAACGCGGTGCGCTGCACGTCGATCGTGTGCCGCGACCACCACGCCGGATGGCAGGCGACCACGGCATCGGGCTCTTGCCCTGTGGCATGGGCGATTTCGTCGATCAGACAGGTGACGGCCGTCGCCACCAAGTCCTCCGCCGCATGCGCGGAACCGTTTTCGGCCAGGATGTCGACCGGATCGCCGACGCGAGCCAGAAACCCTTCCAGCACCGCATCACTGGAGTGTCTTCCGGTGCGCCGCGCGCCGTTCCCGAAGGAAGGCGGGGCGTCCCGGCTCAAACGCAACACACTCGGGTGGTTCGCGACGGTGCCACCCGCGGCCGGCCCGGCCTGGGTGTCGCCGATCTCTCCCGTCGTCGCCACGGCGACCGAATTCGACGCCCCGACCTTGATGCCGAGCGCCAGACGCTGTGTCATTGGTGAACCTCGTTAGGGGAAAACCGTGTGATCCGGTAGTCGCTGCTGGGTTGTTCGGTGGTGCGAGATAGCCGAGTGATCCGGCCGACCTGTCAGATCTGTCGGTAGCTGGGGAGCCGCCGTTACCGGGTAGGGGAAGGTGCGGGGTAATTCCCCTAATGGCCGTCCGGCCCCTAACGGGTTGCACCCGTGATTGGTAGGGGTCCGCCCCGTTCCCCCGTAACACAATGCGTGCCTAGCGTGAAATGCATTCCAACGAGAGCGGATCGCGTGGTCCGCCGATCCCAGGAGACGATCCTCGATGACCCCCAACGTGATTCTCGAGTTCATCCTCGGCCTGCTGCGCGACCGCGAGGCCGCGGTAGGTTACTGCGCCAACCCGGAAGGCGCGCTGGCGGCCGCGGGACTCTCCGCGGTCACGCCGGAGGACATCGCCGCGGTCGCCCCGATGGTGGCCGAGTCGGCTCTGGTCGCGGGCGGCTCGCAGCTGTCGGCGATCGTCGCGGCGGGCACCTCGGCTTCGGCCGGAGCCGCCGCGGCAGGCGGTGTCGGCGCCGCCGCCTCGGCGGGCGCGAACGCGGCGGTCGGCGCGGCGGCGAACGCAGGCGTCGACCTGGGCGCCGACGTGAACACCGACATCGACCTCGGCCTCGGTCTGAACACCGGACTGAACGGCGATCTCGGCGCAGGCCTCGACCTGGGCGGCGCGCTCGGCGCGGGCCTCGGGGCCGTCGTGAACGCGGGCACCGACCTCTCCGCCGATCTGGGTGGCGCGCTGGGCACGACCGTAGGAGCGGGCGCGCAGGCCGTGGCCGATCTCGGCGGCAGCCTGACCGCGGGCCTCGACGGCGTCCTCGGTGCGGGCGCGGGTGTCGGCGGCGCGCTCGGCGCGGTCACCGACATCGCCGCGGGCGTCGGCGGGGGTCTGGATGCGTCGGTCGGCGCGGGTCTGGAGGGTGCGCTCGGCGCCGGTGCCGGTTTGACGGGTGCCGTGGGTGGCGCGGTGGGTGGCGTCGCCGATATCGCCGCCGGGCTGGATACGTCGGTCGGTGCGGGGCTCGAGGGCGCGCTCGGCGCGGGTGCGGGTCTGACCGGTGCCGTCGGCGGGGCTTTGGACGGTGTCGGCGATCTCACAACCGGCTTGACCGGCGGCCTGGGCGGGGCATTGGACGGTGTGCTGGGCGTCGGCGCTGGGCTCGGTGCTGGTTTGGGGGGTGCCGTTGGTGCGGGTGCCGAAGCCGGTGCCGATCTGGAAGGCGCGATCGGCGCGGGCGCTGACCTCGGCGGCGATCTCTCGGCCGGTATCGGTGGCGCTGTGGATGGTGCGCTGGGCGTTGGGGCTGGGCTCGGTGCTGGTTTGGGGGGTGCCGTTGGTGCGGGTGCCGGTCTCGGTGCGGGTCTGGAAGGCGCGATCGATGCCGGCGCTGACCTCGGCGGCGACCTGTCCGCCGGTGTCGGTGGCGTGGTCGACGCGGGTGCCGGTCTGGGCGCGGGCTTGGGCGGCGCGCTCGGCGCGGGAGCCGAATTGAGCGGTGACGTGGCCGGCGGTCTGGGTGGCGCGCTGGACGCGGGCCTCGGCGCGGGCGCGAATCTCGGTGCCGGACTGGAAGGCGCGTTGGGCGCGGGGCTGGGCGGCGCGGTTGGCGCGGGCGCCGAGCTTGGCGGTGACATCGCCACCGGAGTCGGTGCGGGCCTGGATGGGGCATTTGGTGCGGGCGCGGAATTGGGTGGCGACCTGTCGGCCGGTCTCGGCGGTGCGGTCGGTGCGGGTGCCGAAGTCGGTGCCGGTCTGGGCGGCGGTCTGGAAGGCGCGATCGATGCCGGCGCCGAGCTCGGCGGCGATCTGTCCGCCGGTGTCGGTGGCGTGGTTGACGCGGGTGCCGGTCTTGGCGCGGGTCTGGGCGGTGCGCTGGATGCTGGTGCGGAGTTCGGCGGCGATGTGGTCGGTGGTCTCGAAGGTGCGCTGGATGCGGGCCTCGGCGCGGGCGCGGGCCTGGGTGTGGGTCTGGAAGGTGCGGTTGGTGCGGGCGCCGAGTTCGGTGGTGACCTGTCGGCTGGAATCGACTCTGCGATCGGCGCGGGTGGCGATCTTGCCGCCGGTGTGGGTGCGGGTCTGGACGGTGCGCTGGACGCGGGCGCGGGGTTCGGCGGCGATGTGGCCGGTGGCTTCGTTGGTGCGCTGGACGCGAGCCTCGGCGCGGGCGCCGAGCTGGGTGGCGATTTGTCCGCCGGTGTAGGTGGCGCGATTTCCGCGGGCGGCGATCTCGCGACCGGTGTAGGCGCGGGTCTGGACGGTGCGCTGGATGCCGGCCTGGATGCGGGCGCGGACCTGGGTGCCGGGTTCGACGCCTTCGGTGCGGGTACCGAACTCGCCGGTGATCTGTCGGCCGGTCTCGATGGTGCGCTGGACGCCGGCGCCGAGGCGGGCGGTGGCCTCGAGGCGGGTCTTGGCGGCGCCGTCGACGCGGGCGCGAACCTCGGTGGTGATTTCGCTGCCGGTGTCGGTGGTGCGCTGAACGGTGGGGCCGAGGCGGGCGCGAATCTTGGTGCGGGCGTTGGCGGTGCGGTCGATGCGGCCGCGAACCTGGGCGGCGATCTGTCCGCGGGTATCGATGGCGCGCTGGATGCGGGCGCGGGTCTTGAAGGTGCGCTGGATGCCGGCCTGGGTGCGGGCGCGGACCTGGGTGCCGGGTTCGACGGTGCCTTCGGCGCGGGTACCGAACTCGCCGGTGATCTGTCGGCCGGTCTCGGTGGCGGCTTGGAGGCTGGTCTGGGCGGTGCGGTCGACATGGGTGCGAACCTCGGTGGTGATTTCGCTGCCGGTGTCGGTGGTGCGCTGAACGGTGGGGCCGAGGCGGGCGCGAATCTTGGTGCGGGCGTTGAGGGTGCGCTCGGAGCGGGTGGTGCTGTGGCCGGTGGGCTCGAGGGTGCTTTCGATGCTGGAACCGAGGCGGGCGCGGGTCTGTCGGCTGGTCTGGAGACCGGTCTCGGCGGGGCTGTCGATGCGGGTGCGAACCTCGGTGGCGACTTGGCCGCTGGTTTCGGTGGTGCGCTGAATGCGGGCACGGAGGCTGGTGCCGGTCTGGAAGCTGGTCTCGGCGGGGCGGTTGATGGCGGTGCGAATTTGGGCGGTGATCTGGCCGCCGGTGTCGGTGGTGCATTGGATGCGGGTGCTGGTCTGTCGGCTGGGCTCGGTGGTGCGGTCGATGCGGGCGCGAACCTTGGCGGCGATCTGTCCGCTGGTCTCGAGACCGGTGTCGGTGGTGCGGTCGATGCGGGTGCGGATCTCGGTGGCGATTTGGCCGCTGGTTTCGGTGGTGCGCTGAATGCGGGCGCGGAGGCTGGTGCCGGTCTGGCCGGTGGTCTGGAGGCTGGTCTCGGTGGGGCGGTCGACGCAGGCGCGGACCTTGGCGGTGATCTGTCCGCTGGTTTCGGTGGTGCGGTGGATGCCGGCGCAGGTCTGTCGGCTGGTCTGGAGACCGGTCTCGGCGGTGCGGTCGACGCGGGCGCGAACCTGGGCGGAGGTCTGTCGGCTGGTCTCGAGACCGGTCTCGGTGGTGCGGTCGACGCGGGTGCGAACTTCGGCGGCGATCTGGCCGGAGGGCTGGAAAGTGCTGTGGGCGGTGCGTTCGAAGCGGGTGCCGGTCTGGAGGGCGGTGTCGAAGGCACGGTCGACGCGGGCGCTGCGGCCGGAGCAGGCTTGGCGGCCGGGCTCGGCACCGCGGCGAGCGCCGGTGCGGAGTTCGGTGGTGAGTTCGCCGGTGGCATCGATGGGGCCATCGACGCCGGGGCCGGGCTGGAGAGCGGCTTGCAGGGCGCGGTGGAGGCGTCCGCCGGCGTCGGGTCCGGTGTTTCCGGCGGGGCGAACGCGGGTGCTCAGACGGTCACCGGTCTGGAGTCGAGCGTGTCGGCGGGGCTCGGCAGCGTTCTCGGCGCGGAGCAGGAGATCGGCGGCGGGCTGAACAGTGAACTCGGCGGCGTGCTCGCCAGCGGCGCGCAGGGCGGCGCCGAACTGGGCGGCGGCTTGCAGGGTCTGGTCGGTGGCGTGACCGGGTTCGGCGGCGGTGTGTCCGGCGGTGCGGACGCCGCTGTCGAGGCGGGCGGCGAATTCGGAACCGGTTTGGAGACCGGCCTTTCCGGCGGTCTCGAAACCGGCGCTGCGGCGGGTGCGGATCTGACGGGCGGTCTCGGCGGCGCGCTCGGCGCGGGCGGCCAGGCGGCGTCCGGAATCGAAGCGGGTCTGTCAGCGGGCCTCGGCGCCGCCGGCCAGGCGGGCGCCGGTCTCACGGCCGGGCTCAACGGCGCCATCGGCGCGGCTGGTCAGGCCGGGGCCGGACTGGAATCGGGCCTGTCGGCCGGACTCGGCGCGGCGGGGAACGCGGGCGCGGGTCTGCACAGCGGTCTCGAGTCCGGTCTCGGTGCCGCGGGGAATGCGGGTGCTGGTCTGCACAGCGGTCTGGAGACGGGCATCGGTGGCGCGGCGGGCGCGGGAGCGGGTCTGCACAGCGGTCTCGAGACGGGAATCGGTGGCGCGGCCAACGCCGGTGCTGGTCTGCACAGCGGCCTGGAGACAGGTATCGGTGGCGCGGCCAACGCGGGCGCGGGTCTGCACAGCGGTCTCGAGACCGGCGTCGGCGGTGCGGCTAACGCGGGTGCTGGTCTGCACAGCGGTCTGGAGACGGGTATCGGTGGCGCGGCTAACGCGGGTGCTGGTCTGCACAGCGGTCTGGAGACCGGCGTCGGCGGTGGTCTGAGCGGCGGTCTGGACTCCGGCATCGGCGGCACGGCGAGCAGTGGCCTCTCCACCGGAGCCTCCAGCTCCTTCCACGGCGGCGCGGACGCAACGCACTCGGCCGGCGCGGGAGCACAGGGTGCGCTCGGCGGCGGAACGGACCTGGGTGGCAGCATCGGTTCCACGGCGGAGACCACCGCGCACACCTGGTCCTCGCTGGACGTTTCGAGCGCATTCGGCAGCGGTTTCGACGGCGGCACCAATGCGACCGGCGAGACCTCGCTGTTCGCCGAGGGCGCGTCGAGCGTCGATCTCGGCGGGTCGACCGACCTGTCGGGTGATGCGTTCCTGCACTGAGAGAGGTCGATATCGCGATGGGGACACCCGTATCCGCTTCCGCGCCCGCGGTACCGCTGCTGTCGGTACTGGGTGAAACCATCGCCGCGGCGCGCGCCGCGGGTCGCACCGATCTGGTCGGCCGCCTGGAGACGGCGGCCGACCGGGTCCGCGACCCGCGGCGTCGCATCGTGATCGCGGGTCAACTCGGCCAGGGCAAGAGCCGTTTCGTGAACGCGCTGCTGAACGTCGATATCTGCCCGGTCGGCGACGACGCGACCACCGACGTCCCCGCCACGCTCGTGCACGGCGATCAGGCGCACGCGGAGCTGCTGCTCACCGACCCGTACGGCGGCGGTGAGAGCCGGATTCCGGTGCCGATCGAACAGCTTCCCGAGATCGACGCCCGCCCCCCGCTCGCCGATGGCAGGCGGGTGCTGCGGATGGAGATCCAGCTGCCGAATCCGCTGCTCGCCGACGGCATCGTCCTGGTCGACACCCCCGGCGTCGGCGGACACGGAAACGCGGGCGCCACAACGGTTCTCGGCATAGTCCCGGCCGCCGACGCGGTGTTCGTGGTTTCCGACGCCTCCACCGAGATCACCGAACCCGAGCTGGTGTTCCTGCGTCAGGTGCGCGAGCTGTGCCCCACGGTCGCGCTGTTGCTCACCAAAACCGACCTGTACCCGCATTGGCGGCGGGTCCACGAAGCGAATCTCGGCCACCTGCATCGCGCCGGGTTGGACGTGCCGATCATCCCGGTCTCGGCGCTGCTGCGCGAGCACGCCATGCGCCTACAGGACGCCCAGCTCGGACTGGAGTCCGGCTTCGGTGTGCTGTATCAGTTCCTGCGCGAGCAGGTGGTCGCTCGCGATCAAGCCGCGACCCGTGCCGCCGTCGCCCGCGATATCCAGTCCGCCGCGGAACATCTGGCGCTCGCGTTGGGCAGCGAACTCGTCGCGCTGCGCGATCCGAATCAGGGCGCGGCCGCGATCCGGGAACTCCGGGCCGCGAAAACCGCTGCGGAAGAACTGCATCGGCGCACCGCCGCCTGGCAGCAGACACTCACCGACGGAATCACCGATCTGGCAGGCGATGTCGACCACGATCTGCGAGATCGCCTGCGCGGCTTGACTCGGACCGGCGAGGAGTGGATCGACGAGCACGATCCGGGCAGGCACTGGGACGCGATCGCCGAATGGCTCGCCGGCACCGTCGACAGCGCGCTCGGCGACAACCTGCTGTGGACCCACAAGCGCGCGATCCAGTTGGCCGAGCGCGTCGGCGAACACTTCACTCACATCGGCGCGGTGGAGCTGCCCGATGTGAAGAGCGGGCTGAACTCCGAGGAAAGCCTCGCCGGGTGCGGCACCCTCGCCGATCTGGAGCCGGATATCGGTTTCGCCAGCAAGCTGCTCGTCGGCATGCGCGGCTCCTACGGTGGTGTGCTCATGGTGGGCCTGGCCAGCACCTTCGCCGGGCTGGCCATGCTCAACCCGATTTCCATCGGCGCGGGACTCATCGTGGGCGGCAAGGCATTCCGCGACGACAAACAGGCCCGCTTGGCTCGCCGCCGCGTCGAGGCCAAGAACGCGGTGCGCCGCTTCGTCGACGACGTCGCGTTCCAAGCGGGCAAGGAGTCCAAGGACCGCCTGCACAGCATCCATCGCGCGCTGCGCGATCACTACAGCGGTGTCGCCGAGCGCGGCCTGCGGTCCATCGAGGATTCGCTGCGCGCCGCGCAGGAGGCGGCCAACATGGAGACCGCGCGCCGCACCGAGCGCTGCGCGGTGCTGGAACGCCAGCTGCGCTTCGTCGCGGAGCTGCGCCGCTACGCCGACGCCATGCAACAGCCCATCGACGCGACCGTGCCGAGAGCTCTCGGTACGGTATCGGGGTGATCACGACACCCCACTCGCGCTCGACCAGGGGCGCCGCCTCTTTCCGGTGCGCCGTCGAGACCCGAACCGGCGTGCACGCCGCGGGGCGCCGGTGACCACGAGGGTCGCGCCCGGCATCGTCGTCGAGGCGCACCGGTTGGTGGACGCGGCCAGGCAGGCGTTCGCGCGCGAGCCGCGGCCGAGGGCGCTGCTCGCGGACTGCGCGCGCAGGCTGGATCAGCCGCTGCGCGTCGCGCTGGCGGGTTCGCTGAAAGCGGGCAAGTCCACGCTGCTGAACTCGCTCGTCGGCCAGGACATCGCGCCCACCGACGCGACCGAGTGCACCAGGGTGGTCACCTGGTACCGCAACGGCCCGACCCCGAGCGTCACCGCCTACGCCCCCGACGGCGCTGCCGCGAATGTGGTGGTGCGCCGTGGCGGCGGCGCCCACGGACTGACCTTCGACCTGCAACGGCTGAACTGGAACGCGCCCGGCCCCCGCGAGGTCGACCACCTCGAGGTCGAATGGCCCGCGGCCGCACTGGCGCACACCACCATCATCGACACTCCCGGCACGTCATCGCTGTCCCGCGAGGTGTCGCGCCGCACCGCCCGCCTGCTGACGCCGGACGACGAGGACGCCGCGGCCGCCGAGCACGTCTCGGTCCCCGGCGCCGACGCGGTCGTCTACCTGCTGCGCAGGCTGGACGCGACCGACATCCGCTTCCTCGAGCGTATCGGCGCGGGAACCGGTGCGCGCCAGGGCGGTTCGGGCCTGGCCGGTCCGCTCGGAGTGGTCGGCGTGGTCTCGCGGGCCGACGAGATCGGCGCGGGACGCATCGACGCCTTGGATTCGGCCCGTGATGTGGCGTCTCGCTTCGCCACCGAGCTGGAGCGAACCGGCTTGTGCCAGGCCGTGATTCCCGTCGCGGGACTGCTGGCCTTCGCCGCGGCGACGCTGCGTCAGCAGGAGTTCGCCGCCTTCCAGGCGTTGGCGGGTGTTCCGGTCGACGAGCTGACCGCAGCGATGTTGTCGGCGGACCGCTTCGCGCGCCCCGACATTCCGCTGCCCGTCCCGCCGGAACTGCGCGCCCAGCTCGCCGAGCGCTTCGGCCTGTTCGGTATCCGCATGGCGGTCACCCTGATTCGGCTCGGCGTCCGCGACTCCGCCACGCTTGCCGCCGAATTGACCAGCCGCAGCGGCGTGGACGAGCTGCGCTCGGTGCTCGACGTGCAGTTCGGCCAGCGCGCCGACCAGCTCAAGGCGCATTCGGCGCTGACCGCCCTGGCGCGGGTCCTGACCGTCTATCCGGGCACTTCAGCCGACCAACTGTTGCCGCGGGTCCGCACCCTGCTCGCCGACGTGCACGGTTTCGCCGAACTGCGTCTGCTCGGCCGCCTGCGCACCGACGAATTGACGCTGCCCCCAGCCGATCTCGCCGAACTGCATCGCTTGATCGGCGGCTCCGGCATCGCACCGCACCTGCGCCTCGGCCTCCCGGTGCACGCGGGCCCGGAGGCGCAGCGAGCGCAGGCCGTCGCCGCGGTGCGCAAATGGCGCGAACGCGCCCGCCACCCGATGGCCGACCAGCTCACCACCCTCGCCTGCCTGACCGCCGCCCGCAGCGCCGAGGGAACCCTGAGCATGCTGCCCCCGGCCCCGGAAATGCGCATGGGTCGCCGCTGACCAGCGCCCGATCCCGGCCTGATCACGCGGGTCCGGCACGCGGCCGGAAGTGGCGCCGGTTCCTCAGCCGACGCATCGACGCGGCGGCCCAAGGCATGCGCCGCTGACCGCCTGCACGACCGGTCAGGTCGGCAGGCCCTCGGCCACCTTGTCATCGATGGTGACGCGGACCAGCGCGGCGGCCAGATCGGCGGCGCGGTCCCGGGGTGCCAGATCGGCCAGCTCGTCCGGCGCGGCGGGCAGGCCGACGCGACGGGCGCCGCGCAGGGCGCGGTCGTCGAAGTGGGGTCGCGCCCAGGACCAGGTGTCCTGGACTTCGCGGAGGAAGATGTCGCTGCCGGTGGGACCGATGCCGTCGAATTCCTGGAGCAGGTCGGCTGCTCGGTCGGGGTCGCCGTCCGCTGCGGCGGCCAGTTCGCGCAGGTCGCCGTGGTATTGCTCGAGAACGCGTTCGGCGTTCGCGCCGAGCCGGGTAGCGGTGCTTTCGTCGTAGCGCTTGTAGTGGGCGCGACCGAGGGCGTCGACCAGGTCCTGCCAGTCGGCGTCGGCCACCTTCTGCGGTGTCCGGTACCCGCTGTGGGCCAGTTCTTTGGCGGCGGCCACCGCGATGTCCGCGGAGATCCGGGTGCTCATGAGCTCGGCGAGCATCAGCAGTTGGAACAGCGGCGCGGGTTTGTCCGCGAGCTCGATACCCGCCTCGGCGGCGTACCCCGTGCCTGCGCGATCCAGCAGAGCCCGCACGACCTCACGATCACCCATCACGCCCTCCTCGCTCGACTACCGAACGCGTACCCATGCCCGCTGCGTTGATGCACGGCGAAATCCACGGGAGAGAATGGTTGCTCCGAGCGGGCGGGAAGCCACCGTCTTCTCCGTCGAATCCATTCGACTCCCGTCGAGAGAGAAATGGTGGTCGAGGCCGACAGGCTCAGGGCGCGATTGCGGAGCTGGACGGATCGATGAGGATCTTGGCGTGGCGCTCCGGATTGCCCAGCGCGGTGAACGCGTTGTCGATGCCCGCCAACCCCACGGTGCCGGTGATCAGGGGCGCCGGGTCGACCTTGCCGTCGGCGATCATGTGCAGCGTGTCGCGGAACTCACCGGGGTCGTAGCCGAGCGCGAAGCGCAGCTCGATCTCCTTGTTGATCGCCATCGCCGGGTGGAAGCGGTCGGTCTCCATGCACACGCCGACCACGACGACCCGCGAGAGCGGGGGAGCCGCGGTGAGTATCTGATCGATGATGCCCGGCACGCCGACGCATTCGAAGATCACCGGCCCCGCCGGTCCCGCGTCGAACGTGTGCGCGAGCCGAAAGACATACCACCACGGCAGATTCGGGACTCGGCGCAGTCGCTGCATGGTGTCGAAGCCGAGCCCGAGCAGATCCGTGACGCTGCCGATCCCTTTCTTCGGCGCTGCCTCCCAGGGTGATTCGGCCGCCGGATCCACCACCACGTCCGCACCGCACGCGGCCGCCAGCTCACGGCGGCGCGGGGAGAAATCGCTCGCGATCACCGTGCGGACGCCCGCTGCCTTCAGCATGCTGATCACCGCGAGACCGATAGGCCCGCAACCGATCACGAACGCTGCGCGCCCCTTGCCGACTCGCCCTTTGCGAACCGCGTGCCAGGCCACCGCCATCGGTTCGGTGAGCGCGGCGAGTTCGGCCGAGAGCCCGTTCGGCACCGGCATGGTCATGGACTCCTGCACCACCACCTGCTCGGCGTAGCCGCCCGGGGCGGCCGTCGACAGTCCGGTGAGATGCGGCTGCCCGTCGTGCCGAATGATCGGCAGCGCGACCACTTTCGTCCCGGGCTTCCAGCGCTTCCGGCACCCTGGCCCGTATTCGACTATCTCCCCGCTGAATTCGTGCCCGAGCACCACGCTCTGCTCGGCCCGCATGAACGCGTCGTACCCGGTCGCGCTCGCCAGCTCGGCCATCTCGTCGGCATGGGTGCGAGCGTGCAGATCGGACCCGCAAATCCCGCACCGCACCACGTCGAGCAAGACCTGCCCGCGCCCGGGCCGCGGCGCTGGCAACTCCTCGACCTGGAACTTCGTATTCGTCACGACAGCTGCTCGCATACCGGAACTCCTCTCGGACACCCCGCGCCGAACCTATCACCGCCCGCCCCGCCCACGGGCACGAACGACCAGCCGGTATCCCGCAGTCCGAGGACCGTACGGCGAACCCGAAGTCGGCTAGGTTGGCATCGTGACCACGGCTGACGCGGCTCGTGCTGCTGAGGAATTCTTGCGGAACCTGCACAACCGAGCGCCGGAAGCGATGGGTCGCTACGTCGCCGCGCACCGCTTGCCCGATGGCAGAACCAGCTATCAGTTCCTCGCCGAACGGGTCGCGGGCGCCCGGCGTGTGCTCGATCTCGGGTGCGGTGACGGCGCGCTGCTGGCGGTACTCGCCCGCGACGGCGCGACCGGGCTCGCCGGTGTCGACATCTCCGAGGGCGAGCTCGCGGTGGCTCGCCGGCGCCCCGAGCTGGTCGACGCCGATCTGCGCGAAGCGCGCGCCCAGGAGCTGCCCTTCGCCGAGGATTCCTTCGACGCGGTGGTCTGCCATATGGCGTTGATGCTGATGGCCGACGTCGAGCAGGTCATCGCCGAGACCGCCCGGGTGCTGCGGCCGGGCGGCAGGCTGGCCGTCGTCGTCGGCGCGCGGTCGGCCGAGGGCAGCGGGCTCGAGTTGTTCCTCGAGCTGGCGCGGCCGCTGTTCGCGCAGCGCCCCATCCCGCCGCTCGGCGACCGCCGCACCCGTAGCCGCGACGGATTGAACGAGCTGCTGACGGCAGCCGGTTTCGCGTCGATCACCTGGGAGGAGATCACCCTCGGCGGATCGGGCACACCCGAACAGGTATGGGACAACGCCATCGAAAAGTACTACGACACAACGACGCTCGCCGCCGAGGAAATCGCGGCACTGCGCCGCGAATTCCTCGCGCGAGCCGCGGCGCTGACCGAGGACGGATTGCTCACTCGCGGAGAGCGATCGGCGGTCGCCACGACCCGGCTACCCGCGAGCCGGTAACCGGAGCGACCCGCGCTCACCCGTTCACGAAGGTGAGGCTGGTCGCGTCGTAGCGGGTGCCCGCGATCTTTTCCGCCGGGGCGGCCGCCTCGATGGCGGCGAGATCCTCGGGGGAGGCGGAGACGGCGAGTTCGCCGAGATGCCGGGTGCGGACGTCGATCATGGTGCTACCTCCTGCGCTCGAAAAACCTGCTGGCACAAGACGCTAGGAGTTGGAGTGCGCTCCATGTCGAACAGTTCCGAGTGCGCCGCGAAATCCGTCGCTCCGCCCTTGATTCGAACGTATGTTCGGATAGGATGGGAAGCGTCCCGCCTCCCATGGAGGTGTGCCGATAGAAGTGAGCCGAATGACCACTCGTTCGCCGGGTGGTGCAACGGTCAGCCGACCTACTTTTGGTCTACCTGTACGAGGGCAGGGTCGGCGCTCCGGTCAGCGAGCCGTGGGCGCCTTGACTTGGATTCGTCGCGAACCGCTGTCGGGAGCGACCGCGGCGGCGTGAGTGAATCACGCCGCCGCACTTTCAATGCCGTTGCCGCTGCGGCGAACTCGGTAGGAGTCGTAGTCGCCGCACTACCCGACCGCGAAGAGGACGGCCGTCGCGAGGACGACGAGGCCCGACATGCCCCATCCGATCGTGTTTCCCAGTTCGGTCCGGGACGCGCGGGTGGCCTTGTCCAGTCCCTCCTCCTTGGCCGAGGGGAGGAAGAACAACACGATGAAGCCGATCGGACCGGCCGCGAGCAGCCAGGCCAACGGCTGCAATCCCTTCTTGTAGGCGAGCGTGCCGACCAAGGTCATCATGGCGATCCCGATTGCGATCTGCATTCGTCCCTCATCCCCGAGCATTGTGCTGATCTGCCTGCATCGATGACGCGGAAAAGGTTGTTACACAGTGGAATCGAGAGAACCGGTGCACGTGCCAACCTCTGGCCGTCGCGCGCGCCACCGGTTCGTCCGCGCCGCCCGGCGTCGCGAGGCCGACCGCAACGGCCGTCGCGCCCGGTCGCCTCGGGTTCGGCGGTGGGTTGGCGGGCCCCGCCGACCGCGCGTAAGCCCTCGGCGGTCAGGCGGCGCGCCGTCGCGAGTCCGATACCGCGGCTGCCGGGAATATCGCGCACGGGTCGCCGGTTGAGGTTTTCGACAATGTTGAGCGAGCCGGACTCAAGTTTCGTTTGACGCCCGGTGTGGATTGGGTGCAGGATTGAGCCGACCACGCTCAGCGTTGCTGGGACCGTGCTCCGTGAGGTGCTAGGGGCGAGGTCTCGCGGCGGTCGACAGAACACGCCGCAGGGCGAGCTGTCTCGCCTGGCACCGACACACAAGTACGTCAACTAGGAGGAAACAAACATGGCTCGTGCGGTCGGAATCGACCTCGGGACCACGAACTCGGTCGTCGCCGTTCTCGAAGGCGGCGAGCCGGTCGTGGTCGCCAACTCGGAAGGATCGCGTACCACCCCGTCGATCGTCGCGTTCGCGAAGAACGGCGAGGTGCTGGTCGGTCAGCCTGCGAAGAACCAGGCCGTCACGAACGTCGACCGCACCATTCGCTCCGTCAAGCGTCACATCGGCACGGACTGGTCCGTCGGCATCGACGACAAGAAGTACACCGCGCAGGAGATCAGCGCGCGCGTGCTGATGAAGCTCAAGCGCGACGCGGAGGCCTACCTCGGTGAGGAGATCACCGACGCGGTCATCACCGTGCCCGCGTACTTCGAGGACTCGCAGCGCCAGGCCACCAAGGAAGCCGGTCAGATCGCCGGTCTGAACGTGCTGCGCATCGTCAACGAGCCCACCGCGGCCGCGCTCGCGTACGGCCTGGACAAGGGCGACAAGGAACAGACCATCCTGGTCTTCGATCTCGGTGGCGGCACCTTCGACGTCTCGCTGCTGGAAATCGGCGAGGGCGTCGTCGAGGTTCGCGCGACCTCCGGTGACAACCACCTCGGTGGCGACGACTGGGACGAGCGGGTCGTCAAGTGGCTGGTCGACAAGTTCAAGGCCAGCTCGGGCATCGACCTGACCAAGGACAAGATGGCCATGCAGCGCCTGCGCGAGGCGTCGGAGAAGGCCAAGATCGAGCTGTCCTCGTCGCAGTCGACCTCGATCAACCTGCCCTACATCACCGTCGACGCGGACAAGAACCCGCTGTTCCTCGACGAGCAGCTGACCCGCGCCGAATTCCAGAAGATCACCTCGGACCTGCTGGACCGCACCCGTGCGCCGTTCCAGTCCGTGATCAAGGACGCGGGCATCAACGTGGCCGACATCGACCACGTCGTCCTCGTCGGTGGCTCGACCCGTATGCCCGCCGTCTCGGACCTGGTCCGCGAGCTCACCGGCGGCAAGGAGCCCAACAAGGGCGTGAACCCGGACGAGGTCGTCGCCGTCGGCGCCGCCCTGCAGGCCGGCGTGCTCAAGGGTGAGGTCAAGGACGTCCTGCTGCTCGATGTGACCCCGCTGTCGCTGGGCATCGAGACCAAGGGCGGCGTGATGACCAGGCTCATCGAGCGCAACACCACCATCCCGACCAAGCGTTCGGAGACCTTCACCACGGCCGACGACAACCAGCCGTCGGTGCAGATCCAGGTGTTCCAGGGTGAGCGCGAGATCGCCTCGCACAACAAGCTGCTCGGCTCCTTCGAGCTGACCGGCATCCCGCCTGCCCCGCGCGGCGTGCCGCAGATCGAGGTCACCTTCGACATCGACGCCAACGGCATTGTGCACGTCACCGCCAAGGACAAGGGCACCGGCAAGGAGAACACGATCAAGATCCAGGACGGCTCCGGTCTGTCCAAGGAGGAGATCGACCGGATGGTGAAGGACGCCGAGGCGCACGCGGCCGAGGACAAGGCGCGTCGCGAGGAGGCGGAGACCCGCAACCAGGCCGAGTCGCTGGTGCACCAGACCGAGAAGTTCATCAAGGAGAACGAGGACAAGGTGCCCGCGGACGTGAAGTCCAAGGTCGAGGCGGCCATCGCCGAGGCCAACGAGGCGCTGAAGGGCACCGACATCGCGGCCGTGAAGTCCGCGGTGGAGAAGCTCGCCACCGAGTCGCAGGCGCTCGGCCAGGCCATCTACGAGGCCTCCGCCGCCGAGCAGGCCGCGTCCGGCGACGGCGCGTCCAGCTCCGCGAGCGACGACCAGGTCGTGGATGCCGAGGTCGTTGACGAGCCGGTCGACACGGAGAAGAAGTGACTGAGGGCAACCAGGCCGATTCGGCACAGGAACCGATCACCTTCGTCGACAAGCGCAAGGTCGACCCGGCCACCGGTGAGGTTCGGGAACCGGTCGCGGACACCGCGGCCGGGCCCGGCCCCGAGGTCGGGAACGGTGCTGAAGGCAATGGCGTTCTGACTCCGGAGGGAGCCGAAGCGCTGGCCGAGACGATCGGTGTCGAGCTCGCCGAGCGCACCGCCGACCTACAGCGGCTGACCGCGGAATACGCCAACTACCGGCGCCGCGTCGAGCGCGATCGCAAGACCGCCATCGACGGCGCCAAGGCTGCCGTGGTCACCGAACTGCTCGGTGTGCTCGACGATCTGGATCGCGCGAGGGCCCACGGCGACCTCGAGTCCGGACCGCTGAAGTCGGTGGCGGACAAGCTGGTCGAGGCGCTGCGCAAGCAAGGCCTCGAGGAGTTCGGCGCGGAGGGCGAGCCCTTCGACCCGACCCTGCACGAGGCCGTGCAGCACGAGGGTTCCGGCGCGGATCCGGTGCTCGGTGTCGTGATGCGCAAGGGCTATCGGTTCGGCGATCGGGTGCTGCGGCACGCGCTCGTCGGGGTAACCGATGGCGTGGCCGATCTGGCCGAGACCGAGGCATCGGATGTAGATGCCAATGCGGACGACAATTAACACCTTGGGAGGAGGAGATACTCGGTGAGCCAACGGGAGTGGATCGAAAAGGACTTCTACAAGGAGCTGGGTATCTCCTCCAGCGCCTCGCAGGACGAGATCAAGAAGGCCTACCGCAAGCTCGCCCGCGACCTGCACCCGGACGCCAATCCGGGTGACACCAAGGCCGAGGAGCGCTTCAAGGCCGTCAGCGAGGCGCATGCCGTGCTGTCGGATCCGGCCAAGCGCAAGGAGTACGACGACACGCGAAAGCTCTTCGCGGGCGGCGGTTATCCGCGCGGCGGGTTCACTCCCGGCGGCACAGGCGGCTTCTCGCAGGAATTCAACATCGGCGACATCTTCGGCGGCGCCACCACGGGCGACGGCGGGCTCGGCGACCTGCTCGGCGGCTTGTTCAACCGGGGTGGCGCTCGCACCACGAGCCGTCCGCGGCGCGGCGCCGATGTGGAGACCGAGACGACGCTCGGCTTCCGCGAGGCCGCGCAGGGCGTGACCGTTCCGCTGCGGATGACCAGTCCGTCGCCGTGCACCACATGTCACGGCAGCGGCGCCAAGCCGGGGACCAGTCCCCGGGTCTGCGCCAACTGCAACGGAACCGGGGTGGTCAGCCGCAACCAGGGTGCGTTCGGATTCAGCGAACCGTGCGACGAGTGCCGGGGTTCCGGCTCGATCATCGACGACCCGTGCGTCGACTGCCACGGCAGCGGCATCCAGAACCGCACCCGGACCATCACGGTGCGGATTCCGCCTGGCGTCGGCGACGGTCAGCGGATCCGGTTGGCCGGACAGGGTGAGGCGGGACTGCGCGGTGCGCCTTCGGGCGACCTGTTCGTCACCGTGCACGTCAGCCAGGACAAGGTCTTCGGCCGTAACGGCGACGACCTGACCCTGGTGCTGCCGGTCAGTTACGCTGAATTGGTGCTCGGCACAACGGTCTCCGTGCCGACGTTGGAAGGTCGCGTCGGCGTCAAGGTGCCGCCGGGTACCGCCGACGGGCGGATCCTGCGGGTGCGTGGCCGCGGCGTCCCCAAGCGCGGCGGCGGCGCCGGTGACCTGCTGGTCACCGTCAAGGTCGCGGTGCCGCAGAAATTGGACAGCGATGCCACCGACGCGCTCAAGCGTTACCAGGAGGCGGAGCGGTCCAGCGGATTCGATCCTCGTGCGGGATGGGCAGGTGCGTGATGTCCACTGATCCGAAGAAGGCGTCCGGTGGGTCGCGAGCCGAGTTCTTCATGATCTCGGTGGCGGCCCAGCTGGCGGGCATGCACGCGCAGACACTGCGCACGTATGACCGGCTGGGACTGGTGACGCCGCAACGCACTTCGGGCGGCGGGCGACGTTATTCGGCGCGGGACGTCGAGCTGCTGCGCGAGGTGCAGCGGCTGTCCCAGGACGAGGGCGTGAACCTGGCGGGCATCAAACGCATCATCGAACTCACCAATCAGGTCGAGGAATTGCGGGAGCAGCTCGCCGAGATGCGCGCGGAGGTGGAGCGGCTGCGGGCGAGTTATCGCCCGGATCTCGCTCCGCCGCAACGCAGTACGGCGTTGGTGGTGTGGAAACCACGCAACCAGCGCTGAGGCGAGTGGAATTCGGGCCTCGCCGCCGACTCGTTTTCGGGTCCGCGGCGGGGCCCTTTCTCAATTCCGGGGCTTTTCCTCGGCCGAAAAGATGAGGAAAAGCCGAGGCGAATGTTGTTACCGGCGAGTTCGAGTTTGCTGTGCGAGTATCCGAGTTTGCTGGGACGCAGTGGATTCCGATGATCATGGTTCGCCACATGAGCAACCGACCGGTCCGCTTTTGCTGTCGCCCTGGGATGCGCAAAGATTGCCCCGCAGCAACTCTCGGCTCCGATCGCGGAGTTGCCACAAGATCGCTCCACTCGGGTCAACTGGACGAGTCTTGCAAACCGAGGCGCGCGAATTCGGTGAGTGTGCGACTGAATTCACCGCTCTAGTACGGTCTTTCGGTCTGTTATTCGCGAGTTTTGCGCTTCCGTTTCTTGTTTCCACGGAATTCCACGCGTGATGTTTATTCGTTGCGTTCCGTTGCTGGCAAACCTCGCCTACACTCCTTGGCATCGGCTGCTGTCGAGTGTCCCGCAGCACTTTCACTCGCCGGCGCGCTCTGCGTTCTAGTGCGAAATGGGGTTGTGACACAAATGGATTCGCGGACTGTCGCTTTGATCAGAACAACGTTCAAGGCGGTTGCTGCGGAAGACGGCGGACCGGAAAGGCTGGCCAGGTCGTTCTACGCGATCCTGTTCACGGACTACCCGCAAGTCCGTGATTTCTTCCCCGCTGCGATGGATTCACAGCGCGACCGCCTCGTCAAAGCTATCGGCTACGCCTTGGACCGGCTCGAGGAGCCCGACAAGTTGTTGCCGTTCCTCGCCCAGCTCGGCCGCGATCACCGCAAATACGGTGTGCAGGCCGAACACTACGCTGCGGTGGCCACCGCTCTGAAGATCGCGATGCGCCGCTTCGCGGGCACCGAGATGTGGACCGACGAGGTCGAGAAGGCGTGGGACGAAGGGTTGACCGTCATCGGCGACACGATGATGGGCGCCGCCGAGAAGGAGGCCACGCCCGCCGTCTGGTCCGGCCGGGTGCTGGAGAACCGGCTGGTCCTGCGCAATCTGGCGATCGTGCGATTACAACTCGACCAGCCGATGCAATACGCCGCGGGTCAATACATGAGCGTGCAGATCCCTTCGCGGCCGCGGATGTGGCGCTATCTCTCGCCCGCCGTGCCCGCGAACGCCAACGGCGAGATCGAATTTCACGTGCGCGGCGTGCTCGGCGGCTGGGTCAGCCCGGCCATCATCGGCCAGACGCAGGTGGGAGACCAGTGGCTGATCGGCTCGCCCCTCGGTGGGCTCGGCGTGCCGCGCAACACCAAGCGCAAGATGCTCATGGTGGGCTGCGGCACCGGTATCGCGCCGCTGCGGGCCCAGCTGATGCAAATGGCGTTGCGGCGAACGAATCCGAAAGTGCACCTGTTCATCGGCGGCCATCACCCGTGCGATCTCTACGATCTGGAGACGCTGAGCAAGCTGGCCATGGCCAACCGCTGGCTGACCGTGACGCCGGTCAGCGAGAGCGACGAAAACCCGTGGTGGTATTACGAATCCGGAGAGGTCGAGCGAATATGGCCGGGACTGGAGCCGCGCATGACCGGCCAGCTCGGCAAGGTCGTCGCCAGCTACGGCTCGTGGGCCGATCGTGACGTGCAGATCGTCGGCTCGCCCTCGATGGTGCAGACCACCAAGTTCCGCTTGATGGCGGCGGGCACCCAGACCAAACACATCCGCCACGATCCGCTGTTCTAGCGGACGCCCTCGCCGTTCCGGCGAAGGCCGGGATCCAAGCGGGTGACGACTATCCGCGAGTCTTCGACTGGATCCCTGCCTTCGCCGGAACGACGGCGGTCAAAGGCCTTCGTACTGAATGCGTTCGGCGGGCGTGCCGGTCTCGACGAGCCGGTCCACCGTGGCCCGCGTCATCGCGGGCGAACCGCAGACGAGCACCTGGTGACGGTCGAACGCGCCGTGCGAGCCGATCACGTCGGCCAGCGTGCCTTGCAGCAGTTCGTCGACGGGGAATCCGATGTCGACGCGCGTGTGCTCGTACCACTCGTCTTCCCAGTTCGGGTCCTCCAGGTTCTCCACCACCGGCACGATGGTGAGCCAGTCCAGCTCCTCGGCGAGCAGGACGAGCATGTCGGAGGCGTACAAGTCGCGCGGGGACCTGCCGCCGACGAACAGGTAGGTGCGCGGGGGCTCGGGCAGCCTGGCCAGTTCCAGGATCTGCGCGCGCATCGGCGCGAGACCGGTGCCGCCCGCGATCATCACCACCTCGTCACCCGCCGGATCGACGGTGAACGCGCCCTGCGGCGCGGCGATCCGCCACTCGTCGCCCTGCTGGGTGTCGGCGACCAACGAGCCGCTGAGCCAGCCGCCCGGCACGGTGCGCACGTGGAATTCCAGCTTGCCGTCCAGCGAAGGCGGTAGCGCGGGGGAGAGCCTGCGGCGCACTCCGGGCTGCTGTGGCACCCGGACCTCGACGGACTGGCCCGCGACGAACGGCACGAACTCGCCGATCAGACGGATCACCGCTACGTCGTGGCGCAAACGATGGTGGCCGACGACGGTCGAGGTCCACTCCTGTTGCGCGACTCCGTTGCCGAGCGCGCCCGGCTCCGTCATGGGAACTCCTCTGCTGTTGTGGGGTGCCGCGGCGCGTGGCCGCGGCGGATCAGACGGGATCGCAGCTGATGACGTGTTCGGGCGTGCCGACCGCGATGAGCGCCCTCCGGGTGTCGGCGATCATCCGCGCCGAGCCCGCGATCTGGATCTGGCGGTCGGCCCACGCGCCGAAGCTGGCCACCACCGCGCCCAGGTTGCCGACCAGCGTGCGGTGCATGCCGTAGGGCGCGTCGGAGGCCGGGTGCGGGTACCACCACGGATTGGTCTTCTGCTCGCAGACCGGGACTATGGTGAGCCACGGATTGCTCTGCGAGAGCTGCCACATGTTCTCCACGTCGTACAGGTCGCACGGGTAGCGGCCGCCGATGAAGAAGTGCACGCGCGGGTTGATGCCGCGCTGGCTCATCTCGATGAGCTGGGCGCGCAGCGGGGCGATGCCGGTGCCCGCGCCGATGAGCAGCACGTCGCGCCCGGTGTCGCGGTCCACGTGTAGTCCGCCGAGCGGGCCGCCGATCAGCCAGCGATCGCCCACCTGCGTCTCGTTGACGATGGCCGGGCTCACCCATCCGCCGCGAATCTTGCGCACGTGGAATTCCATCTCGCCGTAGGGATTCGACGGAATCGCGGGCGAGAGGTAGCGCCACATCTTGGGCCGCTGCGGCACGGCGATCGGGACGTACTGCCCGGCTTGGTAGGGCACCGGGCTGTCGGACTGCAAGCGCACGATGGCCAGGTCTTCGAGCACCCTGCGGTGGCCGACCACCGTCGCCTCCCAGTAAGGCTGGGACTTGTCCGAGTTCGCGCCGATGGCCATCGACGCCGATATCAAGATCATGATGTCGCGCCAGCCCTCCTCGAGCTGACGGCTCCATGCCGCGCCGTTGTACACGCGGATCGCGGCGAGCAGCGCGCGGCCCGCCTGATCGTAATGGGCGGCCTCGACGCCGTACTTTCGATGGTCGCGCGCCAACTGCTCGAGAAACTTCTGCGCGCGATCCCAGTATTCCAGGTGGTCGAGCACGAACTGGATGGCCGTGGACAACCGCTTCGGTTGCATGTCCATCGCGGGTGGGAACAGCTCGCGCAGGCGTGGATTCTCGGCGAACAGATGACCATAGAACGCACTGATCAACCGCTCGGGTCCGCCTGGTGACTCGGTCACCGAACGGAAGTTGGCGCGGACCAGCGCTGCCGAACGCGCATCCACGACGAGATTTCCTTTCTTCCCGCTTATAGCTGCGCATCCGCTATCGACTGCTGCGCAGGGACGTGCCCCTAACCGGCGGTCCTTCGCGGACAAGTATCCCCGAAAAGTCCGTGGTCGTGTGGGTATGCGCAGCATGCTCTCGACCGCTCCGGTTATCCCTCGGCTAAGTCTGCAGCTCGGGACGTCTGCCCGGCTGGCTCGCGGCGCTCACGCGCCCGCTGCTGCCTCGCTGCGCTCGGCCCCATGGTTGGGCCACCGACCAGGATAGCGGGGGCAGGTGAACCTGCCCACGGTGTGGTTCTCTGGATGGGTACCTGCAACGGGAGGACAGGGGCTGCTCGTGCGCCGTCTACGCACAAGTTGACCGCATCACCGGCGACCCGATGTCAGGATGCCCCGGCAACGGTGGCGCGAACAGCGGGTGCGACTTGCTCGACGTAGTGGCGGACCTGCTGCCTCGGATCGCCCTCGGTCGGCTGCTCAGATGGCCAGCACGGTCTTGCCGCGTGCGCCCGCCGCGCCGAGGACGGCGGGCGCCTCCTCCAGCGGGACGGTCGCGTCGATCGGCACCACCACGTCGCCCGCCGCGACGCGGGTCAGCAGCCGGGTGAGTTCCGGCGCGCGGCCCTTGGATTCGAAGTTGCCGCCGCGCAGGCCGCGCTCGCGCAGCGCGGCCTCGTCGGCCGAGAACACGATGGAGTACACCGCGCCGCCCTCACGCACGAGTTCGGTCAGCGGCGCGAGCGCCTCGGGCGGGCTGACCAGGTCGAAGAGCACGTCGACGCCGTCGGGGTTGGTGAAACGCACCGAATCGGCGACGGGCGCCTGGCTGTAGTCGACCGTCTCGGCCGCGCCGAGCCTGGCCATCCGATCGGCGGTGTCGCCGCGCGCGGTCGCGATGACGTGCGCGCCCGCGATATTGGCCAGCTGCACGAGAAAGGAGCCGACGCCGCCCGTCGCGCCGACGATCAGCACCTTCTGGCCGGGCCGGATCTGGGCCGCGTCGACCAGGTCCTGCGCGGTGACGCCCGCGGTCGGCAGGGCCGCGGCGGCGAGCGTGGTGATCGATTCCGGGATGGGCACCAGCGTCGCGTCCTGCGGCAGCACCGAGTACTCGGCGAAGCTGCCGTGGCCTGCCGGCGGCACCAGGAACTTGCCGACCACGCGGTCGCCGACCGTGAACTTCGTGACGCCCGGGCCGACCGCGGCGACGCTGCCCGCGCCGTCCACCCCCAGGATCGCCGGAAAGTCGTGCGGCAGTTTGCCTTCCAGGATGCCCTTGGACATCTTCAGGTCGAAGGGGTTGACGCCCGCGGCGTCGAGCTGCACCTTGACCGTCTGCGGGCCGGGCTCGGGCACCGGCATCTCGGCCAGCTCGACGGGATCTCCGAACTTCCGTACCACGATCGCGCGCATCGGTTTCGCTCCTCGGTTCGGCTGAAGGGTGATGCATCACTAACCGTCTTGGTGCTCGTATGCATCCCTACACCACCGGCGCTGCGATTCACGGCATTCGACGATGGCGCGGCGTAGCGTTGAGTCGCCGAATCGGCCCGGCGGCGGGCTGTCGCAAAATTTTCAAACTTGAGCGGAACAGACTCAACCTCTCCCACGTTGAGACCGATAGGAACAGCACGAGCCTGTGCGTCATCGCGCGCGGGAAGGGCACTCGATGCTGGGGAATCGACTAGTAGGAAGGTGACTCGTGGACTCGTTCAATCCCACCACCAAGACCCAGGCGGCCTTGACCGCGGCCCTCCAGGCGGCGTCGGCCGCGGGCAACCCGGACATTCGTCCGGCGCACTTGCTGGTGGCGTTGCTGGATCAGACCGACGGCATCGCCGCACCCTTGCTGAAGGCCGTCGGCGTCGACCCGGCGACGGTCCGGCGCGAGGCACAGGACATTGTCGACCGGCTGCCGAGGGCGACCGGTGCGACCACGACGCCGAACCTCGGGCGCGAGGCGCTCGGCGCCATCACCGCGGCCCAGCGTCTGGCCACCGAACTCGGCGACGAGTACGTCTCCACCGAGCACGTCGTTGTCGGCCTCGCCGAGGGTGACTCGGACGTCACCATGCTGCTCACCAAGCACGGCGCGACGGCCGACGCCCTGCGCGACGCGTTCACCGCCGTGCGCGGCAGCGCCAGGGTGACCAGCCCCGACCCCGAGGGCAGCTACCAGGCGCTGGAGAAGTACTCCACCGACCTCACCGCGGCCGCGCGCTCCGGCAAGCTCGACCCGGTCATCGGGCGCGACACCGAGATCAGGCGCGTGGTCCAGGTGCTGAGCCGCCGCACCAAGAACAACCCGGTGCTGATCGGCGAGCCCGGCGTCGGCAAGACCGCGATCGTCGAGGGGCTCGCCCAGCGCATCGTGGCGGGCGACGTGCCGGAATCGCTGCGCGGAAAGTCCGTCGTCGCACTGGATCTCGGTGCGATGGTGGCAGGCGCGAAGTACCGCGGCGAATTCGAGGAACGGCTCAAGGCCGTGCTCGAGGAGATCAAGAACAGCGCGGGACAGATCATCACCTTCATCGATGAGCTGCACACCATCGTCGGCGCGGGCGCGACCGGAGAATCCGCGATGGACGCGGGCAACATGATCAAGCCGATGCTGGCCCGCGGCGAACTGCGCCTGGTCGGCGCGACCACGCTGGACGAGTACCGCAAGCACATCGAGAAGGACGCCGCACTGGAGCGCCGCTTCCAGCAGGTGCTGGTCGGCGAGCCCTCGGTGGAGGACACGGTCGGCATCCTGCGCGGCATCAAGGAGCGCTACGAGGTGCACCACGGCGTGCGCATCACCGACTCCGCGCTGGTGGCCGCGGCCACTCTCTCGGATCGCTACATCACCTCGCGGTTCCTGCCGGACAAGGCGATCGACCTGGTCGACGAGTCCGCCTCGCGCTTGCGCATGGAGATCGACTCGCGCCCGGTGGAGATCGATGAGGTCGAGCGCGCGGTGCGCCGCCTCGAGATCGAGGAGGTGGCGCTGACCAAGGAGACCGACGAGGCCTCCAAGCAGCGTCTGGAGAAGCTGCGCCAGGAACTGGCCGACGACCGGGAGAAGCTCAACCAGCTGACGACCCGGTGGCAGAACGAGAAGAAGGCCATCGACCAGGTCCGCACCCTCAAGGAGCAGTTGGAGAGCCTGCGCGGCGAGTCGGAGCGCGCCGAGCGCGACGGCGATCTCGGCAAGGCGGCCGAACTGCGCTACGGCCGAATCCCCACGCTGGAGAAGGAGCTGGCCAAGGCCGAGAAGGCCAACGGAGCCGCGCCGGACGGCGAGGTGATGCTCAAGGAGGAGGTCGGCCCCGACGACATAGCCGAGGTGGTGTCCGCGTGGACCGGCATCCCGGTGGGCAGGCTGATGGAGGGCGAGACCCAGAAGCTGCTCCGCATGGAGGAGGAGCTCGGGCGTCGTGTGGTCGGGCAGCGTGAGGCCGTGCAGGCGGTCTCCGACGCGGTGCGCAGGGCGCGCGCCGGCGTCGCCGACCCGAACCGCCCCACCGGCTCGTTCATGTTCATCGGCCCCACCGGCGTCGGCAAGACCGAACTGGCGAAGGCGTTGGCGGACTTCCTGTTCGATGACGAACGCGCCATGGTGCGGATCGACATGAGCGAGTACAGCGAGAAGCACGCGGTGGCCCGCCTGGTCGGCGCGCCGCCCGGTTACGTCGGCTACGACCAGGGCGGCCAGCTCACCGAGGCGGTGCGGCGCAGGCCGTACACGGTGGTGCTGTTCGACGAGATCGAGAAGGCGCACCCGGATGTGTTCGACATCCTGCTCGCCGTGCTCGACGAGGGTCGGCTCACCGACGGCCAAGGCCGCACGGTGGACTTCCGCAACACCATCCTCATCCTCACCTCGAACCTGGGTGCGGGCGGTGACAAGGAGTTCGTCATGAACGCGGTGCGCTCGGCGTTCAAGCCCGAGTTCCTCAACCGGCTCGACGACGTGGTCATGTTCCACGCGCTCGACGAGGAACAGCTGGAACTCATCGTCGACATCCAGCTCGACCAGCTGCAGAAGCGCCTGTCGCAGCGCAGGCTCAAGCTGGACGTCAGCGATTCGGCCAGGTTCTGGCTCGCGGTGCGCGGCTACGACCCGGCCTACGGCGCCCGCCCCCTGCGCAGGCTGATCCAGCAGTCCATCGGCGACACCCTCGCCAAGGAACTGCTCGCAGGCGAAGTCACCGACGGCGACACCGTGAAGGTCGGCGTCAGCAAGGACGGCGACGGCCTGATCGTCGGCCGCTGAGTGCGCCGGACGCCCCCGCTCCGAGTGGGGCGGGGGCGTCCGCGTATCTCGCCGAATCGGCGCGACTCCCGGCGGTTCCGCGTGTCGCCTGGCGGCACGCCGCTGTGCCTGTTTCCGAGGCGGCCCGGCGAAGGATCACTTCGTGCACCGATCTCGACCAGCTGAGCGAATGGTTGCGGCGGGCGGTGACGATCACCGACGTCGAGCAGCTCTTCGACTGAAGCGTCATCGGCGGGTCGCGGGCGGCGACTCCGTGGCGGTACGCACGAGGGGCGCTGCCGGACGAAATCCGGCATTGACCTTGCGCACGGGCCGGAGCGACGGCGAAGGTACGCCTACCCTGGAGGGCATGACGAACCCGAAGGATCCCTGGGGGCAGCGGCCGGAGGATGCGCCGACCGAACACCTCGGTCCGCCGGGTGCGTCCGGCTACGACCCGTCCGGGGACACCACTCGATACCCCTCGACCGAGCAATTCGAGTGGGGCCCGCCGCCCGCGAACGCCACCAAGCAGCTCCCGCCGATGGAGAGCCAGTGGGGCGCCTACGAGAGCGGCTACGGCCAGCAGTACCCGGGCCAGCAGTACCCCGGTCCGCCGGATCCGCACCACGCGGCCATGCCGCCGGGCGCGGCACCGCCGGGTGGCCCGCCCACGGATCAGCAACCGCCCAAACGCAATACGGGATTGTGGATCGCGCTCGTGCTCGGCGTCGTGGCGCTCGTCGCGGTGGCCGGGGTGGTCGCTGGGCTGGTGCTCGGCGGCCGTGACTCGTCCACCACCACGGCGGGCGGCAACACCACCGCGAACTTCCCGACCGGCGGCGCCTTCCCCACGCAGAACCCGTCGCCCCGCCAGCCATCGCCGAGCGGTCTGCCCGGTCTGCCCGGACTCGACGGCATCGGCGCGACCATGGGCACCATCAGCGCCAACGACGGCGGCCAGCTCACCATCGACACCGTCTCCGGCAACACCGTCGCCGTCCGGACCGACGAACTCACCCAGGTGATCTCGCTGTCCGGCGCCAAGCCCGCCGACCTGCCCGTCGGCGACATGGTCATGGTGCAGGGCGACAAGGGACCGGACGGATCGATCCGCGCAAAGATCATCATCAGCACCGCGCTGCCCGGCGGCGGAAGATGAGCGGCGAGGCGGGACTTCGTGCGGCGGCACAAGACGTACGGCCCGGCGCGGCACCAAAGAAGGCCCTCCACCGGCCGGGCCTATTAGGGTAGACCGCGATGACGGCTATGTGGTTCGGGTTGGCGGCGATCGCGCTTGTTGGCGCGATCGTGCTGCTGTATTTCGATCGGGTCCAGCGGCAGCGGTCCGGTCACGCGCGCCAGGTGTGGGCCAAGGCCCAGGGATACACCTACGTGTCGGTGGAACCGGCACTCCCGTCGACGTGGCGGCGCGGTGCGCTGGCCAAGCTCGGCTATCTGTCGGCGGTCGACGTGGTTTCCGGTATTCGCAAGGGCGAGAAGTTCGTTCTGTTCGATCTGGAGGACGCCGCGACGCTGGTCGCGGTGCGCCGCCAGATCGGTTCGGACATCGATGTCGACATGCGGCTCAAGACCGCGTCCCCGCCGAAGGACGCGGATCTGGAACTGCTCGGCGCCATCGGCGGCCGGGTCGTCTTCGCGACGAACCCGGAGATCGCCAGGCACGCGGTCGATCAGCGGATGGTCGCGTTCATCGAGACGCTGCCCGACACCGTGCAGATGCTCTGGAGCGAGGGCAACTGGACTCTCGGCATGCTGAATGTCGGTACGGCCTCGAAGGATTGGGAGTCCGCCATCGACTCGGTGCTGCGCCTGTCCGGTCTGCTGCACGTGCTGCCGCCGGTCAGCGACTCGCGCGGCGCCGACAACGCCGATAACGACTCGGGCCGCCCGCATCCCCGGACGCGCGGCCGCGCCGAGGAGTCGCAGGCGTCCGCCGCACGCGGGGCCTCCCGCGTTCTGCCGCCCGGCGCCGGCGACGACGACCGCGGCTACGACGATCGCGACGATCGGAATTTCGACGACAGCGACGGCTACGACGACGAGGACGAGTCGGGCGACCAGCCGCGACGTCCCTCGCTGGCCGTCGTCCCCGACGCCAGGGGACGCGAGGAACGCTGGTCCGACGACGAGCCCGAGAACGACTGGCGGCCGGAACCCGGCCGCGCCGACGACTGGGACGAGGATCCGCGCCCAGGGGCCCGCGCCGACGAGGCGGACCGCGCCGGCGGCCCCTTCCACCCAGGATTCCGTCCGTACCAGGGCCCTGTGCCGCAGTGACCGCTCGATTGGATTAGTGCCTCGATGACCGACAGCTCTGCTCCCGCGCGCCTGCCCGGCGCGACCCGCCCTATCGCACTGATCACCGGACCGACGTCCGGCATCGGTCACGGGTTCGCGCTACGGCTGGCGTCGCTCGGCTACGACATGGTGCTCGTCGCCAGGGACGCCGAGCGGCTGGAGGCGCTGGCCGCCGAGCTGGAGCGCAAATACGCCACCCGCTCGGAGGTGCTCGTCGCCGATCTCGCGCAGGCCGCGGACCGGGAGCGGGTGGCAGCTCGCGCTGCCGAGGGCATCGAATTCCTGGTCAACAACGCGGGTTTCGCGCATTCAGGAGAATTCTGGACGCTGCCCTACGAGCAGTTGCAGGCGCAGCTCGACGTCAACGTCACCGCTGTGCTCCAGCTCACCCACGCGGCGCTGCCGTCGATGATCGCCAAGGCCAAGGGGTCGATCGTCAACGTGGCCAGCGTCGCGGGTCTGGTCCCGGGTCGGGGATCGACCTACTCGGCCTCCAAGTCCTACGTCGTATCCTTCACGGAAGGGTTGGCGGGCGGACTCGCTGGAACCGGGGTCCGGATCCAGGCGTTGTGCCCCGGGTTCGTCCACACCGAATTCCACGAGCGAGCCGGTATCGAGATGTCCTCGCTGCCGAAACCGCTGTGGCTTTCCGTCGAGCAGGTCGTCGCCGGTTCGCTGAGTGATCTGGACAAGGACCGGGTGATCAGCGTGCCCGGTGCGCAGTACAAGGCGATCACCGCGGCGGTCGGACTCATCCCGCGAACCCTGCAGGTCCGAATGAATCGGGGCCTGTTCAATTCACGCGGAAGGACTTAGACATGATCGACGAGGCGACAACCAACGACTCTGCGCTCGGCGCCGACCGCGAGAAATTGGCCGCGCTGGTGCGCGAGCTCGCCGTCGTGCTCGGCAAGGTGACGCTTTCCTCGGGCAAAGAGGCCGACTACTACATCGACCTGCGCCGGGCGACCCTGCACCATCGCGCGGGGCCGCTGATCGGCAAACTGCTCCGCGAGCTCGTCGCGGACTGGGATTTCGACGCCGTCGGCGGGCTCACCATGGGCGCCGACCCGGTCGCGCTCGCGGTGCTGCACGCGCCGGGCCGCCCCATCGACGCGTTCGTGGTGCGCAAGGCCGCCAAGAGCCACGGCATGCAGCGCCAGATCGAAGGACCCGACGTCGTCGGCAAGCGGGTGCTGGTCGTCGAGGACACGACCACCACCGGCAACTCGCCGCTCACCGCGGTGCGCGCTCTGCGCGAGGCGGGCGCGACCGTGGTCGGCGTCGCCACCGTGGTCGACCGGGAGACGGGCGCCGATCAGGTGATCGCGGCCGAGGGACTGGAGTATCGGTCGATCCTCGGCCTCAAGGATCTTGCCCTGGGTTAGCCTGGACGCGGGTCAAGTTTGTCCGACAGTTGAGGGACGTGTGAGTCACCAGTGGTGAGCATTGCAGTAAACAAGAGTCGCGAAAATGTTGCGATGCTCGGAATCGGTGCTTACCGACCGCAGCGCATCGTCAGCAATGACGAGGTGTGCAAGGTCCTCGATTCGACCGACCAGTGGATCTACGAGCGCACGGGTATCCGCAACCGGCGCTGGATCAGTGGTGACGAGACGCTGCGGTCGATCTCCGCGGCCGCGGGCGAACGCGCGCTGGTGAACACCGGCATCGACCGGTCCAAGATCGGCGCGCTCATCCTCTGTACGTCCAGCTGGCTGAAACTCACCCCGCACGGCGCCCCGAGCGTGGCCGCCGATCTCGGCATCAACGGCATCCCGGCCTTCGACCTGACCTCCGGCTGCGGCGGCTTCGGCTACGGACTCGGCGTCGCCGCCGACCTGATCCGGGCGGGCTCGGCCGACTACGTGCTGGTGATCGGCGCCGAGACGATGACCGTCGGACTCGACCCGACCGACCGCGGCACCGCCATGATCTTCGGCGACGGCGCGGGCGCGGTCGTCGTCGGCCCGAGCGAGGAGAACGGCATCTCCCCGACGGTGTGGGGCAGCGACGGCGAGAACGCCGAGGCGATCGCCCAGGACGTCGACTTCCTGGAGTACATGAACAAGGCCCAGGCCATGCAGGGCACCGATCCCGCGATCGAGCCGGTCGGCCGGATGTCGCTGCGCATGGAGGGCCCGCGGGTGTTCCGCTGGGCCGCCGTCACCCTGCCGCGCGCGCTGTCTGATGCGCTGGAGGCCTCCGGTGTGGCCAAAGAGGACATCGAGGTCTTCATCCCGCACCAGGCCAACGCCCGCATCAACGACCTGATGAAGAAGAACCTCGGCCTGGCCGACGAGATCCCGATGGCCAACGACATCGAGAACACCGGCAACACCTCCGCCGCCTCGATCCCGCTGGCCATGGAGGAAATGCTGGTCACAGGCAAGGCCAAGGGCGGACAGCTGGCGCTGCTGCTCGGCTTCGGCGCCGGCCTGAGCTACGCGGGTCAGGTCGTGACGCTGCCGCCCGCGCCCACCGAGGCGAGCTTCTGACATGAGTTCCTCCGGAGCCCCGGCGTTCCCCGGCGCGGGGCGTCCGTTTCGCACGGGATTCCTCGCTGCCGCCGCCGTGACCGTCTTCGGGGCGGTCACCGGCCGCGACCGGCTCCAGTGGGTCGCCAAACCCCTGATGATGCCGCTGCTCGCCGCCGACGTGGCGACCAGCGGCGTCGACATCGACCCCACCGAGCGCACCATCCTGCTCGGCTCGCTCGGCGCCGCGACCGTCGGCGACATCCTGCTCATCGAACCCGACGACGACCGCCGTCTCATCGCGGGCGCGTCTTCGTTCGCGGTCATGCAGGCGGGCTACTCGACGCTGTGGTGGAGGCGCGGAGCGCGTCCCCTCCCCGCGATCGCCCTGCCCCGGGTGGTCGCCTGGCTCGGCGCCGCCAGTCTGCTGCGCGCCAAAGCTCCCACCGTTGCGGCCCCGCTCACCGCCTACGGTGCCACCCTCGGCACGGCCGCCGTCCTCGCCTCCGACCCCCGCCTCGCCCCTGGCGCGAAAAACGTTGCGGGCCTGAACATCCCCGACGCCGACCCGCGCAGCCGCCTCGGCCTCGGCGCCCTCCTGTTCACCGTCTCCGACGGCCTCATCGTCCTGCGCCGCCTCTTCACCCACACGTCCCGCTCCCGCCGTGCGGCGGAGGGCGTCATCCTCGCGACTTACGCTGCGGCCCAATACCTTTTGGCCGACCCGCAAGCCCACGCCAGGACGTCACTCGACCGTTCCTAGGGACACTCGCCGGAGGGCTACTCGGCCGCCGACATCGTCGACCGCGCCGTGGATCGGACGCGCGGCGCGTTTCGATGGAACCGATTGCGGGGCTGTCGCGTCCAAGACAGTGAAGACGCAACCTGCCCTGCGCAGCGATTCCACCCGTATCGGCGGCTCGGTAGGGTGGCATGGACAGGCAGGTCGATAACCCTGAGGGGGAGCGGATGGCGCGGCGTGTGATGTTGGCTCTGTGTGCGGCGGTGTTGGTGCCGGGGGTGGCGGCTTGTGGGGGGTCGACCGAGGGGGCGGCGACGACTTCGACCAGTGCGGCGCAGGCGGCGTTGTGGAATCCGTGCACAGAGGTGCCGGATGATCTGTTGCGGCAGCTGTCGGTTGATCCGGGTACGGAAGAAAGCGGCGTGGCCGGTGTCCCCCAGTCGGGGTGGGAAATTTGCAAGTGGTCCGGGCAGAAGTACTTCCTGACCGTCTATTCGACCGGGCGGACACTGCAAGAGGTCCGAGATAAGCCCGGAAATATCGAATTGTCCGACGTCCGGATCGGGACGAGGAGCGGGACCGAGTATCGCGTCGAAGGCGCTTCCAAGGACCGCAATTGCGATATCGTCTTTTCCGCGCAGCAGGGCGCAGTGTCACTGCGCATAGGCAACAGGCTCAGTGACGCGAACCCGCAAGATCCCTGCGGGCTGGCGCGGCAAGCGGCTGAAGTTCTAGCGCCGATATTTCCTAGTTGATCGCGGGGGTTCTTGATGAGTGAGCAGCAGAACTTGCAGTGGGGAAAGTTCTTGGACCAAGCCAGGGCTGGTGAGCTTTACCTGGACAGCGAGGAGGCGGCGAATGCTTGCCTCGCTGCGTGTGATCAGCTGATCAGGGACTACGAGGCGCTGTCCGAGAACGTTGTGGACGCCCAACGTGTTTCTGGCTTCGGTGATTTCGCGTGCGCCGACGACCTGACGGCGCTGTTTCGTAGTCAAGCTACGGGTGAAACCGACTCGATCGACGCTGTAATCGGCGAAACGGTCAAGGTGGTGCAGGAGATGCGAGAGATAATGCAGCTCTCGCTCAACCGGATAACCGGTCAGGTAGTCGATCATGCTGCCCAGATTTCTGGGATCACCAACGAATTGGGGGGCTGACCCATGTCCCTTCCCGGCATGGATTTCTTCAACAACTACTCCTTCGGCGAGAACATGCTGCACAACATCACCAGCTGGATAGCGGGTGAGGAGTTGCAGCCGGAAGTGGACCCGGCGGCCGTGCAGGATCGATACAACCGGCAGCGCGATAACGTACGAACCAGTGCGGGCGAGATCGGTTTCGTCGGCGATTTCAAGTCGGGAATCAAGAGCTGCGACCACTTCCAGAACCCGCTGGAGGAGTTGCGAGCCAAGGTCGACAAGATCGATCTCGATGCGGTGAACGACCTTCGCAACGCGTGGGACGAGATCGGCAAGCGGGCCGAAACCGCGCAGACGGCGTTCAACAGCCAGATGCAGAAGGCGACGAATCCCGGTGTCTGGCGCGGAGCGTCGGCGCAGGCTGTCGCACAAGGTGTCACCGATTTTCTCGCATCCGCGGCGAAGACGTCGCAGGCCGCCAAGCTGATGGCAAGGAAGACGGAGGAGCTCGCCACGGGATTGGCCCCGACCAAGGAACTCGTTCCCCATGTCCCCGAACACAACTCCAACTGGGAGAACACCCGGAGTTGGATCGCGGGCCGCGGCTGGAAGGACAACGAGGACGCGTACAACAACGCCTGGGCCGAAGCCAAGCGGGTGTTGACAACTGTGTATGAACCCGTGCTCCGGGAAACCGATCGCGTCCCTGTGATCCCGAAACCACACAACCCCACCGCGAACAACGTCGACCCGGGCCAGAACGACGGTGGGCGACCGCGTGGGACGAGCACCGGCGTCCAACCCGGCGGCACGAACGACGGCGGCCAGCCGACGGCGAACGACGACACGACCCAACCCGGCGAGACCGAGGATCCCTCACAGGGCCAACAGAATTCGCAGCAGCAACAGTCGAACGACGACACGCAGGCCGCGTCCACCGAGACGCCGACGACGCCCACCGGCACGACTGCTCCGGCTTCGGCGACGCCGACGTCGCCGACCACGCCAACCGCCCCGGGAACGCCCGGCACCCCAGGCTTTCCGGGAGGTCCGGGTGGTCCCGGGCCCGGCGGTCCAGGCACTCCGACCGGCCGCCCCGGCTCGAGCGTGCCGGGCATGCCCGGCATTCCGGGTGGCGCGAATCCGGCGGCGACCCGCCCGGCCGCGGCCAACGCCCGCACGGGCATGAGCGGTATGCCGGGTATGGGTGCGCCGGGGGCGCGCGGCAAGGGGGACGACGAGTCGACGAAGGGTATTCCGGACTACCTGATCACGCAGGAGCACGGCGACGAACTCACCGGGTTGACCGATGCGCCGAAGACGGTTCCGCCGGTGATCGGGGAGTGAGTCGGAGCCGATGCTGAGCGGGGTGACGCGCTGGCGGTTCAGCGCGCTGGAGTTTCGGGTGCTGTGGGAGTCGACGGGTCGGGACGTGCTCCCGTACCCCTTGGGGCATCGATGGCAGGACACCGGTGTGCCGGAGGATTTCCGTCGTGCCTGGCAGGTGGCGGCCATGGCGGTGTGGACGCATATGGACGACAACCTGTTGCGCGCGTTGGACGTTCTGCTGCGGCCCGAGGCGCGCGTCGAGGTGGCAGGATTCCGTGGTCTGCGGCGTGAGCACCGGATTCGAGCGCACGCGGGGGTGCACTACCAGCACGGTGCGATCGTCACGCAGCGGCCGGGTGTGGATCACGATCACGGCGGCGAGGTGGAGCTCGCGTTCCTCACCGCGGATCAGGTCGCGCCCGCGATCATCGGCGCGTTGCCGAAATGCCCTCCCGGACGCGGTGATTCGCTCTCCATCGATGTCCGCGATCTGGCCGGTCCGCGCGGCGTGAACACCGACCCGTGGCGGCGCGGCCCGAAGGACGAATTCGATCGCTTCTTCAACCGGCCGACCACCTGTATCGCGCACGTGGCGGTGTATCCGCTGGGCAGTGTCGACAATCGACACATCGCGGGCAGGCAGGACTTTCAGGTCAACGACTTCGAGGGCGATGGGCGGTACATCAGTTTCGGCGAGGACAAGGTCGTCGCCAAACCCGCGCCGCAGCAGGCTTTGATCAATACCGTGCAACAGCGGATCAATCACCTTGTGGAGGGCGTGCGCAACGGCAGGTTCGCCGCACGCTGAACCCGCTGCGTCGGGTACCGGACGATCTGTTCTCGGCATTCCCCGGCCGGTCCGGTGACGGCGGTTCAGGACACGCCCGACCGAATGCCCACCGCCTTCACAGCACCAGGATGATCCGGTCGCGGTTGGCCGGGTCGACGCGGATCGAAATGGTCTCGCCGAGGCTCAGTTTCGGTTTGTCGGCGGGCATGACGTCGAAAACTATGGAGCCCCGGTAGGTTTCGGAGCCGGGGACGGTGAGCTCGAGGTCGATCTCGGTGAGTTCGCTGTGGTGGTCGGTGCGCTCGAGCGGGTGCACGCCTTCGACGGTGGCCCAGCCTTCGAGGCCGTGGCGCCAGAGGTGGCGGTCGGCGCGAGAGGGGCGGGCGGCCAGCATCATGCCGATGCCGACGCAGGAGCCGAAGACGCCGACCAGGGCGACGATCTGGAACGGGACCGTGCCGGGCGGCGTGCGGTGCACGAGCCAACCCAGCCAGAAGCACAGGATGATCAGGTACGCGGCGGTGACGCCGAGCACCGTGCGCAGAATCCGTGCGTGATCCATGCGTGCCTCCCGCCTTCTCTCGGCCGTGCGCATCTGTGGGGACTCGGTCCGGCTGTGTGCGGTCGTGGCTGGACGTCGTCCGGCTGTGCGGTCTGTGGACGGACTTCGTCCGGTCGTGCCCGGGTCTTCGAACGGACTTCGTCCGGCTGCGCCAGTCGGTGTACACCCCTCCTGACCTCGTACTTCAAGCATAGGCGGCCACCATGCTCCGATTCGGTTCCTTGCGAATATCGGTTTCGTAGCGTGGTCGTGCGGTGGCGGTCGCTCCCTCCGCGAGCCCGTCGAACCCCCGATCGCCCTGTCCGATCTCCGCCAGCGCCGGGCGCGCCTCGCGCGCCACGCTGTTCCCATGCCGAGCGCAACCACTACCGACGTGCTGACCGGAATGTATGCCGCGGAGGCCGCGTACTTCGCCGCGGGCGGCCCCGGCCGCGCACCCTTCGCAACCACTCTGGCCCCGTTCTTCGCCGAGGACGTGGTGCTGTACCAGGCCGACGGGATGCCGTACGGCGGGATCTGGCGAGGGCATGCCGGGCTGGAGCGATTCTTCGTGGCGATGGCGGCGGTATGGGAGTCGTTCGAGATGGTCGCACAGGAGTTCCTGGCGACCGGGGAGACGGCCGTGGTGCGCACCGACGTGCGCGCCCGGGCCCGGGCGACCGGCCGCGAGCTGCGCTTCCCGATCTTGCAGACGCTTCGCGTCGAGGACGGGCGGATCGCGGAAATCCGCCCGTTCTACTGGGATACGAAGGAAATCGCCGCGGCCTGCACGATGGCGCGGTAGGCGTGCGCCGCGTCTAACCCTTCAGCCGCAGCACCGCCAGTACGCGCCGATGGTGCGTATCCGATGGCGGCAGATCGAGTTTGGCGAAGATGTTGCCGATGTGCTTTTCGACGGCCCGCTCGGTGACGGTGAGGGCGTCGGCGATGGCGTTGTTGGACAGGCCCTGTGCCATCAGCTCGAGCACTTCGCGTTCGCGCGGGGTGAGCCTGGCCAGCGAATCCTGTTGGCGGGAGGCACCCATCAGCTGGCTCACCACCTCGGGGTCGAGCGCGGTGCCGCCGGTGGCGACGCGGTACAGGGCGTCGACGAAATCGCGCACGTCGGCGACCCGGTCCTTGAGCAGGTAGCCGACGCCGCTGGCGCCACCGGCGAGAAGCTCGGTGGCGTAACGGGTTTCGATCCACTGGGAGAAGACCAGCACGCCCGTCATGGGGTACTTCCTGCGCAGTTCGATGGCGGCGAGCAAGCCCTCGTCGGTGAACGAGGGCGGCATCCGCACGTCCACCACCGCCACGTCGGGGTGGTGTTCCCCGACCACGTCGCTCAACGTGCTCGCGTCGCCGACCATCGCGACCACCTCGTGGCCGCGCTCGACCAGCAGACCGGCCAGGCCATCGCGCAGGATGGCGCTGTCCTCGGCGATCACGATGCGCAGCGGCGCGCTCACTGCGGGTCCCCTTTCGGCAGCAGGATGGTCACCACGGTCGGCCCGCCGGTGGGGCTGTGCACGGCAAGGGTGCCGTCCACCGCGCGCGCCCGCGCCGCGAGACCCGCGAGGCCGCTTCCCCCGGCCTGTGCGCCTTCGGCCGGAGGCAGCACGCCGCCGATTCCGTTGTCCCGCACGGTGACCGCGATGGTGGGCAGACTGTCGGGCAGTACCGAGACCCACGCCCGGTCCGCGTGCGCGTGCTTGACCACGTTGGTGAGCAGTTCCGCGACGGAGAAGTAGGCGATGGCCTCGATGGCCGGGCTCGGCCGCCGCGGCAGGTGCACCCGCAGTTCGACGGGCACCGCGCTGCGGGCGGTCAGCGTCTCCAGCGCCGGGCCGAGGCCGAGTTCCAGCGCGGGCGGATGGATGCCGCGCACCAGTTCGCGCAGTTCGGTCAGCGCCTCCTTGGAGCTCGCGTGCGCGTCGGCGATCAGATCGGTGGCGTCGCCGCCCGCCGCGATGCGCTCCTCGGCCCTGCCGAGCGCCATGGCGATGGTGACGAGCCGGGCCTGGGTGCCGTCGTGCAGGTCGCGCTCGACGCGCCGCAGCGTGGCGGCCGCGTCCTCGACGGCGGCGCGCCTGCTGGCCCGCAGCTCGACCAGCTGACGGTCTCGCACGGTGGCCGCCAGCAGCCAGACGGTGAGCAGCCGGTGCAGGTGGCAGACGCCGCGCACCAGCCAGGGCAGCGCGAAGCAGCCGACGACGCCGAGTGCGGCGACGACGAGCACGCGCGGCCAGGAGTCGACGTAGAAGTAACCGAACTGCATGAGCGAATGGTGTTCGACCCCGTTCTCGTCGACGTTGATCGGATCGAACAGCGCCCACGGGATCGGCGAGATCGCGATGAACACCACCATCGCGACGACGATCAGTGTCAGATAACCGATCACCACCCCCAGCACGAACTGCGCGAGCAGGAACAGCATCGCCCGCCAGCTCGCCCGGTCGGTGAACGCGCTCTTCAGGAACCCGAACAGCCCGCGCTGCGGGGTGAACGCCGGTGGCGCTTCCACCGGCGTGCCGAGCAGGCCGCGGCACAGCGTCCGGTAGACCCGTCCCCAGACGCGGCCGCCGAGCAGCACGAGCGCGAGCAGCGGGATGCCGACCAGGACGATCGACGCGTAGAGCCCGCCGCCGAAACCGAAGAACAGGTAGCAGACGGCGAGGCATCCGAGCACGAACGCGGCGATCAGATAGGCGAACTCCTTCCAGGTCCTTGCCTGGATCGGCGCGCGCAGGACGGCCGACAGCGCTGCGCGGCCGGTCCGCTCGCGTGGTGCGGCCTGCTTGTCGAGCACGAGGGTGGGTTCGGCTTGTGTCTCGGTCATGGGCTCCATGTTTCTCGCCGACCTCGGCGTTCTCGATGGAGCTGACCGCCGAATCGAGGGTGTGGCCAGCTACACCATCGCGCGACCGTGAGCGGCGCGACCGGCCGGTGCGGTTGTCCGGGCCGCCCGGCCGGTTTTGGAACTAGCATCACCCGCATGACTTACCCACCGCCGTACGGCTATCCGCAGCAGCCCTACGGTAATCCGTACGGTCCGCCGCCGGACCACCCGCAGTCCACCACGATCCTGGTGCTCGGCATCCTCGGGCTGGTGCTGTGCCAGCTCTGCGCGCCGTTCGCCTGGGTGATGGGCAAGCGGGCGCTCGACGAGATCGACGCGTCGGGCGGCGCGATCGGCGGACGCGGCAACGTCAAGGCGGGCTATGTCTGCGGCATCGTCGGCACGATCATCATGCTCGTCTACCTCGTGGGCATCATCGCCGTCATCGTGATCTCGATCATCGCCGCGAACTCGTCGTCGTCCTACTGAGCGGCGCAGCCCGGCGACGACCGCGGGCGGCGCCGCGCAGTCGGGAGCGCGGGCCGAGGTGCGTTTGCGCGCCGGAACTAGCATCGTCCAGGTGAGTTACTCGTCGTCGGACACCACGGACCTTTCCCCGGGGGAGCACCTCCCCGGGCCCACCGAGTGGGGCGAGCACCCGCACGGCGTCGGTCCGTGGCTCGACGAGCACGGCGCCCCGCCGCCCGACGACCCGCGGCTGGATCCCGAACTGCTGGCGCACGGCGACCGCCGCAACGTGGTCGACGCCTACCGCTACTGGTCGCGCGACGCGATCGTCGCCGACATCGACGCGCGCAGGCATCCGTTCCACGTCGCCATCGAGAACTTCGGGCACGACGCGAACATCGGCACCGTGGTGCGCACCGCCAACGCCTTCGCCGCCGCCGCGGTGCACATCGTCGGCAGGCGGCGGTGGAACCGCCGCGGCGCCATGGTCACCGACCGCTACCAGCACATCGAGCACCACACCGACCTCGCCGAACTGCTCGCCTTCGCCGAGCGCGCGGGTCTCACCGTGGTCGCCGTGGACAACGTCCCCGGCTCGGTGCCGTTGGAGTCCGCGCAGTTGCCGCGCGACTGCCTGCTGTTGTTCGGGCAGGAAGGTCCCGGCGTGACCGCGCACGCGAAAGACGCGGCGGCGATGACGGTCTCGATCGCCCAGTTCGGTTCCACCCGCAGCATCAACGCCGGGGTGGCCGCCGGGATCGCCATGCACGCGTGGATTCGCCAGCACGCCGATCTCGCGACGGCGTGGTGAACGATCTTGTGGTGTGCACGATTCGGCGTCGGCCGGGTAACAATTCGGCGGCGGGAACTGGCTTCCAACTGGCACCATTGAGGGATGACCTCGCGGAGCCCACGGACTGGGCAGGATGCTGCACCAACGCCCGCGCTTTGGTCGGAGCGGGCGGATATGGCGGAATCCGCGATCGTCTCCCGGCACCTGCGGGCCCTGTGGGCTTGTCCCAGAACGGAACTCGGCGTCGTCGGCTGGCCGGCCACCAAGCGTGAGCGCGCCTTCGTGTCCTGGCACTACTGGTGGCAGGCGCACCTGATCGACTGCGCGGTGGACGCGGCCAACCGTGCGCCGACATCGGTGCGGCGCAAGCGGATCGGCGAACTCGTGCGCTCGCACCGCATTCGCAACATCACCGGCTGGACCAACAACTACTACGACGACATGGCCTGGCTCGCCATCGCTTTGGAGCGTGCCGAGCGGACCCAGGGCGTCACCGAGGCGCGCGGCGCGCTGGTCGCGCTGGAGAAGAAGCTGTACGAGGCGTGGAATCCGGAGGTCGGCGGCGGCATCCCGTGGCGGGTCCGCGCGGACTACTACAACGCGCCCGCCAACGGCCCCGCGGCCATCGCGCTCAACCGCCTCGGTCGGCACACCCGTGCGCAGGAGATGGCGGACTGGCTGGACGCGACCCTGCGCGATCCCGGCACCGGCCTGATCCTGGATGGCATCCACCTGCCCTCCGGGGTGATCGAGCGCCCGACGTTCACCTACTGCCAGGGCGTGGTGCTCGGTGTCGAGGCCGAGCTGGCGATGCACACCGGTGAGGAGCGGCACCTGGAGCGGGTGCACCGGCTGCTGGTCGCGGTGGAGGACCACATGACCGCGGGCGGCGTCATCAAGGGCGGCGGTGGCGGCGACGGCGGACTGTTCAACGGGATCCTCGCCCGCTACCTCGCGGTGGTCGCGATGATGCTGCCCGGGGACGATCGCCAGCAGGTCGCGGACCGACAGGCCGCGGCCGCGATCGTGCGAGCCTCGGCCACGGCGGCCTGGGCGAATCGTCTCGAGGTCGAGGGCGAGCCGCTGTTCGGCGCCGACTGGAGCAAGCCCGCCCAGCTGCCCGGTGGCACGGCCGGGGCGGGCTACTTCACCTCGGGCGGCTCGGTGACCTCGTCGAAGGTGCCCGAGCGCGATCTGTCGGTGCAGTTGTCCGGCTGGCTGCTGATGGAGGCCGCCTACCAGGTGAGCGCGGCCGGGCTCTGATCCACTTTCGGCGCTCGGCGACGACGCCGAGCGCTCGATTCGTGTGCTGGTCCGCCGGTTCTCAGTACTCGACCCGGGGGAGCACCACGGTCGGTGCGTCGACGTCCACGTCGAACTCCTCCGCGGGCTTCGCCATCTCCAGGCGGTAGTGCCGGATGCCGAGGATGGTGCCGATGATCAGGCCGAGCACCAGCGTGCAGATCACGCCGGGCATCAGCCACGGCACGCGCTCCAGGAAGCTGCCCGCGTAGAAGCCGATGAGCAGCAGCACCGGGGCCCAGATGATGGCGCCGATGGTGCTGGCGACGGTGTATCTGCGGTGCTCCATCCCCGCGGCGCCCGCGACCATCGGACACAGTGTCCGCACCCACGGAATCCACCGGGCCACCAGCACCGCGAGAAAACCGTGCCGTTGCAGCAACTCGGAGACCCGTTGCAGATTGCGGGCGTTGATATATCGGCCATCCTTGCGGGCCACCAAGCGGTGGCCCGTGCGTTGCCCGATGACGTACCCGACTTGGTTGCCGGAGATCGCGGCGACCATCGCTCCCACCGAGAGCGCCCACACCTGCGCTTCGCCGGTGGCGTGCGAGGCCATCACGATGCCCGCCGTGATCAGCATCGAGTCACCGGGCAGGAACAGCCCGATGATGAACGCGCATTCCAGGAAGACGAAAGTCAGTACCACCGTCCAGACGAGCGCGGGGCCCGCCGAGATCAGCGGATCGAAACTGCCCACCGCGAGGGGCGACGACGCGCTGGACACCGGCCTCAGCGGGTGGTCTCGTTCGCCGAGGCGGTCAGCTCGGGCTCGACGACCTCGGGCTCGGCGGCGCCGCGGTTCGTCAGCTTCTTCGCCACCGCCACGATCCCGGGCAGGATCGAGACGAACACGATGAGCAGGAAGATCGCCTCGACGTGCTCGCGGATGAAGTCGACGCCGCCGAGGAAGTAGCCGAGGATGGTGACGCCGCCGCCCCACAGGACGGCGCCGATGATGTCGAACGCGACGTACTTGCGGTAATCCATCTTGGACACGCCCGCGAGCACCGGCATGAAGGTGCGCACGATCGGCACGAACCGGGCCAGGATGATCGTCTTCGGGCCGTGCTTCTCGAAGAACGCGTGCGTCTCCGTCACGTAGGACTTCTTGAAGAAGCGGGTGTCCTCCTTGCGGAAGATCGCCGGGCCGATGGCGCGTCCGATCCAATAACCACACTGGTCACCCGCGAAGGCGATGAAGACGACGGCGGGCACCAGCACCCAGATGGACACCACCGGAGGGTCCTGCGCGGCCAGTAGGCCGCCGGTGAACAGCAGTGAGTCGCCGGGCAGAAGCGGGAACAGCAGACCGGTCTCGATGAAGACGATCACGAGGATCGCGGGCAATACCGCGTTCTTGAGCCACGTCTCCTGGAGCAGGTACATCGGGTCCAGCAACTGGGTCAGCGCGAGGTTCGTCGTCACCGATTCGGTCGCTGCCTGCAGAATCACGCGGCCTCCTGTCCCGGGATGCGGCTGGCCTATATACGTTGCTTGCCACCGCGTCGGAAGCTGCCAGCGCAATTACCCGGCCCACAGTACCGGGTCGGACTGAGAATCCCCCGTCGAGCGAGAAATTACCCTCGATCAACCAGGCGGATCGCACCGCTGCTGTGACCGAGAGCCGTGGTCGGCCGTGGTCCGGATCACAACCGGACGGGCCGCCCGGTTCGTTCCGGGCTGCCCCGACTGACCCGCCCGCGATACCGGGCCGTATAGGTCGCGAAACGCCCCTGCCTTAGGGTATGGCCTGACAGAATTTGGCTACCGCCTTTTGCCGCACGACACGGAGGTCTTCACAGTGCCCATCGCGACTCCGGAGGTCTACGCCGAGATGCTCGGTCGGGCCAAAGCGAACTCCTTTGCCTTCCCGGCCATCAACTGCACCTCGTCGGAGACGATCAACGCGGCCATCAAGGGCTTCGCCGACGCGGGCAGCGACGGCATCATCCAGTTCTCCACCGGTGGTTCGGAGTTCGGCTCCGGCCTCGGCGTGAAGGACATGGTCACCGGTGCGGTCGCGCTGGCGGAGTTCGCGCACGTGGTCGCCGCGAAGTACGACGTGACGATCGCGCTGCACACCGACCACTGCCCCAAGGACAAGCTGGACAGCTTCGTCCGTCCGCTGATCGCCATCTCCCAGGAGCGGGTGAACGCGGGCGGCCTTCCGCTGTTCCAGTCGCACATGTGGGACGGCTCGGCGATCCCGATCGACGAGAACCTGGAGATCGCCAAGGAGCTGCTCAAGGCGACCGCCGCCGCGAACATCATCCTCGAGGTCGAGATCGGCGTCGTCGGCGGTGAAGAGGACGGCGTCGAGGCCGAGATCAACGAGAAGCTCTACACCTCGCCCGAGGACTTCGAGAAGACCATCGACGCCCTCGGCGCCGGCGAGAACGGCAAGTACCTGCTCGCCGCCACCTTCGGCAACGTGCACGGCGTGTACAAGCCGGGCAACGTGGTGCTCAAGCCCGAGGTGCTGGCCGAGGGCCAGCGCGTCGCGGCCGCCAAGCTCGGCCTCGGCTCGGACGCGCAGCCGTTCGACTTCGTCTTCCACGGCGGCTCGGGCTCGCTGAAGTCGGAGATCGAGGACTCGCTGCGTTTCGGCGTGGTGAAGATGAACGTCGACACCGACACCCAGTACGCCTTCACCCGTCCGGTCGCCGCGCACATGTTCGCCAACTACGACGGTGTGCTCAAGATCGACGGCGAGGTCGGCAACAAGAAGACCTACGACCCGCGCAGCTACCTGAAGAAGGCCGAGACCTCGATGGCGGCGCGCGTCCTCGAGGCGTGCAATGATCTGAAGTCTGCGGGGCGGTCGATCAGCGCCTGACCCCTGTCTCTCCGGGGGCCCGAGCTCATGAGTCTTGATGTGCGTGTGCTCGGGCCCGTTCGGCTGCTCGTCGGTGGTGAGCCGGTGGCGGTCGGCGGGCCCAAGCCGCGAGCGTTGCTTGCCGCGTTGGCCGTCAATCGGCGGCGCGCGGTGGCATCGGCCGCACTGGCCGACATGGTGTGGAACGAGGATCCGCCGGATTCCTACGCCGCCAGCTTGCAGGTGTTCGTCTCGAACATCCGTAAGGCGCTGCGGAATTCGGGTGTGGATCCGGCGCAGGTGTTGCGCACCGAGTCCTCGGGCTACCGCCTGGAGATCCCCGAGGAGGCCTGCGACCTCGGCCGTTTCGAGGCCACCAGAGATGCCGCGGCCAAAGCCGCGGGCGTCGGCGATCACGCGGGCGCCGCGCAGTTGTTCGGCAACGCCCTGCGCGAGTGGAGCGGCCGGGCGATGTCCGACCTCGCCGGTCTGCAATTCGCCGACGGCTTCGCCACCGCGATGGACGAGGAGCGGCTGCTCGCCGTCTCGGCCCGCATCGACGCCGAGATCGCCTGCGGGCGTACGTCTTCGGTGATCAGCGAGCTGGTCTCGATCACCAACGAGCATCCGTTGCGTGAACCGCTGTGGGGTCAGCTGATCACCGCGCTCTACCTCTCCGGCCGTCAGGCCGACGCGCTCGACGCGTGCCGCAGGGTGCGCACCGTGCTCGCCGACGAACTCGGTATCGACCCCGGCCCCGCGCTGGTCGAGCTGGAGCAGCGGGTGCTGCGCCAGGAGCCGTTGAACACCGTGGAGTTCAAGCGCACCGAGCGTTTGGCCGCCGCCATGACCGAGACCGTCACCGAGCTGCCGCGCTCGGTGCGCAGCGGTCAGCTGCGCATGCCGGACGGGCGGGTGCAGCCGATCGCGTTGGGCGGCATGCGGATCGGCCGGATGACCGACAACGACCTGGTGCTCGACGACCCGAAGGCCAGCCGCTACCACGCGCACATCATGCCGAGCCGGGCCGGACTCCTCATCAAGGACCTGCATTCCGCCAATGGCGTGTACATCAACGAGGAGCCGATCGAGAGCGGTGCGCTGCTCGCCGACGGCGACGTCATCCGGATCGGGGCGACTGTCCTGGTCTTCCAGGCGGTGCAGTAGGGCGGGTACGCCTCAGTTGCAGGCGATGCCGTCCCCGTCGGTGTCCAGGTACGACGCGTAGCCGGGCTGGCCTCGGTACAGCGGCCAGGCCCCTTCTGCGCGCACCTGATCGCAGTCGGTGTAGTACCGGCGCGGACGCTCGTCGTTCTCCTCCGGCGGCGGCACGTTGTTGCCCTTGGGTCCCGGTCGGTACGTCGGTCCGGGATCGGCATCCCGCGGGCCCGACACCACCGAAAACGGCGGCGACTCGGCGACAGCGGGTGTGGCGACGCCCATCACGCTCATAACGCCGAAGGCCGCGACGGCGCAGCGGCGTATCACTGAAGTGCTCACGCATCCAACGTGCGCCTCAGGACGGAGTCCGTCAACAGCCTCGGCGACCGGCCGACACTCTCGGCTGTCCAGGGGATTTCGAAAAGTATCTCCTGGTCTGCGGGTGATGGCCGGTAGGGTCGACCCGACCGTGAGTCCGTCAAACGTCGAGGGGTTGCATATGGCCATGCGGCTGATGGCCGCGGTCGGCGCCGTGGTGTTCGGGGCCGGCGCGTTGGTGTACGGCGATCGACCGCTCGCGCAGGCGGCACCACCGCCGGGCGTCGCGGCGGGTGTGCCGGGCAGCGGCCCGTGCGTGAGTGACCCTCGGCCCGTTCACGAACCGCTCGTTCCCAAGACCCTCGAGGTGCCGATCCCGTATCCGGTGATCACCGTGCTGCCGCCCCAGCAGCCCGACCCCGTGCCGGTGCGCACCGACGTCGCGCTGCCCGAGGACCCGTGCGTGAACCCGTGCTCCGATCTCACCGACGGCCCGCCGCCTCCGCCCGGCCTGGCAAGTCGGCTCGGCATCCCCGAGATCCTGTTGAGCCCCAAGCCTTTCCACTTCGGCGTGCCCGGCCCCGGCCCGGATCCAGGTCCGGTGCCGCCGCCTCCGCCGCGCGTCGTCCCGCCCGTCGAACCCGCGGCGCAGTCGCCCGAGCGCCCGGCGCCGCGCATCACCGCGGTGCGCGAGGTGGCCAAACAGACCGGCGCCAACTCGGTGAACCGCACCGACAAGCGCTGGCAGGTGGACGGCACCGACCTCGGCATCATGTGGGAGAGCGCGCCGGGCGAGATCGCGGTCGCGTTCGGCGACACCGTCGGCCGCGGGTTCCATCCGCCCGGCGGCATGGGCGGCGACTGGCGCAGCAACGTGCTCGCCTTCAGCACCGACCGCGAGTTGTCCGACGGGATGACCTACGACCGGATGGTCACCGACGGCCGGTGCCACGCCGCCGAGGTGTTGTCCAGCCGCAAGCTCGACAACGTCGAGATCACCACCATCCCGACCTCCGGTTTCGCGCTCGGCGATCGGCAGTACCTGAGCTACATGTCGATGCGCACCTGGCACAGCGTGCCTGGCACGTTCTTCACCAACTACGGCGGCATCGCCTACTCCGACGATCACGGCCAGACCTGGACCAAGGACCCGCACGCGCGCTGGGACAACATCTTCGGGCTCGCGAATTTCCAAGTGAGCGCGATGGTTCCGCACGGCGATCACGTCTACGTGTTCGGCACGCCCAATACTCGGCTCGGCAGTGTCGGCCTGGCGAGGGTCGCGAAGGACCAGATCCTCAACACCACCGCCTATCAGTACTGGCGAGACGGCGAGTGGACGCCCGTGGGCGGATCGGGCGGCGCGACACCGATCGTCGACGCGCCCGCAGGCGAACTCTCGGTCCGCTACGACGCGGCGCGCGGTGTATGGCAGATGAGTTATCTCGACACCGCGCGCGCCGCCATCGTTGTGCGCGAAGCGGATTCGCCGCAGGGCGTGTGGTCCGCGGGCACGCCGACAGTCACCGTGCTCGACTACCCCGAGCTGTACGGAGGTTTCATCCACCCGTGGTCGACGGGCTCGGATCTGTACTTCAAGATCTCGACCTGGAGCGACTACAACGTCTACCTGATGCACGCCGCCATCGAGGAGTGACGATCAGGAGAAGCGCACCTCGGCGACGGCGCGGCCGAAAAGCTTGCGGCCTTCGGCGGTGCCGCCGAGCACGATGGTGCCCGCCCGCCGCTCGGGGTCGAGCGACTTGATCTTGCCGGTGAACTCGATCGTGCTCGCCGCGTCGGCGCGCACCGGAACGAAACCGGAGAAGCGGACGCTGAACTTCTCGAAGGCCGTGGGATCGCCGAGCCAGGCGGTCAGGTACTCGGCGGCCAGGCCCATGGTCAGCATGCCGTGCGCGACGACGGTCGGGAGCCCGACCAGCTCGGCGGCGCGCTCGCTGAAGTGAATCGGATTGGGATCGCCCGCGACACCCGCGTAGTTGGCCAGGTCGCCTCGGGTCAGCGAGGCGGTCCCGGGGGGCAGCTGGCCGCCGGCGGTCAGCTCGTCGAAGTTCGGGCCCGTGTGCACGGCCCGCGGCGGGGGGATGCGCGTCTGTTCGTCCGTGTCGGACTCGATCGGGACGAGCGTGTCGTGCTGGAACGGATCACCGGGCTCCGGCTCCGGACGCGAGTGCATGAAGATCTTGTCGACCGCCTCGATCAGGTTCGGGTCCACCTCGGCGCCGCGGCGGGCCACGATCGTGGTCGAGCCGACCTGCAGGATCTCGTCGTGCTGGTTGGCGAGCTCGAACTTCACGGTGATGAAGTCGTTGTCGCCGAACTGCCGGATCGACTCGATCAGCATCTGGGTGCGGATGGAGTCACCGGCCAGGATCGGCCGGTGCATCTCGAAGACCTGATCGGTTTGCAGGATCTGGGTCAGGTCGTAGTCGGTGAGCACCGTGTCCAGCAGGGCATTGGTGCCCGCCATGCCGATCACCGAGGCGAAGGTGGGCGGCGCGACGACGCTGTCGTAGCCGAGCCTGCGTGCGCCCGGCTCGGCGTAGTGCGCGTCGTGATGGTTCTGCACCGCTCGCGCGAACTCGCGCACCTTCTCCCGGCCGACCTGGTAGTGGTCCCGAACCTGGAATCGTCGTCCTGCCAGCGACGCCGTATCCACGGCTCCCGGCTCCGCCATCGTCTGCTCCCTGCGCATGATCCGGGCCATGCTACTGGCCGTACCGGTCCGTTGACCAGGTAAGTGTGATCACTGGCACCGCTCACCCGGCTTGACGCCTATGGAGTTCCCGCGGGCGGATCACACACCTTCCAGCCGTTGTCGGTGCGCTCCAAATCGAAGGTGCGCGCCGAACGTTTACTCGGATCGGCATCGGTGTAGACGGTGGCCTGAGCGATGGCCGTGCCGTCGGTGATGCGGATCGCGTCGATGCTGTCCACCACCGGGATGTTCTTGCGTTCCTCGGAGAGTCGGTGCACGCCCGCGAACTGGTCGTCGGGGATGTTCTGGTAGAAGTCGTGCAGCGGCCCGCAGGTGCTGTCGCGCAGCGTGGGGAGGTCGCCGTCGCGCAGCGCGCTGGTGTAGTCGCCGATCGCGGTGCGGACCTTGTCCTCCTCGGTTTCACTGCCCGCAAACGCGAACAACCCGACGAGAACGAGCACCAGCACCGCGGCCGCGGCGCCCGCCACGAGCAGCCAGCGCTTCGAGCGACCCGCTGGCGCCGGTTCCGCGGCCGGGGTTTGGGTCGGCGGAGCCGGGGGGACGCGCTGCGGCTGGGCCATCGGGCGTGGTTGCTGCGGCTGTGGGTGCTGCTGGGGCGGACGCTGACCCGCCCCGTCCATCACCGACTGCGCCGGACGGGTCGCGTTGAGGTCGGCGGGCGAGGGCGCGGACGCGACCTGGCGCTGCTGGGGCGCCGGGCGCGGCGGCGAAGGCCGGGTGTCCTCGACCTCGTCGGGCGAGCTCGGCGGCGGACCCTGCGGACCGGCCTGGTGCGGACCCGCCGGACCCTGCGGACCGGCTTGCTTCGGACCCGGCGCGGGACGCGGGGTGGTCGGCGGCTTCGACAGCGGCCGCTGCCCCTGCACCTTGTCGGTGCCCGCCGGACGCTGAATCGGCAGCGCCATCGTCTTCGCGTCGTCGTCACCGAGGGGCCGGACGATCGGCATCGCCATCGTCGCGGCGTCCGCCCCGGCGATATCGTCCTGTGCATCCTGCGGCTCACGCCGCATCGCCATCGTCGCGGCGTCGGCCCCGGCGATATCGGCCTGCGCGTCCTGCGGCTCACGCCGCATCACCACGGTCGCGGCCTCCGCGCCTGCCGGACCGGGCTCGTCCTCCTCGTCGTCCTGGCCGACCAGATCGACCCGCCGCATGACCACGGTCTCGTAGTCGGCACTCGACGGTGCGGGACCCTGCTCGTCCGCACCGGCTCCGGCACCCGGCCGGTTCTGCGGAATCTCGGTGGTTTCGGCTTCGGCGGCGGGCTGGGCGGGAGCGCCCTGCGCGGGGGTGGAGCCCTGTTCGGCGGGGCCGCCTTGCCGAGCGGGAGCGGTGCCCTGCTGCGCGGCAGCCTGGTTGTCGACGGCCGCGCCCTGTCCGGCGGGTCCGCCCTGTTGCGCGGCAGAACCTTGCGGTCGCGAACCCGCGCCCTGCTGCGCGGCGGCCGCAGCTGCTGCGGCCGCGGCGGGGCGACCCGCGCCTCCCGAGTTCGGACGCTGCGGTGCGGCGGGTCCGCTCTGCTGACCGCCACCGGCTTGTCCGGCGGGTGTGCTCTGCTGCGTGGCGGGTCCGCTCTGCTGACCGGCTGAACCTCGCTGTTCGGCGGCAGCGTCGTGCGTCGAGGCCGCGCCCTGACCTCCGGACGTCGCCTGCGGCGCGGCAGCGCCCTGCTGTCCGGCAGCTGCGCCCCCTGCTGCGGCTGCCGCCGGGCGACCCACGTCGGCCGCGCCCGGGTTCTGCGGTGCGGCGGGTCCACCCTGCTGAACGCCACCGGCTCGGGGTGCGGATGCGCCCTGCTGTGCGGCAGGAGCGCTCTGCTGAGCGCCTGCACCTCGTCGATCGGCATCGCCGGATTGTGTGGCAGCAGCGCCCTGCGTCGGGGTGGTGCCGTGGCCGCTGGAGGTCGCCTGCGAAGCGTCCGTGCCCTGTTGTCCGGCGGTTGCGCCCCGGGGCCCACCCTGCTGTGTGGCAGCAGCGCCCTGCGTCGGGGTGGTGCCGTGGACGCTGGGCGTCGCCTGCGAAGCGTCCGTGCCCTGTTGTCCGGCGGCAGCGTCGGCTCCGGGAGCGCCCGATCCAGCGGCGTCGGAACCGGTTGCGGCGGCGCTGGAGTCTGCTGTCGTGGCCGCGCTGGGCTGAGTGGCGGCAGGGGTGCCGGCCTGAGCAGCGTTGGCTCCGGCCGCGCCTTGCTGCGCCGCAGCCGTGGAACCGGGTGCGCCTTGCTGAGCGGCGGCCGTGGAACCGGGTGCGCCTTGCTGAGCGGCGGCCGTGGAACCGGGTGCGCCTTGCTGAGCGGCGGCCGTGGAACCGGGTGCGCCCTGCTGAGCGGCGGCCGTGGAACCGGGTGCGTCCTGCCGGGCGGCGGTCGTGTCTACGGCGCTCCCCGCTCCTGTGCCGGCAGGTGCTGCGGGTCCCGGTCGCTCCCATTCGGATGTGGTGGAGCCGCCACGTGGGACTTCTGTGGTCGCCGCGTCGGGTCGCCCGGGGTGCGCGGGGTCAGCGCCGGGGCGGTCTGTGGTTGCGGCGGGGGTCGATGCGGCATCACGCTGTCGTGGCGTCGTGTCCGGTCTGCCTTCGAAGTCGCCCTGCTGCGGGGCGGCATTCGGCTCTCCGGACTGGGCACCACCAGCGGTGGCGGGCCGCGCCTGGGCGGTCGTGGTCCCGGCTCCAGTTGCTGCGGGTCCCGCGACGGTCGGTCGATCCCATTCGGTTGCGGGCGAGCCGCCGCGTGGGATTTCCGTGGTCGCCGCGTCGGGTGCGCCGGACTGCGCGGCATCAGCGCCGGGGCGGTCGGCGGTTGCGGCGGCGGAGGTTCCCTGCTGACCGGCCTGCGATGCGCCGGGGCGGTCGGCCGACGCGCTCGGGGCAGCGGAATCGGTGGGGCTCTCGTCCTGGTCCCAGGCTGCGCCGAACCCTCCGCCGGAGATGATCCGCGACTGGCCCGAACCCGCGGCGGGCATGGGCTGCGTGGGGGTGGTGGCCTGCGGGTTCTCCGGCACGACGGGACGCTGGTCGCGCGGGTCCCGCGCCCCCGCCTGATCGGCGGAACCGGCGTCGCGCGCCGGGTTCTTCTCGTCGTTCGGGTCGGACACCTACTACCCCTCGCTCCTAAGATCTGTGCAAGTCGACGGCCAGCCTAATAGGAGCGGCCGGGCGAGGTCCGTCAATAACCCGCGCCCGGCCGCAGCAAACACCGAGGCACCGCCCTCGCCACGGCCCGCGGGCGCGCCCGCCCTGCCGGAGTGCACAATGAACCGCATGACCTCGTTCGGTGATCTGCTCGGCCCGCAACCGGTACTGCTACCCGAAAACCCCGAGGCGGAGGACGCGCTGCTCGACAACGCCGATCCGGTGCAGGTCGCGGCCGCGCACCCGGCGGCGTCGATCGCCTGGGCCTACCTCGCCGAGGCCGCTCTCGAGCGCGGCGGCGCGGGGGAGGCGGACGCCGTGGTGAACCACGACATCGTCGCCGCCTACGCCTTCGCCCGCACCGGATACCACCGCGGCCTCGATCTGCTCCGCCGGAACGGCTGGAAGGGTTTCGGCCCGGTGCCGTGGAGCCACGAACCCAACCAAGGCTTCCTGCGCAGCGTCGGCGCGCTGGCGAGGGCGGCCAAGGCGATCGGTGAGACCGAGGAATACGCGCGCTGCCTGGACCTGCTGGAGGACTGCGACCCGCGCGCCGCGGCAGAGCTCGGCCTCGACTGAGTCGTAGTTGATCGACCCGGATTCGCGTTTCGGCGTCGCCACGGCAGGCGGCGCCGAGCGACTGCGCGGCGCGTGGGCGCGCCTGCGGCTGTCGGCTCTCCCGATCGTGCAGTGCGCGCTGGGCGCGGCGCTGGCCTGGTTCATCGCGCACCAGATCGTCGGCCATCCGGTGCCGTTCTTCGCGCCGACCGCCGCGGTCGTCTCCATCGGCATCTCGTTCGGCGCTCGGCTCAAGCGCGCCATCGAGCTGGTGGTCGGCGTCGCGGTGGGCATCGGCATCGGCGACCTGTTCATCTCCAGCGCGGGCACCGGCGTCTGGCAGATCGCGCTGGTGGTCGCGGTGGCCATGGCGTTGGCCGTGTTCCTCGACGGCGGGTCCATCATCACCATGCAGGCGGCCGGTTCGGCGGTGCTGGTCGCCACACTGATGCCGCCTTCGGCGGGCGGCAGCTTCGACCGCATGATCGACGCGCTGATCGGCGGGCTGGTCGGGGTCGTGATCGTCGCGGCGATTCCGCTGCATCCGGTGCGCCGCGCCCGCGAGCACGCGGCGGAAATCCTTGCGGTGATGGGTAAATCGCTGACCCAGTGCGCCGACGGTCTGCTCGAGCAGGATCCGGAGAAGATCCGCGTAGGCCTCTCGGCCGCGCGCGCGACGCAGTCGCAGATCGATTCGCTGCGCTCCAGCCTGGAGGGCGGACGCGAGATCAGCCGAATCTCCCCGCTGTACTGGAACTCTCGGCCCCGCTTGGAGCGCATTCACGCCACCGCCGACCCGCTCGACAACGCCGTCCGCAATACCAGGGTGCTGCTGCGTCGTTCGCTCAGCCTGGTGCGCGACGACGAAATCCTCGACCCGCGCCTGGTCGACGAGGTGGAGCGGCTCGCCCAGGCCGTCGAGGTGGTGCGCAAGATGATGCTGGCCGACCCCGGTGAGCAGCCCGATCAAGCGGAGGCGGCCAGGGTGCTGCGCACGGTCGCCAAGGGCGCGCGGCCGGAACTCGTGGCGGGAGCCGGACTTTCGGCACACGTGGTGTTCGCGCAGGTGCGTTCGATCGTGGTCGACCTGATGCAGGTGTGTGGCATGAAACGGATCTCGGCGATCGCGCTGTTGCCGCCGACGGTCCCGAATCCCTATGTGCGCCCGGAGGATTGACTCAGCTACTCAGCGGTTTTCGGACAATCGCACCGCCCGCGACGTATTCGGCGGCTGCTGCGGCACCGCCGAGCCGATCTTCGGGTAGTCCACTACTCGCGCCCGGCCGCGCCCCGCTCCCTAATCTCGTTTCGTGACCGCGACAACGAGGGGTGTTGCGGTCGAACACTTCGCACGACGATGCGGCGACGCACCGGCCATAGCGGTTGTGGTGGCCGGGCGGGTAGCGGCGCGGCGACGTCGTGCGGAGCAAGGTCGCCCGGCCCCGGCGAGGGCCGGGCGGCCGATTCTCACAACCAGAAACGCACGGCGCCTGCGCCTCTGGCGATCCACGACGACTCGACGCCGAACACCTCGCAGATGGTGTAGATCGCGTCGAAGAACGGTTCGTTGACCGCGGGCGTCAGAATGAGCGCGAACAGCAGCAGCATGCCGAGTGGCTTGAGCTGATCCAGCGAGCGCCTGGTCTGATAACTCAGCGACGGCTCGAGAATCCCGTATCCGTCGAGACCGGGAATCGGCAGCAGGTTCAGCACCGCCGCGGTCACCTGGAGGAAGGCGAGAAACGCCAGCCCGTACCAGAATGCGGCGTGCGAGGTCTGGCTGCCGAACACCTCGACCACGATGAGCAGCGCCACCGCGAAGGCCGCGTTGACCGCGGGGCCCGCGCCGCTGATCAGCCGCTGCATCCGTGCGCTGACGCTGTGCGTGTGCACGTACACCGCGCCGCCGGGCAGACCGAATCCGCCGAGCGCGATGAAAACCACTGGCAGCACGATCGACAGCAGCGGGTGCGAGTACTTCAACGGATTCAGCGTGAGGTATCCGCGCAGCTCCACCTCGTGATCGCCTGCGCGCCAAGCCATGTACGCGTGCGCGAACTCGTGCAGGCACAGCGTCACGATCCAGCCCGCCACCACGAGCACGAACACGCCGACGTCGGCCCGCGTCGAGCCGTAGTCCGACGCCCAGGCCAGCACGCCGCCCACGATGGTGATCGCGACGACGAGCAGGAACACCGGGCTCGGGCGAACCGCGCCGAGACCCGTTCGGCGTTGCGGGAAGGAGTAATTCATCGCACCAACAGCCAGGATTCGTTGTGCCGGTAGAAGGTCGAGCGCGGCACCGGGCGCTCGGTGAGAATGCCGTCACGAGTGACCACCGCACCCGGCGTCCCGAGTTGCGCGGCCCGGCCCGCGACCCAGCGGCGCTTGCGCAGACCCTTCCGCACGGTCGCCCGGACACCGGGCAGGTTCAGGGTCGGGGAGACGTGCATCGCGGCGACCTTGCCGGAGAACAGCTGGGTGTCGTCCACGTAGGCCTCGCCTTCCAGCTTCGCGCCCCCGGGGCCGGTGATGGTCGCCCGGCCGATCAGCACCTTGCCGGTGTCGTCGCGGACCAGCGGAGTCTCGGTCGCCTTGCCCTCGATCGCCCGCTTGGCGGCGGCGTTGCCGGTGCCGGTCTGGTAGACGCGCGAGCCGTAGGTCTTGTCGATCGGCACGTAACCGATCTCGACGTGCAGCCGCTCGGTGCGCATCAGGTGGGTCAGCACCGCGGCCAGCGCCGCGTCTTCGCCGAGCACGATCAGGCGCGGCAGGCTGTCGGCGGCGAGCACCGGGAGGAGCTCGTCGATCACCGCGGTGTCGGGGATTGCGGCCGTCTGAGTTGTCGGCAGTGCGGCGAGGGCGATCGGGACGGGCGCGCCATCACAGCGGAGAACATGGGTACTCAAACTGCCGTACACCCTCCTTGGATCCTGCCGGCACACCCCGCCGGCTCCCTCGCACCTATCCAGGCGGGCACGCTGCCCCGGTCCGCCCGCAGCAACCATAGCCGTGTTCAACCCGTTGTGCCCGGGCCGAGTCGGCATTGTGACCGGCGTAGGGTGCCTTCCCACCGGGGTGCCCTAGGCCATTCGGTAAACTGTGCTTCCGGCCACCGCCTCAGTACGGCAGGTAGCTGCAGCACAAGTGTGTTGCGCGTCGAACCGTAGGAGACACGACCATGCCGGCAATCGTCCTCATCGGCGCCCAGTGGGGCGACGAGGGTAAGGGCAAAGCAACCGATCTGCTCGGCGGCAGGCTGCAATGGGTGGTCCGATACCAGGGCGGCAACAACGCCGGTCACACGGTGGTGTTGCCCAACGGCGACAAGTTCGCGCTACACCTCATCCCGTCCGGCATCCTCACTCCGGGTGTGCGCAATGTCATCGGCAATGGTGTCGTGGTCGACCCCGCCGTGCTGCTCGCCGAGCTGGCCGGGCTGGAGGATCGCGGCGTCGACACCTCGGGCCTGCTGCTCTCGGCCGACGCGCACCTGATCATGCCGTACCACGTGGCCATCGATAAGGTCACCGAGCGTTTCCTCGGCAACAAGAAGATCGGCACCACCGGCCGCGGCATCGGCCCGTGCTACCAGGACAAGGTGGCCCGCGTCGGCGTGCGCGTCGCGGACGTGCTCGACGAGAAGATCCTCACCCAGAAGGTCGAGGCCGCCCTGGAGTTCAAGAACCAGGTGCTGGTGAAGATCTACAACCGCCGCGCGCTCGACCCGCAGCAGGTGGTGGACGAAGTGCTCTCCATGGCGGACAGCTTCAAGCACCGCATCGCCGACACCAGGCTGCAGCTCAACGAGGCGCTCGAGCGCGGAGAAACCGTGCTACTCGAGGGTTCTCAGGGCACCCTGCTCGACGTCGACCACGGCACCTACCCGTATGTCACCTCGTCCAACCCGACCTCGGGCGGCGCGGCCGTCGGTTCCGGCATCGGACCGAACAAGATCAACACGGTGCTCGGCATCCTGAAGTGCTACACGACCCGCGTCGGCTCGGGTCCTTTCCCGACCGAACTGTTCGATCAGCACGGCGAATTCCTCGCCAAGCAGGGCGGCGAGGTCGGCGTCACCACCGGCCGTGCGCGCCGGTGCGGCTGGTTCGACGCGGTGATCGCCCGCTACGCCACGCGCGTCAACGGCATCACCGACTACTTCCTCACCAAGCTGGACGTGCTGTCCAGCCTGGACCGGGTGCCGATCTGCGTCGCGTACGAGATCGACGGTCAGCGGGTCGAGCAGATGCCGACCACACAGACCGAGTTCCACCACGCCAAGCCGATTTACGAGGAAATGCCCGGCTGGTGGGAGGATATTTCCGGCGCGAAAACCTTCGAGGACCTGCCCGTCAACGCGCAGGCGTACGTGCGGCGGCTCGAGGAGCTCTCGGGTGCGCGGATCTCCTGCATCGGCGTCGGGCCCGGCCGCGACCAAACGATCGTTCGACACGACGTCCTCGGCTGAACCACAGCGTTTTTCCGCTCACGACGCGCTGAGAGCGGTTGCCGTTCGCAGTTCCCTTCGATCATGAACGGCGAAGAACTACAGTTAGATCATGGCTCGGAACTGGCCGATGATCGAGCGCGAGACCGAGTTCGAGGCGATTCGGTCCGCGCTCACCGGATCGGCGTATGTGGGTGCGGTCCTGACCGGTGACGCCGGGGTGGGCAAAACGACGCTGGCCAGACAGGCGACCGCGGCGGTCGGCGGGAATATTCGGTGGGTAGCGGGCACGGAGTCGGCCCGCAGTATTCCGCTGGGCGTATTCGCGCACATGGTCGGCGTCTACACCGCACACGACCCGGTCACGTTCATGTCCGCGGCGCGGGAGGCCCTGCTCGCCGACGGGCACACCATCATCGGCGTCGATGACGCGCATCTTCTGGACCAACTGTCCGCAACCTTGCTGCTGCAGTTGGCCATCGACAAAGCCGCCCATATCGTCGCCACCGTGCGTAGCGGGGTGCAGGTTCCCGACGCGGTGACCTCGCTGTGGAAGGACGGGCACCTGCTGCGCGTCGACCTCAACCCGTTCACGCAGTCGCAGAGCGTCGACCTGGTGGAGTCGATGCTCGGCGGTCAGCTCGAGGGCTTCACCGCCAATCTGATGTGGGAGTCCTCCGGCGGAAACGCACTGTTTCTGCGGCATTTGGTGGAGGGCGCGCTGGAGGCGGGCACCCTGCGCCAGGTCAACGGCGTCTGGCAGCTGCGCGGCCGCGCCGCGGTGACCTCGGAATTGGCTGCGCTGCTCGAGGATCGGGTCGAGCAGTTGCCCGAGCAGGTGCTTCGGGTGCTCGAGCTGCTCACCTTCTGCGAACCGATCGACCTCGACGTGCTCGCCGAGCTGGCGGGCGAGGACGCGGTGGAGGCCGCCGAAACCCGCGGTGTGATCCGGGTTGTGGAGAACGCTCACCAGCTCATCGTGCGCTACAACCATCCGCTGTTCGGCGAGGTGATCCGGCGCAGGCTCGGCATCGCGTCGGCGCGGCGGCTGCGCGGCAGGCTGTACTCCTCGCTGAAGGAGCGCCGCATCAATTCCGCCGCCGACCGTATACGATTGGCCGAATTGGCCTTGGACAGCGACAAATCCGCCGATCTGGAGCTCTTCGAGGCGGCCGCCGCCGACGCCATCGGGTTGGCCAACCTGCCGCTCGGCGAACGGTTCGCCAGGGCGGCGGTGGAGCGGCGCGGCGGTGTCGAGTCGGCCGACCTGCTGGCCAGGGCGCTGCTGTGGCAGGGGCATCGGATCGAGGCCGAACGCACGCTGGCCAGCTTCGACGCCGACAACCTCAACGAGGTGCAGCTGGCCCGCTGGGGCAGCACCCGGGTGTCGAACCTGTTATGGGCCATGGGCGATGCCGATCGCGCCGACGAGGTGCTCGCCCAGGTCAGGGAGCGGGTGCGGCATCCGAAGATCATCGCCACGTTCGCCGGGCTGGCCTCGGCGTGCGCGGTGAACGAGAACCGCATCGAGGACGCGTTCTCCGAGGCCGAGTCGGTGATGACCACCAAAGGCGCTCCGCACTGGGCGGTCTGGTGGGCGTCCTTCGGCGGCGGGCTGGCCTTGGCGCTGATGGGCAAGGCCGAGGCGGCCAGGCAGTATGCCGCCCGCGGGCACGAGGTGGAGCTCGAGATCGACGGGCTCAACCGGTTCATGTCCACCCACGCCGAGGTGCTGGCGCTGATCTACAGCGGCGAGTTCGAGGCCGCGAGGCGTTGCGCCACACCGTATTTCGGTTACACCGCGCCCGGTCAGTATCTGGCGTGGGGCATGTCCAAGATCTTGCAGGGCACCGTCGATGTGGCGCAGGGACGTTTCATCGACGGTATCGAACATCTGGAGCAGGCACTGGCCGCGCTGACCACCGAGGGTGCGGCGGCGTGGTTGTTCCCGGCGAGAATCCGTCTGGCGGAAGCGTATTCGGCATTGGGCCGGGCGCACGACGCCGCCGAATCGGTGGCCGAGGCGGTACGGCGCGGCGGCAGGCACAGCGCCGTCTACGAACCGCAGCTGGAGATCGCCAAGGCTTGCGTGGCGGGCGCCGAGGGCACCGTCACCCCCGCCGTCCGGCTGGCGATCGGCGCGGCCGACGCGGCAGCGCGTTCGCACCAGCACGCGATCGAGGCGATGGCGCTGCACACCGCAGCGCGCTTCGGTGACCACTCGGTGGCGGGCAGGCTCGCGGACCTCGCGGCTCGGGTGGACGGTCGGCTCGTCCAGGTTCAGGCCAAACACGCGGTCGCGCTGGCCGCCCACGACGGCCCCGGACTCGACGCCGCCGCAACAGAATTCGAGTCCATCGGCGCGGTGCTCTCGGCCGCCGACTCCGCCGCGCAGGCCGCGTCGGCGCACGAGCGGGCGGGCGACCGCCGCCGCCTCCTCGAATCCGCCGCGGCCGCAAACCGACTCGCCGCGGCCTGCGGCGGCGCCGCCACCCCCGCCCTGCGCAAGGCCGCTCAACCGCTGCCGCTCACCGCCCGCGAACGCGAGATCGCGAATCTGGTCGCGGCCGGTCTGTCCAACCGGCAGATCGCCGACCGGCTCACCGTCTCCGTCCGCACCGTCGAGGGGCATCTGTATCGGGCGTGCATCAAGATGGACGTCACCGACCGCGAGTCGCTGGGGGCGTTGATGCGTGGGGAATCGTCCGCATAGCGCTTCGAGCTGGTCGTGGGCAGCCGCGTTCGTCGAGCTGCGGCATCCACAGCGCGGAGCGTTCGGGCGTGCGTCGGATCTCTGGCCACCTACTGGCTACCGGATCGAATGACCGGGGCCGACGGGGTACGGTCACCTCTAAGCGATCGAGAAGGGTTGTCGAGCATGGTGCGGTGGACAGTGGCGATGGGTGTGGCGGCGGTCGCGCTCACGGCGCTGTCCGGGTGCACCCAGTCGGGGACGCCTGTGCCCTCGTCAGCCGTGGTGAGCACCGCGCCCGCGCTCAACCCCCAGCAGGAGCGCAACCGGCGCATCCACGAGCGACTGCTCGAGCTCGGTTGTACGACCAACAGCTGCATCCAGACGTATTTCGCCTGCATGGACGGCTATCTCACCGGCGAGGCGTGCGAGTTCTACCGGCAGCATCCGCCGGAACAGTGAATGGGAAAGCCCCGGGCCCCTGATTCGAAAATCAGGGGCCCGGGGCTTCGTCCATCGGCACTCAGGCGGGCTGCAACCCACGGGACGGGACGACAGGGTTCGCGACCCGCTCGGTGCGCAACCCGGCCGCGAACACCGCGACCCAACCCCAGGCCAGGAACGAGGCGATCGCGAAGGTGATGCTGGTGAGCGCCGGAATCGACACCGGAAGCACGATGTAGACCACCGCGATCACGATGCCGAGTACGGCCGCCCCAGTGCGCCGCTCGCTGCGGAACCGCCGCGCCAGGATCACGATGGCCGCGACCAGCGACAGTCCGGCGACGGCCGCGCACACCCCGTGCAGCGTGCCGTGCCAGGTCATCACCTCGGTGGCGCCCACCGGGTAACCCTGGTACGGGTCGCAGACGAAGACCCCCGCGCCGATCATCCCGGCGGCGAACACCCCGGCCAGGCGCGGCACCCACACCCTTCCGATCCCGGTGGTGAGGCGGCGGCGCAGCCCGACCGCCATCAGCGCGAACAGCGCGCCCGTCGCCAGGAAGTTCGCGATCTGGATTCCGCCGAGCGAGCCGATCGCCAGCTGGCTGATCATGTGCTCGCGCAGGTCGAATCCGTCCTTGGTGAACGCCTGGGCCAGCGCGACGACGAAGAACATCGGGGTGGCGAGAATGCCTGCGGCCAAAAGCTTTTCGGTCTTCATGAGTACTCCTCGGCGGGGTTGTCATCGGCCGCTTCGGGCCGTCACGGGTGTAGACGGCGCCCCGCCCGCGAACTAATCGCTCCGCTAGGTCTTCATCGCTGCGGATGCGAATTCATCGCTGCGTGGGTACTTCATCGCTGCGCTGGGGTACTTCGTCGCTGCGCTGGGGGGTACTTCGTCGCTGCGCTGCGGTACTTCATCACTGGGCTGTGGTGAGGAATTCCCCCGCCGCGGGGGCGAGGATGTCGATCCTCGGGTCGTGGCCGAGTTTGGCCAGCTCGCGGTGCTTCGCGTCGGGCAGTGCCGCGGCGACGGCCTTGGCCGCGTTCTTCAGCAGCGCGGCGCTGTCGGCGCCCGCGACGACCAACGTCGGCACGGTGACGCCCGACCAGTCGGCCGCGCGCAGCCGCTCACCGCGCATGTACTGGCGCACGACGGCCCAGTCGTGCGCGGTCGACGGCGCCACCGCCTTCAGGCTCTTCCAGAACGGCGTCATCCGCATGGCCGTCACCATCGTCCACGGCACGCCCATCGCCTTGGTCATGTAGTACCGCACCGTCTTGCCGCGTTTGTCGTCCGCGATCAATTCGTGCAGCCGGACGTCCAGGTCGGCGGGCGGAACGCGCTCGGAGCGATCCACCACGATCGGCGGTTCGAACGCCACCACCTTCGTGATGCCGGGCACCCGTCCCGAGCTCGCCGCGCGCAGCGCCAGCACCGCCCCCGACGACCAGCCGAACAACGCCGCCGACCCGCCCGCCGCCCGCACCAGCGCGGCGATGTCGTCGATCTCGTTGTCCACGTCGTACACGCCGGGAGTGTCCCCGCTGTCGCCGCGACCCCGGCGGTCGTAGTTGATCACGGTCAGTCCGTACCCCTCGGCCAGCGCCTCGGACAGCTGCACCATCTTCGGGAACGTCCGATACCCGAACGCCCCGCCGATCAGGATCACCGTGCCTGCCGTGCCGTCGCCGACGCGGTCGAACGCGATCGTCGTCCCGTCCGCGGAAGTGACTGTCTCCATGCCTGCGCTCCTTTTCGGTCGGTCGTCGGACGGCGCGAACTCGCCGAATCATTCGCAATGAGCAACGCTATCCGCCGTGGGCGGGTACGACGCCGCCGGAGTCCGTCGTCGGCGAGAACGGCGCAAGCCGCCCGGTGCGAAGACCACGCATCAACGCCGGTTTCGGTATCCGCCGGGACCCTCCGAGCGTCAGAACAACGTCGGCTCCCCGAATCCCGGCGTCCGCTCGATCTCCAGCAGTCGTTCCTTTGTGGAGATCCCGCCCGGCGCGGAGAACCCGTGCAGCCCGTTGTCCGCGGCGAGCACCCGATGGCACGGGATGATGAGCGGAATCGGGTTGCGCCCCAACGCTTGACCGACCGCCTGCGCGCCGCCCGGCGCGCCGACGCGGTTCGCGACCTGGCCGTAGCTGAGGGTGTGGCCGGGGTCGATGGCGCGGGTCACCGCGTAGACGGCGCGGTGGAATTCCGGGATCGCGCTGGTGTCCAGGGGGATCCAGCGCAGGTCGTCCAGCTCGCCCGCGAGGTGGGCGCGGATGCCCGCGATGGCCTCGGCGATCACGGGGGTCGGTGCGCCTTCTGGCACCTCGGCGCCCGCACGCCGCCGGGTGATGCGGGCACGAGTGGCCTCCCGGTCCGCCTCGGGCAGCTGGAACCGGAACACGGCGTCACCGCTCCAAGCGATCGCGCACACCCCGATCTCGGTGTCGAACAGCGCCGCGACGGCCGGGCGAGCGGACTCACTCATACCGTCAGTGTGCACCCCGGCACCGACAAAACCCGTTGTTGCCGGATATCAGGCCAGTTTTTCAGAACTGGCCTTAACCGCGCTCCGGCTCGCGTCATGGCTTCGCCGCAGCACGGCGGCCAGCGAAGGCCGCAACGGCGAAAACTCCGGCTCCGGCTCGTGGTCGCGGCCGCGCATGGCCGCGAGATCCGAGTATTGCCGCAGGTCATCGTAGTGCGAGGGGCGGGCGTCGAGGAGCGAGCCGAGCGGGCGGAACCGCTCGAGCTCGAATAGGTCCTTGGTGCGATTCGGCGCGTAGTGGTAGATCGCGTAGCAGAACGCGGCGGCGACGAGGAAGGTGAGCAGGGCGGTCATACTGGACACGTTCCGCCAACTGGCCTTGCCAATAAATATCCAATCCCTCAATACTGGACCTTATGGCGACACGAGTGATCGGCGCGGCCAGCCTGGCGCGCGATTTGGGCAGCTGGCGCAGCGCCGGTGACGACGACCCGGCGCGGCGCGCGGCTCGTCCCGCGTACCTGGCCCTCGCGGAGGGCATTCGGCTGCTCATCCACGACGGCCGCGCGCCGCTCGGCGTCGCCCTGCCCAGCGAACGCGACCTGGCGGGCACGCTCGGCGTCAGCCGGACGACCATCACCTCGACCTACGCGCTGCTGCGCGAGCACGGCTACCTGATCAGCCGCCAGGGCTCGCGCAGCACCGTGGCGTTGCCCCCTGCGGTGCCGCACGACGGCACCAAACCGGCGCGCAGCATCCTGGCGCTGATGGCGCAGCCCGAGCTGACCACCATCGACATGACCTACGCCGCGATGGCCGCGCCGCGCGAGATGCAGGACGCGTATTCCGACGCGCTGCAAGGACTTCCGGCCTATCTCGGCACCCACGGCATGGATCCGGTCGGCGTGCTCGCGCTGCGCGAGGCGGTGGCCCGCCGCTACACCGAGCGCGGACTGCCCACCGAGCCCGAGCAGATCCTCATCACGCTCGGCGCCCAGCACGGCCTGCGCCTGCTGCTCAACGTGCTCACCGCACCGGCCGCTCGTGTCTTGATCGAGCACCCCACCTATCCGAACGCCATCGAGGCCATCCGCGATGTCGGTGCGCGTCCCGTCCCGGTGCCGCTGCTGCCGGAGAGCCCGCACTCGGGCTGGGATCTGGACGGAATCCGCAGCGCCGCAAGGCAAACCGCGGCCACCTTGGCCTACCTCGTCCCGGACTTCAACAACCCGACCGGCATGCTGCTCGACGCCGAAGGTCGCGCGGAACTGACAGCCATCGCGCGCGAGACCCGCATGACGGTCGTCGTCGACGAGTCGATGGTGGACCTCGGGCTGGACGTGGACACCCTGCCGCCGCCGGTCGCCGCGTTCGCCAAGGGCGCCGAGATCATCACGATCGGTTCGGCGTCCAAGTCGTTCTGGGGTGGTCTGCGAGTCGGCTGGATTCGCACCAACCAGACACTCATCACCAAGCTGCTCGGCATTCGTTCCACTGTCGACCTCGGCACCCCGGTGATGGATCAGCTCGCCACGGTGCACCTGCTGGAGCACGCCGACACCATTCTCGACCGCCGCCGCGATCAATTGCGCAGCCAGCGAGCCGCTTTGCGCGAAGCGCTGGCCGAAGAGCTGCCGGATTGGCGGATCAGCTCGGGAGTGGGCGGGATGTCGGTCTGGGCTCAGCTGCCCGCCCCGGTGTCCACCGCGCTCGCCGCCACCGCGCCCAATCACGGCGTATTGCTCGCCGCCGGACCGCGATTCGGCGTTCAGGGAGCTTTCGAGCGGTTCCTCCGGCTGCCGTTCACGCATCAGGAGGCCGATCTGCGGCTGGCGGTGAAAGCCGTCGCCTCCGCTTACGGGGCGCTCACCCCTCGCGCTGCCGATCCGCTGAATCCGCTCACCTGCTACTGAGTTTCGCGGGCCGCACCCGAAAGCGAACGCCCCGTGACCGTTCGGCCACGGGGCGTTCGCGGCGGAAATATCAGTCCGCCCAAACGGATTCGATCGGCGTCGCCTCGGTCGGCGGCGGGGTCGGGATGGCGGCCGGGGTGCGCGAGAAGCGCGGCGCGGGCGCGTGCTGCACCACGCCGTCGATGTCGACCAGACCGTTGCGTGCGGCGATGTGCGCGTTCTCGGTGGCCTCGGTCAGCGTCAGCACCGGGGTGGTGCAGGCGTCGGTGCCGTCGAAGACCGCGGCCCACTCGTCGCGGGTCTTGGTCTTGAACTTCTCCGCGAACAGCTTCTTCAGCTGGTCCTGGCCGTTCGGGTCGATCTGCATCGGGAGGCCCTCGGGGTCGATCTCCAGACCCTTCAGCAGTTCGGCGTAGAACTGCGGCTCGATCGCGCCGACGGCCATGTACTTGCCGTCGGAGGTCTCGTAGGTGTCGTAGAAGGCCATACCGGTGTCGAGCAGGTTGGTGCCGCGCTCGTCGGACCACAGGCCGACTCCGCGCATGCCCCAGATCATGTGCGAAAGGGCAAGCGCGCCATCGATCATCGCGGCATCGATCACCTGGCCTTTGCCCGAGCTCTGCCGTTCCACCAGTGCGGCGAGGATGCCGAACACCAGGAACATCGAGCCGCCGCCGAAGTCGCCGACCATGTTCAGCGGCGGCACCGGTCGCTCGCCCTTGCGGCCGATCGCGTTCAGCACGCCGGTCAGCGAGATGTAGTTGATGTCGTGGCCCGCGCGGTCGGCCAGCGGGCCGTCCTGGCCCCAGCCGGTCATCCGTCCGTAGACCAGTCGCGGATTGCGCGCCAGCGCCTCGTCGGGGCCGAGGCCCATGCGCTCGGTGACGCCGGGACGGAAGCCTTCGATGAGCACGTCGGCCTTCTCGATCAGCCCGAGCACCTTCTCGATGTCGGCCGGATCCTTCAGGTTCGCCTCGACGATGGTCCGGCCGCGCCACTGCGGACGCTCCATGAACCCGGGCAGCAGATTCGGCCGCTGCACCCGCACCACGTCGGCGCCGAGATCGGCCAGCAACAGCGCGGCGTGCGGACCGGGGCCGATACCGGCCAGCTCGACAACTTTGATGCCCGCGAGCGGGCCCTGCTTGGTGGCGGTGGATGGTGTGGTCACGCCCTACCTCGGTTCGTCGTTGATCCCTGCGCACCGCCCGGCGGTGCGGTCCCCCGGGCAGCACCCGCGGATGTATTGACAGTATGACAATAACGCCGCCACTTTCTATCGGAACCCTCCGTCGTGCACCGGGCGGCCCGGTAGGTGAGAATCCCAGCATGAGCGTGTGGGGCGAGGTCGTCATCGGCCTCCTGATCCTGGTCGGCCTGCTCGGCATCATCGTGCCGATCCTCCCCGGGGTGATCCTGGTCTTCGGCGCGATCCTGGCCTGGGCGATCATGACCGGCGGCGCCACCGCGTGGACCGTCTTCGCGATCAGCACGGTCTTCCTTGTGCTCTCCGGGATCGTCAAATACACCTGGCCGGGCCGCAAGATGAAGGACGCCGGCGTCTCCAACCGCGCCCTGTTCCTCGGTGCGGTGCTCGGCGTCGTCGGCTTCTTCGTCATCCCGGTCGTCGGCCTCTTCGTCGGCTTCGTCCTCGGCGTCTACCTCTCCGAACTCCAACGCCTCGGCCAGAACCAACCCGCCTGGCACACAACCAAACACGCCCTCAAGGGCGTAGGCCTCTCCATGCTCATCGAACTCCTCGGCGCCCTCCTGGCCACCGCCACCTGGATTCTCGGCATCACCCTCACCTGATCCGTCCTCGCAGCTCGCCCACACACCTCGCAGCAGCAGCAACCGCTGCGAGGTGTGTGAAGTCTCTGCGAGGACCCGATTTGGGAAGGGTTGTACACAATTGGCGGGTTGTGCACAGGTGGGGGCGGAGATGGGTGTTCGGGTCGTAGGTGTGCGGGACGATCCGAGGTATGGACATACCGGTGCCGGTACAGCGGGGGCGGGCGATCGCCGAGGGGTTCACCGATCGGGAGTTGCACGGCCTCGAGTGGCGGCGCGTGCGGCGCGGCGCATATCTGAATGCCGGGCGGATGGCTGAGTTGTCGGCCGAGGAGAAGCATTTGGCGCTGGCCCGTGCTGTATGTCAGGTTTCCAGTCCGAAGGCCGTGGTCAGTCATATCTCGGCCGCGATGGCCCATGGGCTTTCGCATTGGGATGTGCCGACGCACCGGGTGCACCTGACCCGCGACCGCTCGGCGGGTGCTCGAACATCACGGCAGGTCGTTCTGCATGCCGCCCGAATCGAGGCCGACGAGGTCGTGCGGTGCGGCGGTCTCACGATGACCAGTGCGGCGCGAACAGTGGTCGACCTTGCTCGCACGATCCCCTTCGAGCGGGCAGTAGTGGTCGGCGACAGTGCATTACGGCTCGGTGCGGTCACCCCTGCCGATCTGCTCGAACAGCTCGGCCGCTCGAAGGGGCGACCGGGCAATTCCGCCGCCCGTCGCGCGATCGCTTCCATGGACGGCCGCTCCGAAAGCGTGGGCGAGTCACGAAGCCGAGTCGCCATACGAGCGGCCGGCCTGCCGAACCCGGAGTTGCAGGCGCGAATCACCACACCGGAGGGTACGTGTATCGCCCGAGTCGACTTCTTGTTTCCCGGACTCGGCGTCGTCGGCGAGTTCGACGGCCTCATGAAATACCGTGCGGCACACCGAGGCCCGCGCACCGCCGAAGACGTGGTGATCGCCGAGAAAGCCCGCGAAGACGCGCTGCGCGCCCTCGGTTGGCTCGTAGTCCGCTGGACCTGGGCCGAACTCGAAGCCCCCAACGCTCCCTGGCTGACCCGCCTGACGCGCGCCGCCGACCTCCGTACCGCTTCCCGTATCGGAAGCTGGTACCCCGCAGACCTTCCACACGCTTCGCAGGCGCAACAACCCCTGTGAAGCGTGTGAAGCCGCTGCGAGGGCCTAGCTCAGCGCGTGGTCGAGGTCGGCGAGGAGGTCTTCGACGTCCTCGAGGCCGACGGAGATGCGGACCACGCCGTCGGAGAGGCCGATGCCTGCGCGGCCCTCCGGGCCCATGGCGCGGTGGGTGGTGGTGGCCGGGTGGGTGATGAGGGTCTTGGCGTCGCCGAGGTTGTTGGAGATGTCGATGACGCGCAACCGGTTCAGCACCTCGAAAGCGCGCTTCTTGCCCTCGTCGGAGGGTGCGTTCAACTCGAACGTGACCACCGTGCCGCCGCCGGACATCTGGCCGCGCGCCAGGTCGTACTGCGGATGCGATTCCAGGAATGGGTATTTCACCCAGCTGACCGACTTGTTGCCCTCCAGGAAACGCGCGATCCGCAGCGCGGACTCGGTGCTGTGACGCACCCGCAGCGGCATCGTCTCCAGACCCTTGAGCAGGGTCCACGCGTTGAACGGGCTGAGCGCGGGGCCGGTGTGGCGCATGAGCGTCTTCACCGGGCCGTCGATGTACTCCTGGGAGCCGAGGATGGCGCCGCCGAGGACACGGCCCTGGCCGTCGATGTGCTTGGTGCCCGAGTACACGACGACGTCGGCGCCGAGCTCGAAGCCCTTCTGCAGCAGCGGCGTGGCGAAGACGTTGTCCAGCACCACTTTCGCGCCTGCGGCATGCGCGAGCTCGGTGACCCGGCGCACGTCGACGAGGGTCTGCATGGGGTTGGCAGGCGTCTCGAAGAACACCGCGGTGGTCGGCACCGACAGCGCCTGCTCCCACTGGTCGAGGTCTTCACCGTCGATGAACACCGTCTCCACGCCCCAGCGCGGCAGGATCTCGTTGCACACCACGAAGCAGGACCCGAACAGGCTGCGCGCGGCGACGAGCCGATCGCCTGCCTTCAGCAGCGCGCCGAGCGCGGTGAACACCGCCGACATGCCGCTGGCCGTCGCGAACGCCGCCTCGGCGCCGTCGATCAGGCGGATCCGCTCCTCGAACATGGCAACGGTCGGGTTGCCGTAGCGGGAGTAGACGAAGTGCTCCACCTCGCCGGTGAACGCGGCCTCGGCCGCTTCCGCGCTCTCGTAGACGAAGCCGGAGGTGAGGTACAGCGCCTCGGAGGTCTCCTCGAAGCCGGAGCGGCGCAGGCCGCCGCGCACGCCGAGGGTGGCGGGGCCGACGCCCTCGGGCAGCGGCTTGTCGAACGCGCCGCCGGTGATCACGACTGCCGCCAGGGCAGGCCGGTGGCGCGCCAGCCGGTCGCGCCGCGATGTCCGGACGCGTCGAGCGAGCCCTCGAAGCCCTCGATCACGTTGTAGGACGGCCCGATGCCGAGCTGGGTGGCGATGGTGGCCGCGTGCGCAGAACGCTGGCCGGAGCGACACAAGAAGACGACGGGCGCCTCCGGCTCGCGGCTCTCCAGCGCCTTGCTCAGCTGCTCGGTGAACTGCGGATTGCGCGTGCCGGTGCCGTCCACCCACTCGATCAGCACGGTGGGCCGCTCGATCGAACTGGTGTCGGGCACTCCGACGAAGCGCCACTCCGCTTCGGTGCGCACGTCCACCAGGACGGCGGCGGGGTTGTCGCGCAACACTTCCCACGCCTGCTGCGGGGTGATGTCACCGGCATAACTCATCTGGAACCTCCTGTGAATCCGCACTTGCCGCACCAGGTTCGGTGCGCGGCCAGGTCGTCACCCGGAGCACCCCACCGCGGAGGAGGGTTGCCGACCAGCCAGCCGGGGCTTGGCGCTGGTTCTCATGACCTAGGGACTGAGATTGCCTGCACCGAGGTCACCGTGTCAAACATTGCAGACCAGCCATTTGCCGTCGGTCCTGGTGAGGTTCCAGGTCGCGGTGTACTCCTTGCCGTCGACCCTCGTGGTCACCGTGGCCTTGGCCCGATCGCCGTTGAGGGTCTGATCGGTGACGGCGATGAGTTCGATTGTCTTGCCGACACCTTCCTGCCCGGCCAACGGCGACTTGGCGGGGTCGAATTCGGCGCAGCCGGTACCAGGTGGCGGCACCATATCGGTGTTGTTGGCGCCCTCGACGAAGTTGCCGACCGCGCCCGCGATCTTCTCGGCCTCTGTGACATTTTTCTCAGCGGGCGAGAGCACGCCGCCGAGCCCGATGGCCACCAGCACGATGACGGCGAGCACGGCCGCGGCCAGGAACGGCGCGAGGGAACGCTTGTCGGTCTGATCGACGACGATCGGTTCGTCTTCGTCGGGGGACTGCTGCTCGGTCATGGATCGATCATCCCTGGTCGGCGCGGGTATCCGACGCCCGGCCCCGCCGTGGGCCACGCGGCCCTCGTAGCGGCCCCCTCGACGCCGCTATGGTGGAGAAGAGAGCGAACCGGTACGACGCCCGCGCAGGTGGGCGGCCGGCTGGTTCACCGCACCGGCGCGGGTGACCATGGGTAGCACCGATAGAATCGCGAGATTGAGATCTGCTGCCGTAGCCATATGGCAGTGCACCGTCGTATGCGACCTGGGGACCGTGGAGCCACGAGCCAGCATCACCAGCGCTCGTGGCGCAGGGTGCAAACAAGCGGTCCGTCAACTTAGCCTAAGCTAAGACGGACGCCATTGAACGTTTCGACCATAAGGGTGCGCGTAAGAGATGACCGAACAGAGGCCTGAAGCTCACACCGCGGCGACC
>NZ_JBYISM010000038.1:0-85825 GCF_057708605.1 Nocardia sp. bgisy118 | reverse complement strand
CGGGCCCTTCCTCCCCCCCCCCCCCCGGCCGGTGGTGTCATGCGGTACGTACGGCGGTGGACTGGCGGGCTGGTGCGCTACGGGACGTAAACGATGCGGTCATCGGTTTGGGCATTCCATGTCTCGCTGACCTGAGCGAGGGGCACGGGACGGGCCTGCACGGCGATCGCGTCGGTGTGCACCGCGGCGGCGAGTTCCGGCAGCTCCGCGAGGAAGTCGCGGGCCGGTACCGAGCCGATTCCGCTGCCGCAGATCTGCAGCCGCGACGCGCGCAGCAGCGAGGAGTCGACGGGAATCGTCTGACCGGCGACGGATCCGATCTGGATCCAGTCCAGCGGAGCGCTGCGGTCGCGGCGGGCGGTGATCATCGCGGTCATCGCTCGGGCGGACGGTTCTCCCCACACGTAGTCGATGACGATGTCGACGTCGGCGGCGCGGTCGGCGCGCTCGAAGGTCACTGTTTCGTCCGCGCCGAGGTCGTGCAGTGCCTCGAGCCGGGAAGCGTTGCGTCCGGCGGCGATCACGTATGCGGCACCGAACCGTTTGGCGATCTGCACCGCCATCCGGCCGGCGCTGCCGGTGGCGCCGAGGACGAGGACGCATTGACCCTTCCGGAACGCGATACGGCGACGCAGCGCGACCCAGGACGACATTGCCGGGTTCATCGCGGCGGCGATGCGCACCGGGTCGGCGTCGTCCGGCAGTAGCACGCTGCGGCGGGGGTCGATCACCGTCTGCTCGGCGAGCGTGCCCAGGTCGCTGTCGTCCACCACCGTGTACCTGAGATTTCCGTGCTGGTCGCGTACGACGGCGTCGACGCCGGGAACGAACGGGAACGTGCCGGTGCTGCTGTAGTGCGTGCCGTTCGCCCGAGCCCTGACCAGTTGGTGCAAACCTGCCGCGAGAACGTCCACGACCATCTCGTTCTCCCGCTGGGCGACCGGGGCGGGGTACTCGCTGTACCGCGGCGGAGCGTCGAAGCTGGTGACAACAGCGGCGTGCATGGCAACTCCTCGTATTTGATTGGTATTGCAAACTAAATTGAGTTTGGTTGGTAATGCAAACTATGTCAAGTAGGATCCGGGCATGGGATCTGACGACGCGCTCGAGGACGCTCTCGTCCGGACGTCATTCCGGGTGATGGCCGTGCTCACCCGCATCGGTTCGGAGCACGATCTGTCCCTCACCCAACTGCGGCTGCTCGGCCTGCTGCGCGACCGCCGACCGCGCATGACCGATCTGGCGGCGTTCCTGGGGCTGGACAAGTCCACGATGTCGGGCCTCGTCGAACGGGCAGAGCGTCGAGGCCTCGTGGCGCGGGGCAAGTCGCCGCAGGATCGCCGGGTGGTCGATGTGTTCATCACTCCGATGGGCAGCGAACTCGTGCAACGGGTGCAGGAGGAGATCCACGCGGCCCTCGCGCCCTATACCGCACGTCTAGCTGAGGACGACCGCCAGGTGCTCACACAACTGCTCGATTCCCTTTCGGGAAGGCCAACGGGGGACAACGGGAAAGAAGGGTCGACGAACGCACTGTGAGCCCAGATCAACGCACCGACCCCGATACGGGAACGCCGAGCAGGGAAACACCACCGGCGATCACGGGCCGGGATCGGAGACCGGTGACGGGCCGACCTCGGAAAACAGGCATTAGCTTGTGCGCCAACTCATCTGGCACAGGACAGCGGACCCGTCGTGAATGGCATGCCAGCGCTCGAGCGTGGATTGCTCGCCCGTCAACCGCTTCGGTCCGTGTTCGGCCCAGCAAGCGCTGTGGGCGACGACCGCCTAATCCACTACCCGGCCCAGCCTGTTCGACAGATACCAGTGATCGGAGGCCTGCACGGCCCCGGGGAGCGCCCGTCGGGCACCCCTGGCATCAGGCGGTAGAGCCGTCGCGCACGATGATCTCGACACCGGGATGTTCGTATGACCATGCCCGCGATGAATCGAGCTTGCGATCGGGCAGCACGTCGATCCATTCGTGGGTGGCGGCGTCGATCAGCACGCTGGCATACCGCTGCCCGCGACGCAACGCGAAGTCGTCGACGCCCAGCACTTTCGGCACTGGCCGATTCGGCAGCGGAATACCCAGCAGCGCCCGGATCGCGGTTCGACGCGACAACCGGAACGCCATCGCTGACAGCAGCCGCACACTGGCTCGTTCGGCCATCTCGCGCACGACCGACTGCACCTGCTGCGTCACACGCGTGGTGCGACGCTGATGGCGGCCGAGGGCACCGGGCACCTGCTCTCGAAACATCGTGCGGCAGTTCTGTGTTGGGCACACCAGTCGCCGAACTCGGACCCGTGGCATGACGGACCTGCCGGCGACCGGAACGTCGACCACGGTCCGATGGTGACACGCATGCAACCGCGTTGATTCTGCTCCGCGGCACGGGCACGCGGCTGGACTATCCGGCGTCCGCGCCCGCACCAAGATCCGCTCGCCCTCATCGACCACATCCTGAACCACCAATGGGCGTAACCATGAAAAGACGACGACGGCAGGAACATTCACCAAAAACACCGGCACATCGTGCCGTCACCGGTACCTGATCACCACCGAAAGTGGGCCGTTCATCCGGCACTCCCGTCGAATTCGATAACGAGGCGGGCGAGGGTGTCGGGGGACTCCAATTGGGGGAGATGTCCTGCGTCGGAGATGATTTCGAGGCGTGCCCCGGGGATCGCGTTCGCGTAGGCGGTGGCGTGCGTGAGAGGGATCATGCGGTCGCACTGACCCCAGGTGATCAGTGTTGGGGTAGTGATGGCCGGGAGGCGGTCGAGCAGGGTGGGGTCGGTCATGGCGGTGCCGCCGTAGGTCTGCAGGGTGGCGCGGTTGCCCGCAATGGTGGCGAGTCGTTGCGGGGGAAGGGAATTCATGTCGATGCGGAAGGCGTCGGGGTGGCAGTAGCTGAGGTCGGCGACCTCGTCCATGGTCAGGGCGAAGAAGTCCGCGATCGGGGTGGCCGGGAGATCCAGGCCGGCGGCGTTCGCGATGACCACCCTGCCGACTCGTTCGTTGGACAGCAGGGCGATCTCGGCGGCGATCCAGCCGCCGAGGGAATTGCCGATCACGGTGACATCGGGTAATTCCAGTCGATCCAGCAGCTCCACGTACAGCCGCACCAAATCGGCAATGGTGGTGAGGGTTTCGGGCCGCGGTGTGCCGTCGAAACCGGGGTGAGTGGGGACGATCACCCGCCGTTCGAAGCGGTCGGCCAGCAACGCGGCGAAGCCGGACACCGAGAGTGGCCCGGCGCCGCCGTGCAGCAGGAGCACTGGCCGTCCATTGCAGTGGTCGGTGACGGTCAGCTCGATGGGTGTGTTGTCGAGGGTGAAGCGGTGGATGGTCATCGGAGTGTTTCCGTTCTTCTGGGCAAGCCAACGATGTAAGCAAGCTTATATAAGGTTCCTTATATCAACAACCTGATTTCGTGGGTTATGATCGGCCGGTGGAACCCTCGTTGCAGCAACTCGGGCAGGCGGTGAAGCGCCTGCAGTGGCGACACCATCGGGAGGCCAATCGTCGGCTGGCCGAGGTGGGCTTGTCGATCGCGCAGTGGGATGTGCTGCGGAATCTGCATGAGCGTCCGGAGGCGTCGCTGCACGAACTGGCGCAGTTGACTTTTCAGACCGACCAGTCGATGGGGACGCTGGCCTCCCGCATGATCGAACGCGGCCTGCTGGAACGCGTCGCCAGCCCCGGACGAGCCGTGCGGCATCGGCCAACGGGTGAGGGGGAGCGGGTGCGCCGCGCAGGCGCGAGTTTGATGGACGAGGTGTTGAAAGAGACCATCGGCGTACTGGATTCGACCGATCGCGCAGTGCTGTACCGCCTGCTGATCGCAGCCGCCGCGGGAGAGTAGTTGTCGCGACAGCAGAGCCAGGGCGTCAGGTCCGAGCACGACCGTTGCTTGACGATCTGCGGCTCGAAGATGCTGTCGCGGTCACGGGGCATGTCGATCCGCCCGTGACCGGTCGCCTCGCCGCCAGGCTCCTCGACCTCGCTTTTCTGCCTGCTGCTGACGTTCGTCGTCGCGATACCGATGGCGATTCTGCTGATACCGGTCACCGCGATGACGAGCGAAGCCACGACGGGATGATTGTCGGAGCAGCGGCGTGATTGTGCTACTTCGTGTCCGTGGCGATCGCAGCGGAAGCTCAGCGCGCACACGACCCGGACGGCGAGCCCAGCGCAGGTGCGGTGGGGACGCCCGGGTTGCTCGCCGATGTCGGTGCCGCAGTGGCGCAGGTGACCGATGTCGGGCTCGTGGGGGGTGAGTCGTGGTGCGTACGATCGCTGATCACCCACCAGGCGATGGCGGCCACGACGACGAGGACGACGATCCACGTCGGTCCGGGCCGGTTGCGGCTTCGTGGTTGCGAGGCCGGATTGATCCGAGTGGTGGCCGGCCTGGACGGTGCGGGTGTCGCTGTGGGTGCGGCGCGGAGCGCGGCTCGCGCCGCCGTGGCCAGGTCCCCCGCCGTGCGATAACGGTCGTCGGGGTTCTTCGCCATTCCCCGCCCGATGACCGCGTCGAATGCGGCAGGCACCGCTGCCGATGCGGACGGTCGTGGCGGTGGCGCGTTCAAGTGGGCGGTGATCTGCTGCTCGATGCTGTCCCCGGGGAATGGTTGGGAGCCCGTCAAGCATTGGTACAGAACACAAGTCAGGGAGTATACATCCGAGCGGGCGTCGCAGGCGCCGTGCAGGAGCCGTTCCGGTGCGGTGTAGGCGAAACTGCCGATTGCCGCACCGGTGGTGGTCAAGCTGGAGTCGCCGCTGCCGACAGCGATCCCGAAATCGATCAGGTACGCGAAATCGCCCGCGGTGACGAGGATGTTCGAGGGCTTCACATCGCGGTGCACGAGCGCGGCCCGATGCGCTGCGTCGAGGGCCGAGCCGATCTGCCGGATGTACTCCACCGCAGTGTCTTTCGCTATCGGTCCGGTGCCGAGCAGGGCGGCGATGTCGTGACCCTCGACCAGCCGCATGTCCAGATAGAGGCGCCCGTCGATCTCGCCATAGTCGTGGATCGGGACGACATGCGGTTCGCTCAACCGCGCCGCAGCGTGCGCCTCCCGCCGGAATCGCTCGCGATATTTGGGGTCGTGCGCCAGATGTTGCGCCAGCACTTTGAGCGCCACCACCCGATCGGTCTCGGTGTCGTAGGCCCGATAGACCTGCCCCATTCCACCCGCGCCGAGCATCTCGAGCAGCCGGTACCGCCCGAATGGAGTCCCATCCACCCTGTACGACTATCACATCGGAGCCCAGATCTCTGCCCGAATCATCCCTGTCGCAACAATGCTCGCGGACTTCGCCGGAAATCCACCGAAGACACGGTCTCAGGGCGGACGTGGTAAGAATTTTCGAGTGACAAGCAGCCCCGACCCGGATCGTCCAGCGCGGTCGAAGTCACGGAAGGATCTGGTCGAGCGTTCGGCACCCCTGCTTCCCGCAGGCAGTGAAATCCGGCAGGTGTTCATCTGCCAGACCGCGCCCAGCTTCGTCTTCTTCCTCATCACATATCTCACTGGTCTTACGATGTTCTGGAACAAGTACCGTTGCGTGGCAGTCACTCAGAACGCCATATATGTGCTGGAGAGCAGCAAGTTGTCGGGCGGCGCCAAGCCGCAGCAGCTGGTGGGCGCGTTGCCGCGACACACCCAGCTCGGTCCGGTCTCCGGCCTATGGGGGCAGGTGAACATCCTGGGCCAGCGCCATTGGGTCCACAAGCGCTTTCACGACGCAATCGCTGCCGCCGACCATGAGGCCGGCCTCACCCGCTGAAGCACGGGCCGGTCAACCGGTTTCCCGTACTCGACCTGTTCGAAGCCGCCAGGGACATGAGCTTCACTCGCTGCCGCACTCACCCGCTACGAGAAGGTCGCGAAAGCGAAATCGGCGACATGAGACACCGTCTTTGGCCAGCTGAGTTCCTGAGCATCTCCCGTCGTAGCCTTGAACCAGCCAGTGGCTGTGTCGCGGCATCCCGACCAACCGTAGGAGGCGCGTGATGATCTTCATCGTCGTCAAATTCAAGACCAAGCCCGAACGGGCGGACGAATGGCTCGACATCGTCGGCTCGTTTACCGCGGCTACCCGAGCCGAGGAGGGCAACCTCTGGTTCGACTGGTCTCGCAGCGTCGACGACCCGACCGAATTCGTCCTGGTGGAGGCATTCCGAGACCAGGCCGCCGGCAGTGCACACGTCGGCAGCCCTCACTTCAAGGCCGCAATGGCCGAACTTCCCGCGGCCCTCGCGCAGACCCCGCGCATTATCAGTCAGACCATCGATGCCACCGACTGGTCCGAAATGGGGGAGATGACCGTCGAATAGCCGCGTCTGTGAAACGCCGCATCGCAGCCCGGCTTCGCTGGAGTGGTGGGCGTTCTGGCGACTGTCTTGATGACGGTATCGTCAGCGCTCGGATTGGGTGCTGATCGATGGCCATGAGCACCGAGGTAATTCGGTGCGGCTCGCCGGGGATCAGTGGGCCTGGCAGATACTCACCCAGTGTCTTCGGCGAGCCGCCGGTGAGCTGTTCTACGTCGCCGTGGCGCGTGGAAAGCGGCCGTTCCATTGTTGTATGAAGTGCGCCCTGCTGGGCCTGCGACAGCCGAGGCCGGGAGCTGGGGCTGGGTAATCGTCAACCGGCAGCCAAACAGAGGTGCTCTTACAGTGGAATGGTTCTATGTAGCTATGTGCATCTGACGATGTCTTCGGCCGGATAATCGCTCAACGTGCAGGCGAGGCAAAGAGGCCAACAAACGATCGAGCACAGCGACATCGACTACGCGCGCGATCACTGCCTGGCTGTGCCGGTGAATTCCAACGTCGTTCATCGGTGGACCGCGACGTCAGGGAGCAGGTCCAAGTGTTGTTTTCATCGATGAAAAGTGACGTCACCGGATCGGCGTGTCCAAACGGTGAGCGTGTCGGAGGAACACGCCCCGTCGGGTCGTCCGATGGACGGCTCGAGTTGGTCAGACGCTGTCAGTCGGTCACCGTCAGCGCGAGCAGGGCAGCGTGAGACCTCGTGATCACCACGAAGTGATCGACGATGTTCGTGTAGTAGCCCTAGCCCGGTGTGGTGCAGACGGTGAGCCGAGGCTTGTCCCAGACGACGGCGTCGGTGTTCTGGTCGTGGCAGCGGGCAGCGTTCGAGACGCCTTCGTAAACCGCTGTGAGGCGGCTTGTTTCAGGTTCATGCGCGTCGCAGTCGACGCGACGCCTTTCCCTGACATCGGTGAAGTTCCAGCAATCACCGACCCGGAAGTTGTTGGCGAAGCAGTAGAGGGCCAAGCGGACGCCGTCATCGGTGCGATGGTGGTAGGAGACCGCGGCCATCGGATCACCGCATTCCATGCCCGCGGTTTCCGGCGCGAGCTGATACTTCTCCACCAGGCGATAATTCGCCTGTACAGAATCGCAATCGGCGGGTCCGCCGACCTGGTTCGTGCGATCGTAGAGGGCGCACTCGCCGATCTCGAGTCGCTCGTAGATGTTCGGGTAGGCGACGGCGGTGCCCGAGCTCGCCAGGCTCACAATTGCCGCTGCGATGCCGACGGTGAATCCCCCTAGGTGACGACGCATGATGGATTCTCCCCCTTGATGTTTCGAACGATCGGAGATGAGGCTACTCGGCCACGGCGATGTGGGCCCAACCAGGTCATGTCGACTTGTGCGCCGAGCTGCAGAGATCCGGTGTCTTGATCTCGGCGGGGGATTTGTCGATACGGATACCCCGCCAGCTGGGATGACGCAGTCCCTCGGGGGTAGCTTCCCGGTATTCGATATCGGCGACCAACTCGGGCTCGACCCAGTGCGCCAGCACGGCGGCGGCGCGTCGAAAGGTGTGTCGGGGCGGGCGAGTTCGTTCAGGCGGGTGCGTAGACTGCGCCGTCCGGCGATTTTCCATCCGGTCCCGGCGGTGGTGGACCGACACGAGTCTGTCCACCACCAACGGTGACTGCTGGCACGCACCAAGCGCTGAGGGTTCAGGGCGACCAGGGTCCGCGGCCCGGTCATCCGTTACTTTGCCGACCACGTCGGCAATCCTGCAACAGCGGCCGCAGCCTGCGGGGGTTGTCTATCCGGTGTGGACGTGAACGCGGGGCTCGGCGTCGACCAGGCTGGTGAGGGTCGCCCATTCGTCGAGTTCGGCGAGGCGTGCGGTGAGCGCGGTGCGCATACTGTCGGCGCCGGCGATGCCCAGGGCGAGGCGGCGGGGCGGGGTGTCGCCGGCCACGGCTGTGCGGATGGCGGCGGCCACGCGATCGACGCCGGAGAACGCCGATGCCGGCAGCGCTTGGATCGCCAGCAGTAGAGCGCGCACCGTCTGGTCGTAGTCGGCGTGGGTTGCTGTAGCCGTGTCGAGGTTGGACAGGAAAGGCGTTGCGGTGAGGCCGGGCTGAACGAGAGTCACGTGGATTCCGAGTGGCGCCACTTCGGCTGCGAGCGCGTCGGAAAGCCCTTCGACGGCGTACTTGGTGGCTGCGAGCAGCCCGACGCCGGGATCTGCGGTCTGGCCGTAGTAGGACGAGCCCTGCAGGATGTGCCCGGACCGCTGGGCCCGCAGCACCGGCAGTGTCGCGCGCAGCACGTTGAGTACGCCGAAGACGTTGGTGTCGAAGATCGCCCGTGCCTGCGCGTCGGCTGCTTCCTCGACCGCTCCGAAGAGTCCGTAGCCGGCGAGGTTGGCGACGATGTCGATGCGGCCGAAGCGAGCCACGCTCTGCTCGACCGCCTTCGCGACGGCTGTCTCGTCGCGCACGTCTGCCTCGATCGTGAGAAGTCGGTCGGGTTCTCCCAAGTCACAGAGGGTTTCGGTGTGTCGAGCCACCGCGACCACAGTTTCTCCGGCCGTCAGCGCCTGAACTGCGAGCTCGCGTCCGATGCCCGAGGAGGCGCCGGTGATGAACCAGATCGGTGGGGTGTTTCCTGCATTCGTCATGTTGTGAGCGTAACCGTTTAGCTAACAACGTTTCAAGTCGTTTCAGCGCAGATGTTGTGATCAACTGGGTTAGCCGCTTGTCGTGTTGGTATCGTGGAGGAGTGGAGGCGACGCGTGAGGCACCGAAGTGGAGCGATGATGCGGCTGCCTTGGTGTTGCAGTTCGTCAACACCAGAGCCGACGGCGCGGGGCGTGTCGAGGTCTTCGGCACTGCTTCGGGATTCGCGGACTGGGCGATCGAGCATGGCCTGGTCGACGCCGCCATCGTGGTGACCGACTCCGACGCGGTGGCTGCGCGTGAGCTTCGCGACGCATTGGTCACGGTGCTGCTGACACACTCGGGTGATCCAGATATCGGTGACGCCCAGATCGCCGAGGCGGAACGGTATCTGCTGCAGGCCGGTGTGCGCTATCCGCTCACAACGGTCGTCACCGCGGAAACGGCTCAGCTTCTCGCCGGATCGACCGGTGTCCCCGGCGCTTTGGGTGCCGTTCTCGCCGCGGTGACCGAGACGGCGCAGCGCGGGGACTGGATGCGGATCAAGGCATGCTGCAATCCGCCGTGCCACTTCGGCTTCATCGATCGCACCCGCAACCGGGCGGCGCGCTACTGCAGCCCCGGATGCGGATCGCAGGTGTCGATGCGCGCTCTTCGGCAGCGCCGCAAGCAAGCCAGCTCCTGAAGGACTCGGTCCACCAGAACATCGACCGCTGCGGCAATGCCGGCCAGAGCATCGAGAGCCGCCAGATCAGGTTCGGAGCCAGCGCGGCAAGCGTTCCCGCCGACGACGAGGCGTCGCGTGAGACCCGACGCCTGTCACTGCGGCAACCACCCGACTGCGCAAGGGGCACCCCGCCGTCCCGGATGAATGGCTTACGACGGCTGCCGGGTCGGCATGATCGTGACCTGCTGCAGGTTCACGTGCGCGGGCTGGGACGCCAGGAAGTTGACGGCCTCGGCGATATCTTCCGGATCGAGCCAGGTCATCGCCTGTTTCGAACTCTCGAGCCATTCGTGGGCGCCGGCGTCGGTGACGTGGCTCTGCAGTTCCGTGCCGACGATGCCCGGCTCGATCGCGGAGACACGAACATCCTTGGCGCCGAGTTCCGCGCGCAGGGTCCGCGACAGGTGCGTCACGTAGGCCTTGGTGCCCGAGTACACCGCGAAATTCGGGAACAGGTTCTGCGCGGCGATCGAGGACGTGTTGACCAGGTCGGCCACGCCCTTGTCCGCGGCCGCGGCGATCAATTGCGGTAGGAACGCGCCGATGGCATTCATCAGGCCGGTCACGTTCAGATCGATCTGCTGCTGCCACTGCTCGACCGGCAGCTCCTCGACGGGTGCGGGCAGCATGACACCCGCATTGTTGAACAGCAGATCGGCGGTACCGAGTTCGGCGGCCACCCGCTCGGCCGCGGTGCGCAGGGCCTGCGCATCGGTGACGTCGACGGTCAGGGCCAGCGCCGTCCCGCCCGCCTGTTCGATCTCCTCGGCCAGGAGTTCGAGCCGATCGGCCCGGCGTGCGAGCACGGCCACCGCCGCCCCGGACGCGGCCAACCGCTTGGCAGTGGCCGCGCCGATGCCGCTGGAGGCACCGGTCACCACGGCAACGCGGCCGGCGAGCGGGGAGGTGTTGTGAGTAGTCATGGGTGTGATCTCTCCTGTGTGTCGTCCGCGGCGGATGCGCCGCGCATTCGATACAACAGCGGGAACAGGGGCCGCGGCCGGCCTAATTGCGCCTTGCTCGACCTAGGTTCGGCGAACCTGGGTCCAGCAGACCGACCTTGGTTGCGATCTGTGGCTGCCGTGTCCGTCAGACTGGATCCATGGAGCACAATGCCGAGCTGAAGGAGTTCTTACGCACCCGCCGCGCGCGCCTGAACGTCGATGACATGCAGATCGGCGGCACGGGCGGGGTACGCCGGGTGCCGGGGCTGCGCCGCGAGGAAGTTGCCCAGCTCGCCGGGGTCAGCGTGGACTACTACAGCCGCCTCGAGCAGGGACGCAATATCAACGTCTCCGACGAGGTCCTCGACGCCGTGGCCCGCGCCCTGCGCCTGGACGAGGTCGAGCGCTCCTATCTGTTCCAGATCGCCCGGGCGAATCCGCGGCGCGTCCGGCGCCGGACTCCGGCGCGAGTGCAGCGGGTCCGTCCCGGGATCCGCCGCATCCTCGAGACGCTCGACGACGTGATGCCTGCCTTCGTCTTCGGCCGCCGCATGGACATCCTCGCCGCCAACCGTCTCGCCCGGGCGCTGATCACCGACTTCGAGGCGCTCCCGCCCCGGGACCGAAATATGTTGCGCTACACCTTCCTCGACGAGTCCGCCCGCGAGCTGTACCTCGATTGGGAAGAGGTCGCCCGGGACAACGTCGCGGTCCTGCGCTTGGACGCCGGGCGTCACCCGGACGACCCGCTGCTGGCCGAACTCGTCGGCGAATTGGCGGTCAAGAGCCCGCAATTCCGGCGCTGGTGGGCCGACCACAACGTCCGCGAACGCAGTCACGGCAGCAAGCGCTACCACCATCCCCTCGTCGGTGATCTCACCATCGACTACGAAAGCGTCTCGCTACCAGGCGATCCCGACCAGACGCTGTGCATCTACACCGCCGAGGCGGGCTCGGCGTCGGAGACCGCACTGCGGCTGCTCGCCGCGTGGACCGGGTCGCAGGCTCCGCCCTTGAACCCGGGGACCGGCGGTTCCGATGCGGAACACCCCCGTGCGCGGCATGCTGAACGGTTGGACACCGAGGAACGCTGATATTCAGGGCTCGAGTAGTCCGGAAGACTCGAGCAACCTCAGTGGGCGATCCCAACGTATCGAGAGTGATCGTCGATACCGGTGACCAGCTTGCATTCCCGAACGTCAGCCAGGAACACAAATACCTCAACAGGGGCCGCGGCGAAAGTTATCAGTCGGGCCGTCGCGGCGCCGGCTCGCCTCATGAATCCTTGACAGCCCCACCGATCTGCCCCAGCAGCGTCGTGCTCACCTCGATGAACCACTCAGGCGGCGTGTTCGAAGATGGGCAGACCATGCGAATCCCGTTGTGGCGCAGCCTGAGCGAGGTCCATACCTGCAGGTCATCCGCTGCTACCGATGCCGATGGCATACCTAAGTGATCATCCTGTGTGTCGATCGCCAACGCGATCGGGACTCATGTCGCGCTGGTGCACGGCAGGACCGGACGACTGCGGTGTTCGGCGGTCCCGTGTCGAGTTCGCCCGATCGCCGAATTCGCCTCTACTGTGGGAGTCGCGCATTGACCACGCGTCGAAACGACATTACGGCCACGAATATGATTGGCGTGCAACATGGTTCGCCCATGGGTGCCGATGGCGAGCGGGTATTGCTGTACTCCCCGGAGTTCGCGGCCGATCCGCATCGAGCCTACCGGGACATGCGGGCCCGCTATGGTTCGCTCGCGCCGGTGGAGTTGGCGCCGGGCGTGCCCGCGACGCTGGTGCTCAGTTATCGCACCGCGGTGCACATTCTGCATGATCCGCAGCACTTCCCGGCCGACCCGCGCACGTGGCAGTCGAAGGTCTCCGCCGACTGCTCGGTGCTGCCGGTGCTGGAATGGCGGCCCAACGCGATGCGCAGCGCGGGCGCCGAGCATGCCCGCTACCGGGAGGCCAACACCGCGGCCATCAATGCCGTGGACCTGCACGCCCTGCACGCCACGGTGGAGCGGATCGCGGTCCCGCTGATCAACACCTTCTGTACGGCGGGCAGCGCCGAGTTGGTCTCGCAGTACGCGTTTCCGCTCGCATTCGAGGTGATCAACGTCCTGCTGGGGTGCCCACCGGAGATCGGGCAGGAGGTCGCCGCCGCGACCGCAGCGGTCTTCGACGGCGTCGACGCCGAAGTGGGCAACCGCATGCTCAGCGCGGCGTTGCTGCGGTTGCTCGAACTCAAGCGCGCCGAACCGGGCGAGGACATCACCACCCGCCTGCTCCAGCATCCGGCCCAGCTCGACGACGCCGAGGTCATCCACCAGCTCGTCGTGCTCTACGGTGCGGGAATCGAGCCGCTGCAGAACCTGATCATCAACAGTCTCGTGCTGATCCTGTCCGACGACCGTTTCGGTGGCAATGTTCTCGGTGGGAGCCTGTCCACCCGCGATGCGTTGGACGAAGTGCTGTTCGCCGACCCGCCGATGGCCAACTTCTCCGTCACCTACCCGCGCCAGCCGATCCTGATCGACGATGTGTGGCTACCAGCCCACCATCCAGTCGTCATCAGCTTCGCTGCGTGCAACAACGATCCGGCGATCAGCGCCGAGAATCGCAACGGCAACCGATCGCATCTGGCGTGGGGCGCCGGACCGCACGCCTGTCCGGCGCGCAGCCCGGCCTACTTGATCGCCCAGGACGCGATCGACCAGCTGTTGGACGCGTTGCCGGAGCTGCGGCCCGCGGTACCGGTGCCGGAATTGACCTGGCGGCCAGGGCCTTTCCATCGTGCCCTGACCGCGCTACCGGTCGTCTTCCCCGCGACCCCGCCTTGGCAGCAGTAAACCGGCGCCACGACATTCAGGACGGGGCGCCTGCCGCGAACTGCGCCAGATTCGACGGCCGCGCGAAGGCGGCGGCGAACGCGTCGGCCAGCGTCGAGTCGTGCTGCGCGGCCAGCATCATCTCCTGCATCGCCGGAGGTGGGTCGAGCACCGTCGCGGTCCACCGCGCCGCGGGATGCGCCACGGCCGAAAGCCACGGCGCTGCTGTCCATTCCATCCAATCCCGGTCGTAGGGGCCGCCGGGATGGTGCAGGATCGCTTCCGCGTAGCGGATCGCGCACTGCACCGCATTGTTGGCGCCCTGCGCGCCGCCCGGGTCCATCCGGCAGACGACGTCGCCGCCGCCGAGCACCGGCCTGCCCGAGGGCAGGGTGCCGACCGGCCTGCGCATGACGGGCCTCACGGCGCCGACCAGCGTCGCTCCGGCGTCGGTCAGCTCGGCATCGCGATACCGTTCGGCGAGCTCGGCGGGCAGGTGCTGGTCGATGAGCTGCTTGGCCTGCCGCAATCGTTGCGTCGGCGTGCCGAGCTGGTCGAAGACGTCGAGGGCGCCGCCGGGCCGCGCCTCGAAAAGCACGATCTCGCAGCGTCGCTCCTGGCCAGGCCGTCCGGTCAGTCCGGGGTAGGAGATCACTTCACTGTGCTCGGGCAGCGCGGTGTAGCAGCCGAGGTGGTGCGGCTCGGGCCGGACGCCGTCGAGGTACAGCACCGCGAGCCGCCGCTGCGGCTCGGCGGGCACGGTCCACGCCGGATCGTTCTCGAAACAGGCGGCGAGTTCGGGCGCCGCGCGGGTCACCGCGGTCAGGTCGTAGTCGGCGGCGGCGCGGTCGACTTCCGTCACCGACGGGGCGGCGACGCGCAGATCGCCGCCCGCGGACCGGAATTCGTCCAGCCATCGTGCGAAGACGGTCCGCTGGTCCACGCTTTGCGCCGGGCGGGTGAAGCGTCCGGCCCAGGCCGCCACCGCCGTGCGATCGACGGCCATGGTGAACCGGATGCCCTCGATGTTCGGCGCGCTCGTCCGCCAGAAGCCCAGCCCCGCATCCGATTCGAGATCGAGCGTCGGCGAGAATTTGACCTGCGTGCTGGTCACCGTGCCCGCGAGAATCGCTTCGGCATCGCGATCGGTCACCAGTGTGACCGCGCTACTGCCGCGCAAGAGGCAATAAGCGAGAGGTAACCCGCATTCGCCCGCTCCGAGTACCTGTATCCGTTCCGCCATGGTGTCCTTTCGGTCGTGAGATCGACTGCGGCGATAGCGAAATCGTCGAGGAATAGGTGATTGCGGCACATCGGTAGACACGGGCCGGGCCGCCCGAGCACCCCGGCATGCTGCGGGTGGGCGCCGGTTCCCGCCCCGACTGCCTGCTCGTGCCCGGATTTTCCGGCACGCGACCCGACTACACTGCACTGCTGTGTCGGTAAGACGTTCGTCGGGGTCGGGCCTCCCGCCAGCGGCCACCAGCGATTTCGTCGGCCGCGCACGTGAGCTGGAGAAGATCGGGATGTTACTGCTCGGTCCCACTCGCCTGATCACGCTGATCGGCGCGGGCGGCATCGGCAAGACCCGGCTGGCGACGGAGGCCGTGCACCGGTTCCACAGGGCGCGGCGGGTGCCGGTGCACTGGGTGCGGCTGGCCCTCCTGTCCAGGGACGCCGACGTGGCGGCGGTGGAAGAGCAGGTCGCGCGGTCGCTGATCGACGCGGACTTCTCCGGACGGTCGGCATGGGAGGCGATGCTCGACACCCTCCAGCGCCGCGACGCGGTCGGACGCGCCTTGCAGACCATCCTGGTGATGGACAATTGCGAGCACGTCTTGGACGGTGCGGGCCGGGTGATCGCCGACTTGCTCGACGCGGCGCCCGGGCTCACCGTGCTGGCCACCAGCCGCGAGGCTATCGGCTGGATCGACGAGCAACTCGTGCCCGTGCCCGCACTGTCCACCGAACAAGCGCTGACCTTGTTCCGTGGACGCGCAGAACTGACCGGGCACACGATCGCCGACGACGATGCCGAGATGGCCGCCGCGATCTGCAGGCACGTGCACAACCACCCTCTCTACATCCGGCTGGCCGCCGCGCGCCTGCTACGCCAGCCGCTGGCGATGATCCTGCGTGACCTCACCGGAGAGGCGAGCGATCGGCGGCTGCGCTGGTCGCACGGCCCCCGGGTCGGCGCCGACCAACGGCATCAGGGCATTCGCGACGTCATCGCCTGGTCGTATGACCTGTGCCGGCACAAGGAGCGGCTGCTGTTGGAGCGGCTGTCGGTCTTCGCGGCCGGTTACGACGTCGACCACGAGGACGCGGCCCTGCCCGGTCCGGACGTCGGCGCCGATCTGGAGGCGATCGGAGCGGTCTGCGCCGACGACGACCCCGACGGCTTGGCCCACGCCGAGATCGAGGACCTGCTGGAGCGCCTGGCGGACCAATCGCTGGTCTCGGTCCACCTGACCGCGACCACGGTGCGCTACTCGCTGCTGGAGAGCGTTCGGGTGTTCGCCCAGCAACGCCTACGCGAACGCGGTGCGGAGTTCGACCGTTCGGCCCGCAGGCACCGTCGGTACTACCACGACAAAGTCGTTGCGGCGCAGGTCGAATGGTTCGGCCCGACCGAGCAGGATTTGCTGGACTGGGCACAGGCGGCCTGGGACAACCTGCTGTGCGCCATCGAGGGCAGTCTCGGCACGCCGGGCGAGGCCGCGGTGGGCTTGGAGATCGCGGTCGGGCTCATCGCGCTGCGCAGCCCGTTCTTCACCGGCTCGTTGCGCGAGCCGCGCCACTGGGCGGAGCGCACCCTCGCTGCCAGCCGACGCCTCGATCCACAGCCTGTCCAGTTGCAGATCTCGGCGATGGCGCTGATCGGGTGGATCAGCATGTGCCAAGGCGTCCATGACGATGCCACGCGCATGCTCGACGAGTGCGTCGCCACCTGCGTGCCGGACCCCGCCACCCGTTCCGAGTGGCGAGAGCACCCCGAACGCGATTTCGATCTGCCCGCCATTGTCGAATTCGCCAGGGGCAGTGAACTGATGCTGGTGTGCGTAGACGTGCGCGCGATTCCCGTCCTGGCCCGCGCCCGAACGAAATTTGCCGCGCAGGGCGATCGCGGCGGCGCCGCGATGAGCGAACTGTTCGAGGCGCTGGCCGCCGCTTTCCTCGGCACGCCGACCCAGGCACTGGAGACCGCACGGCAGCATATGAAAAACGCGGAGCGGTCCGGTGCGCGGTGGGCCACGTCGTGGGCCGAACTTGCCTGGGCGATCGCGCTGACCAAACACGGTGACCCGAACGAGGCTCTCGCCGTGGGGCGTACGACGCTGACCGACCAGCTCGCCATGCGCGATCAATGGGGCGCCACGTGGGCCATCCATCTCCGCGCGTGGTCGCTGGCGCGCCTGATCACCGACGCGGCCGACAAGCGATCGGACGTCGTGACCGGATGGGCGCGTGATATCGCCCGTCTCGTCGGGGGCGCCGCCAGACTGCGGCACAAACTCGGGGTGGACATCGGCAATCTTCGGCCGTTCGCGACCGAGACCGACGCCGCCGTGGCAGCTGCTCGCGAAGTTCTCGGCGCGTCGGCCTTCACGGTGGCCGAGCGGGAGGGCGCGCTGCTGCGGCCCGAGCTCGGCGAGGTGGCGCAGCTGGCGCTGGGCCGCCTGTCGCTGGACCGTCTGCCGGTCGACCACCCGGTCCGGCGGGAGCGACCCTCGCGCTGGCAGGAGCTGTCGACGGCTGAACAGGACGTGGCGGTCCTGGCCGCGGCGGGCTGGACCAACACCGCGATCGCCGCTAGGCGTGGCAGCTCCTTCAAAACCGTGGACGCCCAGATGGCCGCGATCTTGCACAAACTGATGATCGGCTCGCGGGAAGATATCCGCGCTCTGGTGCCCGCCGACCGGCGCAGCCAGGTGATCGAGGAAGCCGCGCGCAAGCCGCAGCGCACCCGGCGCTCGTGACACCGCGAAGTGGGTTGGGCTGAAGCCTCATAACGTCTGCTCCTGTGTGGTGAACGCCGTGCCGAATACAGGGCGTTCGCAGGAGCGTGCACGCGATCTCGGATGCACCGGTGAATTTCGGGTCCAACCCTCGTCGATATCTCTGGATGTACCGGAGGAGATGATCATGGGCCTTCCCTCAGGAGTGGCTGCCAGGTGATCTCGTCGACGCAGAGAGGAATCCAGGCATGACGAGACCGTTTCGATTCGGGGTCGTTGCCCCGCTCAGAACTGACCTGCCGACGTGGCGAGATCGCGTGCGCCGCATCGCCGACAGCGGCTACTCGACGCTGCTGGTGCCCGACTTCCCACAGATGCAACCGGCGCCCGGTCCCATGCTGGCCACCGTCGCGGCTCTGACCGACCTGCGCGTGGGCACGTGGGTGTACGCCTCTCCGCTACGCCCGGCCTGGCTGACGGCGTGGGAAGCGCACTCGCTGTCGCTGCTGACCGAGGGTCGCTTCGAGATGGGCATCGGCACCGGTAGACCGGGAATCGAGGACGAGCTGCGCGACAAGGGACTGCCCGTTGTACCGCCGCCGAACGAGCGGCTGGCACAGGTACGTGAGACCGTCAGGACGCTGCGAGAACTCGACGGCCCCGACCTGCACACGCCCGTGGCGATGGCCGTACTCGGTCCGAAGGCGCGGGCGTTGGCGGCCGAGGTCGCAGACACGGTCACCTTCGCGCTGGGGGATCAGCCGCGGAGCGAAGTCGAGCGGCTGGCACGCGACTTCCACACCATCGGGGACGTCGAGCTCGCGCTCGCCGTGCCGGTTATCGGTGACACTGTCGCGCCGCACATGGCGCGCCCCGACACCGACCCTGCTGCGCTTCGCGCGGCGGACGCACTGACCGTACTTCCGGACGATCCGGCGGCCGCCGCCGAGGAAATCCAGCGGCGACGGGAGGAGATCGGCTTCTCCTATTTCATTTTCGGCGCCGACTTCGCCGACAGGTTCGCTCCGGTCGTAGCCGAGCTCGCCGGACGGTAGTCGGGCGTCGATGACGCGAGCCTCGCGGCACGGCTCGAATACGCGCCCTGGCGACGCCGTCGTCTTGGCACCCCAACATCCGCTCACGCCGCCTATCGCGCGATCCTGAACGTCCGCTGCTGCCGACGAGCGGACGCCAGCACCGCGGCTGCCGACGCCCCGGTGTGTCCGGGGCGTCGTGATGCCCAGCTTGTGTTCAGCGATTGTGTTGTGGCGCACCGGCACCCGGGTGTCGATCGGGAGTGCGCAGAGGAGCGCCGACGTGGTGCAGGTGTCTCAGCGCCTCGCGGTAAGAGGAGATCAGGCCAGTTTCGTGGTAGGGCACGCCGATTTCGGTGCAGTAGTCGCGGACGATCACCTGGGCGTGACGCAGGTTCGGCGTGGGCATGCTCGGGAACAAATGATGCTCGATCTGATAGTTGAGCCCGCCGAGGGCGAGGTCGGTCAACGCGCCACCCCGCACGTTGCGGGAGGTCAGCACCTGGCGACGGAGGTAGTCGGGGCGGTCGTCGCCGGTCAAGGTTGGCATGCCCTTGTGGTTCGGGGCGAAGATACAGCCCATGTACAGGCCGAAGAGGCCCTGGTGGACAGCAAAGAACGCGAAGGCTTTGTCGGCGGGCAGAACCGCGAACAGTGCGGCCGAGTAGGTGGCGAAGTGGCCGAACAGCAGTGCGCCCTCCAATCCGCGATGTTTGACCGATCGATTTCTGAGCGCACGTACGCCGGCCACATGGAGGTTCAGGCCCTCCAGCAACAGGAGGGGAAAGAACAGGAACGCCTGCGCTCTCCCGATGAGACGAGCCAGACCGCGGCTGGACCGTGCCTGCTGTTGTGACCAGACCAGAATGTCGGGCGCGACATCGGGGTCGAGTTCCTCGTGGTTCGGGTTGGCGTGATGCCGGGTGTGCTTGTCCTGCCACCAGCCGTAGCCCAGGCCGATGCCGGCGTTGCCGACGAGTCGTCCCACCAGCTCCGTCGGCTGCCGTAGCCGGAAGACTTGGCGGTGCGCGACATCATGCATGACGAGTGCGATTTGAGCGAACGTCACGGCCATGAACCCCGCGACCAGCAGCGTCCACCACGAATCTCCGATGAGGACGAACGCCGCCCAGCCGGCTGCGAACGCGACCCCGACGACGCTGAGCCGGATGGCGTAGTAGACGGGACGCCGGTTCATCAGCCCCGCGTCGGAGATCCGGCGCAACAGACGGGCGTAATCACCGTCAGCACCGCGTCGCGGTGACTGTGACTCGGGGACCAGGGCAGGTGTCGTCATAGATCTTCCTGAGAGCTGGGTCGGAGACGCCACCTCCGTCCGTCGACGATGCTGGCCGGTCGACGGTGGAGCGGGGCGCCGATTTCGATACCCCGAAGCTATCGGCCGGATTCTCGTTACCCGTAACCCTTTGGTATGACATGGAATCGGACTGCGGTGTGATATCGGATGGCGACTGGGTCCGGCCGGGCTACCTGTTCGTCGAGCCTCGTCGTCACGTGGCGACCCTCGATCTGCTCGACGACGCTGAGACAGTAGCGTTCGCCCGCGCTGTCCGCTCGTCGATCGGTGCCCTGCGCCGGGTTCTCGAACCCGCCCACGTCTTCACCTTCGTGGCGGGCCTGAGCGCGGCCGGTGTCCACCTCCACCAGCACGTCTTCACCCGACCGGCCAGCACCGCACGAGATGTGCCGTGGCACAACGCCGATTCTCCGGACGCGCCTCAAATCCCCGCATCCGGACTCGATGCGCTCTGTGCCGAGCCGACGGCAGCGTTACCGGGCTGAGGCGTACCCGAAGCCGATGCACAGCGCCGCATACCGCGCTGACCGAACCTGCCGGCGCGGCACCTCGGAAGATCAACGCGCCGTCGGCATCTGCCGCCGTCCCGGCACACCATCATGCCGAAGAGCGCATTCCGAAACGAGCAGGTGTCCCGACGGTCGAGGCGGTGCAGCTGCACCCGCGTCGACCAGTGGTCAGTACCGACTGCACAGCCGTTGTCAGCGTGTATCGCATTGTGAGCGTGGCGATTCGAAGTGGAGACGACGTCAGACTCCGTCTCTATGGTGGACCGATGGCGTCGGTTAGACAGCTCCAAGTCACCTTCGACTGCTCGGAACCTGAGCACGTCGCTCGTTTCTGGTCTGAGGTGTTGGGATACGAGCACCGGGGCTCAGCGTGTATTGATCCCTCAGGTGCGGGCCCGCGCCTGTACTTCCAGCGTGTGCCCGAGGGGAAGGTCGTGAAGAATCGGCTGCATCTCGACGTGCGGGTCGGCACCGGTCTCGTGGGTGACGAGCGCGTGGCTGCACTCGAGTCCGAATGCGCACGACTGGTCGCGCTCGGCGCAATACGCGTGCGACTACTGCGCGCCGATGGCGTCAACGAGTCGTGCCTGGTAATGCAGGACATCGAGGGCAACGAGTTCTGTCTCGACTGAGTAGCCGAGAACGTGGCACCTTCGCGCGGATCCACCAGCGATCACAGATTTTGCGGCCACCGGATATCGTCGATCCGTCGACTCGCCCTATTCCGGGGAGGCCGCCATAACGATTGCCAGCAGCGGAACTGTTCGTGCTTCGGGCACCTTGTAGCGATTGCCCTGGACTCGGGTGAGCCACCCGGCTCGAATCAGGGTGCTGATATGAGACTGGTCTGTTCCGGTGGGATTCAGTTCGACGGTGGCCTCCGAAGAAGCCAGAACCTTTCGCACCAGTTCAAGCCTGCGGCCGTGCCCCAGTGCAGAAAGCACGTCTCCCGATTCTCCCAGGGATTGGCCACGATGGCAGCAGGCGGGAGCGCGACCTCCCATTCGCTGCCTCTGCCGTTCGGTAGCTGAACGATACCGAGGTACGACACGACACCACTCGGCTCGAACGACAGACTCTTCAGCATGGCAAGTCCCGGATAATTCCGGTCTCTGGAGCGGCGGCGTTGCAGGAAGGCGGGAACGGCCAAGGAGGCCGTCAGGCCGCAAATGCCGGTGAACATGCTCACCACGCTGGCGATCCGGTCGGCCTGCTCCAGTCCTTGCCGCCACATGACTATCGCCAGCGCGATCAGTCCCAGCGATCCCAGGAAGCTTCCCACCACAATCCACCGCACAAGGACAGTATTGCGCTACGGCAACCGAAACATACAGGCGAACAACGGATTCCCCATGGGCCACTCCACGCACATCCCCCTGGTCGATAGCGAGCGATCCACACGGTCGTCACCATCCGCCACCCTCGGACGCTTCGAACGGGAAAACGACCGCCCACACTCAGCTCGGTTCGTCGGCGGTTATCGCAGGCCCTCCGCGCGCCCGCTGCCCCCTCGTGATCGGCGACAACCTGGTGTACCGCGATGACAATCACCTCACCGTCGGTTGCGCCAGAACACTCGGACCGGTCATCGCCGCACTCGCCGACCGTGCGCTCGCCACTGGCTGAGGTTGTCACGCGGGTCCGAGCGGGGTTCTGCGATCTGGCGCACCCGCCGGATGATCAGCGGAAGGCGTCGGCGTGGGCTGCGGCCCACCGTCCGAACGTGCGCGGTGCCCGGCCGGTGACCTCTTCCACCGTTGGGCGGACGATGGATTCGTCGATGGCCCCGTTCACGTAGAAGTCGAAGAAGGCGTCCACGTACTCGACCGGAGTGGTTCGGAGCATCTCGGCGCGGGCCTCGTCATCGGTGAGGCCCTGGCAGGTGAGATCGCGGCCGGTGGCCTCGGCCAGCATCGCCACCTGCTCGGTGGGTGTGAGTGGCTCCGGTCCCGTGGGCCAGAGGATTTCGCCGTGACGATTGTTTTCGCGCAATACGGTGGCGGCGACAGCACCGAGATCCTGTGGATCCAGCGTGGCCGTACGGACCTCGGGGAACGGCGCCCGAATCACGTCCCCGTCGCGCAGCTGGGGGAGCCAGCGCAGAGCGTTGGAGGCGAAGGCGCAGGGCCGCAGGATGGTCCACGCCGCACCGCACTCGGTGACCTCCCGCTCGGAGGTCATCATGTAGCGGGTGATGGCGTTGGAGGTGTCGCCAGTGCCCGCGGAAACACCGGAGAGCTGCACGATGTGCTCGACACCCGCCTTCACCGCCGCTTGGGCGACGCCCGGGTAACCGGGCAGCAGGAACAGCGCGCGCACGCCCTCGAAGTTCAGTGTCTCCGGTGCAGTGAGGTCGCCGGCCACGGCGTCCGCCCCTCGGGGCACAACGGCGGGCAGGGGATCGCGCACCAGCGCCCGTACGGGCTCGCCGGCTGTGGTCAGGGCTTGCACAACTTCCGCGCCGACATTGCCGGTCGCCCCTGTCACGAGAATCATTGCGCCAATTCTTGTAGCAACCAAGAGATTTCGCGTCTACCGTTGCAGGTTCCTGCAGGCAATCGTGCAGCTTGTTCTCTTCCGCCTTCGGTCGGCGGGCGGCCAGGATGTGCGGTATGGATCGCCTGGATGTGACACCTGCACGCGCATGGCCTGGTGTCGATCCCGTGCGTTCCGAGGATGACTGGAGGATCAGTGATGACAGCGGCGTGGGGCGACGGCGTTCGAGAAGGAGTCGAGTCCATGAAGGTCGAGTTCGACAGCGACGGTGTGAAACTCACCGGAAACCTGTTCTTGCCCGTCGGCCGGGATCGGGCGCCGGGTGTGGTGGTGGCGGGGACGTGGACCAGCGTCAAGGAATTGATGGCCGACCGCTACGCTCAACGTCTCGCCGAGCAGGGGTATGCGGCTCTGTCGTTCGATTTCACCGGCTTCGGCGAATCACAGGGCGAGCCACGCGATGTCGAGAACCCGGCACGGAAGGTTCGCGACATCCACCACGCGGTGAGCTTTCTGGCTGGGCACCCGGCCGTCGACGGTGACCGGCTGGGCGCGCTGGGCGTCTGCGCTGCGGCAATGTACATGTCCGACAACGCTGCTCACGATATGCGGGTGAAATCACTAGCGCTGGTGGCGCCGTGGCTGCACGATGCGGCGATTTGCGAGCAAGTCTACGGCGGGGCGGATGCGGTTGCCGCCAAGATCGAGATCGCCCGCGAGGCGCGGTCACGATTCGACGAGACCGGTGAGGTCGACTACGTTCCGGTGGTCAGCGCCACCGACGAACGCGCGGCCATGCCCTACGACATCGACTTCTACCTCAACCCCACCCGCGGCGGAATCCCGGCCTGGCCCAACCGTTTCGCCGTCATGTCCTGGATCGACTGGCTGACCTACGACGCGATCGCGCTGGCTCCGCTCATCGGACAGCCGACCTTGCTGGTGCACAGCGAGGACGCCGCCATCCCGGATGGCGCGCGCCGCTTCCACGCCGGACTGCCCGGACGGAAGGATATTACGTGGACCCAGGGCACTCAGTTCGACTTCTACGATCAGGAACCCCAGGTCACCGTCGCCGTCGATGCCGTCGCCGCCCACTTCGGCCGGACCCTGTGAACCTGAGGACCGGAATGCCCTGGCAACCGAACATCGCCGACCGGGTCGTCCTCGCCCGGCGGCGGTAGGTCCGATCCTGATAGGGAGGACGCACATGGAGATTCGCGACTTCGAGGCCGCCGATCGGCAGGAGCTGCGAGAGTTGTTCACTCGGGCGAGTGAGGGCTCGCCCGTCGCCTCGCTGTGGGGTGATCCGGAATCCGAGGCGGCGATCTACCTCGATCCATACCTGGACCTGGCACCCGAGTCCGTGTTCGTGGCCGTCGCGGGAGGCAAGATCGTCGGATACCTGACGGGCTGTCTGGACAGCTCGACGTTTCCCAGCGAGGTCGAACGGATCGAGCGGGCCATCCGCACCTACCGGTTGTTCCTACGTCCGACTCCGGCCAGGTTCTTCGGCCGTGCCATGGTCGACACCCTCGCCGCGGCGATTCGCCGCGAGCCGACCGCGAGTGATTTCCAGGACTCGCGCTGGCCCGCGCACCTGCACATCGCAGTGGCGGCCGACGCGCGCGGCACCGGCGCCGCCGCCGCTCTCATGGACCGATGGTTCGCCCGGCTCGACGAGAACGGCTCGCCGGGCTGTCATCTTCAGACTCAGGTCGAAAATGCACGGGCCGTAAGGTTTTTCACCCGAGTGGGATTCACTCCGATCGGTTCGGCCCCGCTGATTCCCGGAATGCGCTACCAGGACGAGCGAGTGCACCAGCAGGCCATGGTCCGGCCGGGTGAGCCGACGTAGGGGGCGCATGGGGCGGCAGAAGACCCGCGACGGGTCAAAGCCAGTTGCGTTCTTTGGCAAGCAAGGCGGCCTGGAATCGTGTGCGTGCGCCGAGCCGGTCCATCAGGTCGGCGACATGGGTGCGGAACTTGCGCACCGAGACATTGAGCGCGCGTGCCGCCGATTCATCGGTGTCATGGCGGGTGAGCGCCCGCAGGACGCGCTGCTCGAAAGGCGAGACCGGGGCTTCGTCCACGCCGTGGGCGCGTTCCCAGATGCCGTCGAAGACCTCTGCCAGTATCTGGGCCATACCGGTACGGCGGATCTGCAGTACACCGGCCGCCGGTTCGGAGAGATCGGCCGGTACGAAGGCGACCGATCGGTTGACGACGGTCAGCGGCCAGACCGTTTCCGTCGTGACTCGATGCATCTCGCCGAGGGCGTGCCTGCGTCGTGCGTAGGCCGCCTGCCGGGGATCCGTCAAGGCGTGCACGGGGAACAGGATGCGACTGCTCAGTCCAGCCATCAGGAGACGACCGCGCCGGGCGCCGGTATGCGGGGATTCGTCGTGCAGCGCATGGGTCCGCAGGGACGAGAACTCACCAGGGTGATCGGTCAGCAATGCGGTTATCCGCCGGCCGACCTCCAGTCCATGCGGCAGCTGCTCGACCATACCCGCGGGCCGGCCGGTGCGCTGCTCCTCGGTCAACTCCCGCACTGCGTCCCAGGCGGCGGCGAGTCCCTCGAACTGCTTTTGCGCCTGCGTGATTCGCCGTCGCACCAGCAGATCGACCGCTACCTCCGGTGGGACCACCGTGAGGTTCTCGTCCACCAAACCCAAGGTGCGCAGCTCGATGATCACGTTCCGCACGCGGGAGTCGACCTGGCCCGCGCCACCCGCGTGCGAGGAGGCGCCGGGGCGTGTGCGCAGCAGGTGGCGGTACACCCGCTCCTGTTCAACGGTCAGTCCGAGACCGGCGAGGCTCACGCTCGGTGCCTGCCCCACTGCCGCACCGGGTTGGCTTCGCACGCAACGGGATTCGAATGCCTTGTCGGTACTGTCATGGTGGAACCACCCCCGGATGGCGATGACGGAAGAATTTGCGTAGTGTATACGCAAAGTGTATGCCATACGCAATTGAAGCGAGGGGAGCGAAGATGGCCGATGAGCCACCGCGTGTGGCTCGGCTGTTGTGGTCGGGAAATCAACGCTCGGGACGAGGCCGCCGGCCGGCATTGAGCCTGGACCGCATCGTCGGTACGGCTATTGCCATCGCCGACGCGGAAGGCATCGGCGCACTCTCGATGCAACGGGTCGCCAATCAGCTCGGCACCGCGACCATGTCGCTGTATCGGCACGTGCCCAGCAAAGACGACCTCGTGGCGGTGATGCTCGACACCGCGATGGCCGCCCCGCCCGATCTTCCCTCCGACGACTGGCGCGCGGCGCTGGAGCACTGGGCTCGCCGAACCCGCGAGTTGTACCTACGTCACCCCTGGGTGCTGGCGGTCGGCACGAGCAATCGCTGGATGGGCCCGAACGAGGCCGCGTGGGGAGAGGCGGCGATGAGCGCGCTCCTCGATGCCGGGCTGGCGCCACACGGCATCGCCGACATCGTCCTGTCCATCACCGCTTTCGTCGGCGGCGTCGCCCGTCTGGAAATCGATCCGACCCAGGGCCGTGACGCGGTCGGGCACGTCGGTCCGGCCCTCGATCCGGCAATGATCCACCAGTACGGTCGACCCGAGCGCTACCCGGCCTTGCTGGCGATGCTCACAGCAGGTCCCGTCGGCGACCGCGACATTCGCGCTGTCGCCGAGGGCGTGTTCGAATTCGGGCTGGGCAAACTGCTCGACGGCATCGCCGCACATCTGACGAGTTGATCCCCGCCCGCCCAACGGGCGCGAATCGGCCGGCTCACCGGCTGTCGGTCACCCTTGGTGGCCTCGGCTCGATACGGGCCTGCGAGTCGGATGCGCTTCGACGACCCGGATCAGCAGGCCGGGGAATCGAGGCCGCGCAACGCGCTGGTGCCCGTGGCGACCCAGGCCTGGGGACAGAGCCGGGCAGCACATGCTGGCGTTGACCGAAGTTCTCGCTGGACCGGACAGCACACACCGGTCACCGAATGGCCGGAAGTACGACATCGGCATCAGTTGACCGGTGACCAGCCGATCTGAGACGTCGCCGGTACAAGACCGCTCGAGTTCGTGGTGCTCGTCGACCGTTCACATGCGCAGGTCGATTCGGTGATATGGCTCAAAACAGAGCGTATTCGGACTTCGCACTCGATCGCGTCCGGTCGATTCTTTCGCACCACTGGTCGTGCAGTGTTCTCCAGTCTTCGGCGGCGGTGCGGATCCACTTCATTTCCAGCTCTCCCGCAGCCAAAGCGGGTTTCTCCCTTTCGAATTCGTTGTCCGCGTGTGCGGCGCGGTCGACCAGTTCGCTCCATCGATGGAAATCCTGATGTAGTGCGTCTTCGACCTTCCTGCGCATTGCAGCTCCTTCGTGGCTATGGTGATCTTGTGACTCGGTGTCTTGGACAGGGGATCGGGTTCTGCAACGTGGTCGGATAGCGCAGACCCGGTAAGATGAGCCGCTGAGGCTCGCCGATACAGCAGTTCTGGTGTTGTGGAAGCGCTCAGCTGTCCGGCAGCGTCACGCAATCGCGGCCACCGTCTCGTTATTGCTGTCCGCGGCGGTGTCGCGGGGGTCGATCTTCAATATGACGACGAGATGTAAACAAACCTCGCGGGTTGCGAGCCGGCTGCGAACTTCTGCTCGCCGACCTCATGGGCAACTCGCGGGACGTACGGTCGTTTCGACCTAGCGCCTACAGGGCCGCCAACCTGCTCGGCCGTCTTTTTGATATCAGCTTGGTCACAGTTTACGCACATTCGGTTAACTATGTATAGGGGGAAGGTGGGAGCCGCTGTAGAGAACCGCAGGTGCGCCACCTCTCGGTCGCGCATCCAGCGAGTTTGCCAGCGCCGTGTCACGCAACGTTGGGGGTAGGTAATCGGGGCGCCGGATCTCGGAGCCGCTGCGAAGGCAGGGACAGGTCCGCGTGCCGGGGCTGCTTCCACAACCACGGCGGCACCGTCAGATATCGGTCCGATGTGGTTCCGCGCCTTACTGTGTGGCAGTCGAACCGTGGACCACAAGGCAACTCGCCCACCGCCAGCTGCGCGCGGACGCGGAACGGCTACTCATCGGCACCAGCACCGACCCCGAATTCGGGGTCCAGCAGACCCAGCAGACCCAAGGGGATGCCTTCCTCGAACGCCGCACCGATCTCGGCCGTGCGCTCGCCTACGCCCAGATCGGCCAAGACGTGAAGCCGGCGATCCGCGCCGAGGTCGACAATGCCTCCTGCGAAACGGTGCAACTCCCGATCATGTGACCCGGATCGAACGCAGTGGTGAGCGGCTGCGTGAGCATCTGCTGGCCGAGCTTCGGCGGCGGAAGCTGGAGCCGCCGACGGCGGGCCGGATCGACCGGATTGCGTGCTCGGCGTTGAGCCGCGGTGAGGATGTGCTGTTCGACCGGGTGCTGTCGCGATGCTCAACCCGACCCGTGATCGCCCTCGCTACCCGCGCGGGCGCTGATGCGAGGGATGACCTTCGACTTCAGGAATCCCAGCGTTCGAGGACTTCGGCCGCCGCACGGTATCCGGATCGGACAGCGCCGTCCATGTAGCCGTTCCAGACGTCGGACGTTTCCGCGCCCGCCCAGTGAATGCGCCCGACCGGTTCGGACAGCGCCGCTCCGTACTGCGTCCAGACGCCTGCGCCCAGTCGGCCGCCGTAACACCCGCGGGTGAATTCCTCTTCCATCCAGTTCTGTTCGACGTACTCGGCCGGTTCTGCGGCCTCGGGACCGAACAGCTTGGTCAGAGTCGCCACGGCGGCAGCCCGTCGTTCGGCCGCGCTCCAGCGCGCCGCGGTCCGGGCGTGAGCACCTTCGAAGAATCCGACGATGACACCGCATGATTCGTCCTGCGGCGAGTTGTCGAGGGTGACGCTCAGCGCATCGTCGAGGCTGAAGGCGAACCCGTTGAGGCCCGAGTCGCGCCAGAACGGCGTCGGATAGGCGACCTGGACCTTGATCACCGACCCCATCGGGATCTGCTGGGTGAGTCCGTCACGCGTGGCGGGAAGGGCCGGCTCGTAGCGCAATCGACCGGCCAGGGTCGGCGGTATCGCGACGATCGCATACCCGGCGGTGATCGTTCCGCCGGAGTAGGACACGCTCACGCCGTCTTCGTCGTGGACGATCGAATGGACCGGGACGTCGAGCGAGACGATATCGTCGCCGAGTTCGTCGGCCAGCCGTTCGGAGATCTGATGTGTGCCGCCGACGATACGCAACTCCTGCGCGCCATCGGTCACGCCGACGAGGACGTCGATCATGCCTGCGGACCTGATGTAGAAAAGGAAGTGCAGCAGCGACATCTCGGACGACTCGGCGGAGAACAGCGCGGGCACCACCGCGCCCCAGAACGCGAGCGCTTCCGCGTTCTGCGTGTTGGCCCGCAGCCACTCGTCGACGGTTCGGCGATCCAGCTCGGCCGCTTGCGGAGAAGTCCACGGCGAAGACAGCGAGACGGTTTCGGCCAGCGCTTCGAGTTCGGCCTGCAGGCGACCGACTTCTTCGGCCGCCTCATCGGACAGGCCGAAGGTTGCATCGCCGTAGCGAGTGACTGTGCCGTTGTAGAGCGTCACCGATTCGCCGTCGTCGTAGGTCGGGAACGTCTTCAGGCCGAATTCGTCGACCAGGTTCAATACCTCGGTCTGTGTCTGCCCGATCCACTGTCCGCCCATCTCGACAGGAACCCCGCTGGACAGCGTGGCCCCGAGATTGCGGCCGGCGACCCGGTCTCGCGCCTCGAGCACCCGCACACTGCGGCCGGCGGCTTTCACGGCTCGGGCCGCGGTCAAGCCGGCAAGACCGGCACCCACTACAACAACGTCGACATCGGTCATGTCCGGATCCTTCGCGCGAAACTCGGTCGGTTGTACGACTGTAAGATAGGTCACGCCACTGAGGTGTGCAACAGTTGTGGCGAAGTTCGTCTGCTGAGGGAGCGAGGAGAACCGTGGTTTACGTGAGGGCGTCCGAGCGTGAGGAGCAGATCGTCACAGCGGCCATCAAGGTGCTCAGCGAGGTAGGCGTGCCCGCCACCACGCTGCGCGCGGTCGCGGGCGAGGCCGGTATCCCGCTCGGCACGTTGCATTACGTGTTCCCGACCAAGGACCAGCTGCTGCGTTCGGTCATCACGACGCTCATCCGCGACATCTCCGACGCACTGCGCGCGGAGCTCGAGCTCGACAAGGGGGTCGAGCACGCCCTCCGGCACGGCATAACCAGCTTCTGGAAGAAGCTGGTGGACAATCAGGTCGGGCTGCAGATCATGCAGTACGAGCTGATGGCGTATTCCCTGCGCAGCGAGGCGGAAGGTAGCTTGGCTCAGCTTCAGTACGAGCGCTACAGCTCGGTTGTCACCGAGTTCTGCGAGCAGGCCGCCCAAGCCGCGGGGGAGCGCTGCGCGGTCGGTTTCGACACGCTCGGTCGCCTCGCGCTCGCTCAGATCGACGGGCTGATCTTGCAATACGCGTCCAAGCCCGATCCCGGCCGCGCCCAGCGAGACCTGAATCAGGCGCTGGACATGCTGGTCCTGTTCGCCGATCCGCAGCCGGTCGCGCGCAGTGCGGCGCGCCGTGGGAACCGAGCTCTCACCGACGCGGATTAGCAGTCCGTCAACCTCGAATCAGCCCCCTGTTGCGCCTCGGGTCGCATTCGCATTATCGTAATTCGTACGGTTGTCCGACTTAGTGTGCGTTTTCACTACGATCGAAACGAGAAGTCTCACGAAGTCGGGTCGGCCGCGACGGACCTGTCCACCAGGTGCCCGGCTCCGACACATCCCGGATCCAGCCACAGGTTCCGCCCCTTTGTTCGGCCCACGGTTCGCCATCTGGAGTGAGACGCGATGACCCAGAAGAAGATCAACGACACGTCCAACACCGAGGACATGCCGCGAGCCGTCACGGTTGCCGTGATCGGCGCAGGCATGGCCGGGCTGATCGCAGCCCGTGAGTTGCATCGGCGGGGCATCGAGGTCGTAGTGCTCGAATCGGCCGCGCGGCCCGGCGGGCGGATGATGGCCGAAACCACCGCTCTGAACTCGCGAGTCGACCTCGGCGGCCAGTGGATCGGCCACGGGCATCACCGTTTCGAGGCGCTCGCCGCCGAACTCGGCACGACGGTATTCCCGATGCACACACCCAAGCGGCCCGAGATCGTCGAGGGCGACTTGCGCATCAGAAAACCCAGCCTGGCCACAGCGGCCGCCACCACTGCACTGCTGATCTGGGAGATCACAGCGCGACTCGGAGCACCCCGAGCATGGAGGACGCAGACTGTGCAGTCGTGGCTGCGATACGTGCCGGGACGCCGAGCGCGACGGGTGCTGGAAGTCCTCGTCTTGGTGTCCACCACCGCCGACCTCGACCGTTATTCGATGCACGCTTTCCTCGAGATGATCCGCTACCAGGGCGGCCTCACGACGATGCTCTCCACCGCGGGCGGCGCGCAGGAAAGCCTGGTTCTCGAAGGGGCCGGGACGCTGACCGAAAGGCTGGCCGCCGAACTCGAGGGCAGGGTGGTGTTCGACAGCGCTGTCACGGCGTTGCACCGCGACGAGACCGGCGTGACTATTCACTCGGCATCCGGGACCTATCGCGCCGCCGAAGTCATCGTGGCCGTCCCGCCGCCGATGGCAGCGAGAATCGAACACCACCCCGAACTTCCCACTGCGCGAACCCGATTGCAGGACAACACCTACATGGGCTCGGTGTACAAAGCGATCGCGGTCTACGACCGCCCGTTCTGGCGCGAACGCACACACGCCGAACTGATGGTCCTCACCGATCCCGGTATGGCGGTATTCGACACCTCCCCACCGGGCGGACCCGGCCACCTGTGTGTACTCATCGCGGGCCCCGAAGCGCGCAACCTCGATGGGCTCGACAGCGGCGCCCGCCGCACCGCGGTACTCGGCCCGCTCAGCGCCCACCTCGGCCCCGCCGTCCTGAAACCCGCGGGCTGGCACGAAAAGCCGTGGCACCTGGACGAGTATGTCGGTGGCGGTTACACGGCTCTGCCCGACATCGGACACGACCAGGGATGCTTCCCCGCTTCCTCGGAGCGGGTGGGCCACCTCCACTGGGCGGGAACCGAGACCGCAGGCGAGCACGCCGGATACATCGAGGGTGCTATCGAGTCCGGCGAACGCGCCGCCCATGAGGTCATCGAAACCCGCTCGGAAATCACCACCGGGAACGCGATCGGCTCGCCGACACAGTCATGAAGACCCCGGACTCGCGCAAGGAGCAGGCAATGCCCCAGTCGAAGTACTCCTATCTCGACGTCCGGTCCAGTGTCTCCCCACTCGCGAGCCTCAGACTCCTCGCGGTCGCTCCGAAAGTCGTTGCTTCCCTGGCCGAGTACCGCTGGCGGAATCGCACTCTCCTCCGCCGCTGAGATCCCATGGGGGGACGCGTTACTCGCCCGCTGCGCGACTACCAACAGCGATGTGGTCGTCGACGGCATGCTCGCCCGAGCGGCTCGTCGATGACTACTCGGGCGCCGGTATCGGATCCGGTCTCAGAAACTCTCGGTCAGCGCCGTGTCGCTTCTTGCTCCAGCAGCTGGGGTGACGGTGGGGATCCTTATCCCGCGACGCTGAGCCGGACGAGGGCCAGATCCCACTGACCGTGCTGGTCCGCCCAGGTGGTCACGACCTCGCCGAGGCCGATCGGGTTCCCCTCCGGCGCATCGTCGATCGCGTAGTCGCCGTCCTCCTCGACCACCGCCATGATGCGCAGCGCGTCCTCCCTGGTCCCGTTCGTCCGCACCAGGATCTGCTCCACCCGCCAGTCGGCGCTGCTCAGATCACGCCCCACCAGATCGCGCCCGTCGACCAGCTCCCCGTCGACCTCGAAGATCGTCCCCGGCCCGTCCACCCGCAGCGTCTCGGTGTCCCCGATCATCAGAAAGTCGCTCACCACATCGCGCTCGCCGCGCAGCAGCGCCGGGTCGAGCCACCCCGGATCCCGGTCCAGGCCGACCTCGTCGATGAAGTTCCCCCAGGCGTACAGTGCATACGGCATGCTGAGATCCTAAGCGCGCCAGACACTTTCCGGCAATCGAGCCGCAGCGGGACGCGGGACCTCCGCCCCTGGGTCACGTCGTGAGGACCCCGGCCGAGTACCGCTATGTCCACAACCGCCGGGCAACGGATTGCCGCACAGTTCCCGCGACCAGCCCGGCCCGCAGAACCCCATTCCGCCACCGATGTCCGTCCCCTCGTCGTGTCGGCCCAGAGCGGCCCCGGACCCCGCAGACCGGGCAGTGAACCCTCGCGCGAGTCGATTCCCGGTCCGCAACCCGAAACCACGCAGGAAGCGGCATGAGCGTGGGTACGGCTTCTAGATCCGCGAGACCAGGCCACCCCCCACGCATACACTCACACCACCGCCACAATGCGCGCGGCGGTTGATCGTTCGATGCGTTCTCCAACTGCGATACTCCCGAAACGCACCTGTTCGAACGTGCCTATCTGCATGAGGTCAGCATCCTTCCCACCGTTGAACCCACCCGATGTGCCTCCCCGCCAACGGCTCTCAGAAATTTCGAGTTCCCAGATGGCGCGCATTCTCAGGTCGCTTTTGCGTGGCTCGCAGCAGCTTGGAAGTTGAACCGTGACGGGTTGGGGACCGGCTTTGGGCTGTCCTGATGTCGAGTCGCCGACGTTGCCTGCGATCTGGGAGTCACCGAAGCCACCCTGTACCGGTGGAAGCAGCAGGCCCTGGTCGACCGCGACGAGGCACCCGGGACACCCACGGTCGAATCAGCGCAACTGCGAGATCACGACACCACAGAAATCAAGGATTATGTTGCCGTCTCTATCCAATCTGTTTGCCCAGTCTCGAAGGCGCGCATCACGATTCCAGAGGAACTCAGCCGCGCGCTCGGAAGCGATCAGATTGCTGTGGCCCTGGACGCCGAAGTCATCGATGAACGCCCGGCCAGTGATGATCAACCCGAACAGGGGAGGAATGACAAGGCCACCAGGGTCTTCGACCAGAGCACTGATGGAGGCGGTAACCGGACCGAACTCGTAGCCGGTCAGTTCGCTCTCGGCCAGAGCATCGGCCAGCGGTTTCGTCACCGCGTACGCGCCGCTGTAGGACGTGATCAGTTCGCCGTCAACTGGGTAGTGAAACTCGAAATGAGCCGAGACCACTCGCGGAGGGTCATAGCTGGAGTCTCTACTGACCTGGCCGAAGTCGGCAGGGATCTCGGGGTCGATCAGGTAGAAGGTCATGAGTTACGTCCCCCCCGGGTCGGTATCAGTACGTCAGAGGTCGATGATGATCTCGCCGTTTTCGTCCAGCCCGGACGAATATTCCCGAAGTATCTCATCACGATCGAAGAGGAACTCGGCCGCCTGTTGCGAGGCGATCAGCTTGCTGCGCCCCTTGATGCCGAAGTCGTCGACGAACGCTCGGCCGGTGATGACCAGACCGAACAGCGGCGGGATGACAAAGCCTTCGGAGTCTTCGACCAGCGAGCTGATCGAAGTGGTGACCGGTCCGAACTCGTACCCGTTCAAACCGCTCTGAGCCGATTGTCCGCTCGGCGTGCGGGCGGCTCGGCCGGTTGAGCCAAATGGGTCAGGATGGCCAGTGCTGATGCCGACGGGGAATCGAGTGGGGCTGTGCAGGTGACGAGGGTCTGGTCGGGGTGTTCGACCGACCTCAGTGTTTGTTGGGTGACGGTGAGGCCCCCTATCAGCGGGTGGTGCAGCTGGTAGTGGGCGGTCGCGCATGCCTGGACCCTGTGGTCGTTCCAGAGGGTGCCGAATTCCGGGCTGGCCATGGTGAGGCTGCCGATCAACGACGCCAGTGCTGGGTCGTCGGGGTGGGCGCCAGCGATAAGCCGCAGGTTGCCGACGACTGCGCGGGCCTTGCGCGGCCAATCGGCATAGAGCGCGCGGGTGTCGGGGTCGAGGAACACCATCCGGGTCATGTTCGGTCTGCGACCGGGGACCGCCGGGCAGTCGGGGTCGAGATTCGCGGCGAGCAGGGCGTGGCCGAGCGGATTCCAGGCGAGCACATCGCTGCGGCGACCCAGCACGAGCGCGGGTACCAATGGCATGGCGTTGAGCAGCTCGAGCAGGGCGGGGTCAGCGTGCTCGACGGGTGCCGGGCGCGTGAGGCGGCGGCGGCCTGCGGACTCGGCCAGTGCGTGCAGGTGTCGTCGTTCAGTGGCGGTCAACGCGAGTGCGGCGGCGATGGCGTCGAGGACCTCCGGGGAGGCGTTGCGGGATTTGCCCTGTTCGAGCCGGGCGTAGTAGGACGGGCTGACCCCTGCCAGGAGGGTCAACTCCTCGCGGCGCAGTCCCATGACACGGCGACGTTCGCCGTAGGGCGTGAGCCCCACCTGCTCGGGTCGCACCCTGGCCCGGCACGCCTTGAGGAACGCCCCAAGCTGTCCGGACTGGTCTTCGCGGTCGCTCATCACGTCATTGTCGCTGCCGGATGCAGAGTTGTCCTGACCCTGCCGGGGTGTGGACACCGTTGATGCACCCGCGCCAGCGGCGCCTTCGCAGGGTGTGGTTACCGACGTCGGGCACTTGAAAACTCAGTGGCACGGCCCATGAGCCGTCCGGCACCCGGTCACGGCGTCGGGAACACGCAGCGAAGGAACCTGATGAATGAGATTGTGCTCGGTGATGTCACCGTGTTGCGGGTCGAGGAAATGCACGGGCCGGTGGGCATGACGCCCGATCAGTTCTTCCCCGGCTCGCCCGACCAGCACTGGGACGAGCAGCGGCCGATGCTGGTTCCGGATCACCTCGACCCGGTCGACAACATCGTTCAGGTCGCCATGCAGACCTGGGCGCTGCGCAGCGAAGGCCGGATCATCCTGGTGGACACCGGCATCGGTAACGACAAGACCCGCCCGGCGGTCGAAGCCTGGGACCACCTCGACCTGAGGTATTTGACCAATCTCGCCGCGGCAGGCATCGCGCCCGAGGACGTGAACCTGGTGATCAACACCCACCTGCATGTCGATCACGTCGGCTGGAACACCCGCCTCGTGGACGGGCAGTGGGTGCCGACATTCCCCAACGCCACCTACCTGATGCCGCGTGCGGACTACGAGCACTGGAATCCGGCCAACAACCCGAACATCGCGGGCGGTGTCAACGAGAACGTGTTCGAGGACAGCGTCGCACCGGTCTACGCCGCAGGCCAGGTGCGGCTATGGGAGGACGAATACGTCGTGGACGCGAATCTCACGTTGCGGGCGGCACCGGGGCATACTCCCGGTTCGAGCGTGCTGGTGCTGGCGTCAGGAAGCGACAAGGCACTGTTCGCGGGAGACCTGGTGCATACGCCCCTGCAGATCGCTCACCCCGAACACAACAGCTGCTTCTGCGAGGACCCCGTCGCCGCGAGGGCGACCCGACTTCGGCTGCTGGGTTGGGCGGCCGATCACACCGCGTTGGTGTTGCCCGCGCACTTCAGCGGACACAGCGCCCTCGAAATCGTCCGCGACGCCAGCGCGTTCGCGATCAAGAACTGGGCTCCGCTGCCCGCCTACTGACCGAAGTCGTGCCGCCCCGCACCCGCGCGGGGTGGCGCTGCACTCCTCACACGCTACCCAGATCAAGGCGCTCCATGAAGGCTTCACAATCCGCCGATTCGCAACCCGCCGATATCGTGCGCGAGGTGGAAAGCGGCAGGCTCCGCGGCACTGCGTACCCGACCCACACCGTGTTCTACTCCATCCCTTACGCCGCTGCGCCGGTCGGGATCGGCCGTTTTCAGGCGCCGGCTCCCGTTCGGCCGTGGCTGGGTGTGCGTGCGGCCACCGCGCCGGGGCCGACCGCTCCGCAGCTACCGCGCGGCCGTTTCGGATCACTGGATATCTCGGCGTATTTCGACCCCGGGTGGCGGGTCGGACCCGACTACCTGACTGTCAATATCTGGTCACCCCGCGATGTGTCCGGCGGCGCCCCGGTGCTGGTGTTCCTGCACGGCGGCGCGTTCGTCGCAGGGTCATCGCACTCGCCGATGCTCGACGGCTCCCGATTCGCGCAGCACGGCGTCGTGGTCGTCACGGTGAACTACCGCCTGGGCATTGCCGGGTTCCTCGACATCCCCGGCGCTTTCCCGAATCGGGGCCTCGCCGATGTCGTTGCCGCGTTGGCGTGGGTCAACCGCAACGTCACCGCCTTCGGCGGCGATCCCGCGCGGGTGACCCTGGCCGGTCAGTCCGCCGGGGCGATCCTCACCGCCGCCGCGATCGCCGCACCCGAGGCTGCCGGCCTGTTTGGACGTGCCGTGATGCAAAGCGGCAGCGGCAGCGCAGCATTCAGCCGCGAACAGGCCGCGATCGTGCGTGATGCCGCCGCAGCGACGCTCGGGGTAGCAGCGACACTCGATGGATTCGCCGACTTGACCGATCAGCAGCTCATCGATGCCGTGCCGGAGCTCACCGGTCTCGACCTCGGCACCGCGACCGTCCGTGACCCGCTGCAACGGATTACACCGCTGGGTGTGGTCCTCGACGACCAGCCCGTCACCACCGTGGCCCGCGCAGCGGGCCAACCTGTCGACCTGCTGATCGGCCACAACACCGACGAAGGAAATCTGTATCTGTTGCCCAACGGCGTGGCGGCGGCGGCAACCCTGCAACAGCTGACCGAAGCCGCCGAGTACGCCGACCCCGACCCGGACCGGCTGCTGTCGGTCTACAGGAGGCTGCATCCCACCGCCACACCAGGCAGGCTGCGCTCGATCATCCTGGGGGACGCGGTGTTCGGGACCGGTAGCCGAGCCATGGCCGACAGTCACTCGGCGGCGGGCAAACGCACCTACGCCTATGCGTTCGGCTGGAGCTCGCCCGCGCTTGCCGGGCAACTCGGCGCCACCCACATCGTCGAGCTGCCCTTCGTCTTCGACAACCTGCTACCCACCTTCCAGGGCGCGGACGGGCTACTCGGCACGCCCGCGCCTGCACCGCTGGCCGCCCGAGTACATCGCGCATGGGTCGACTTCGTCACCATCGGTACACCCGGCTGGCCCGAATACCGGCCCGACCGGCGCACCACGCAGCTCATCAACGACGAATGGGCCGTCGTCGACGACCCGTTCGCCGCCGAACGCGACGCCTGGACCCACACCCACCACACCCGAACAGGAACGGCCGATATGGTCGACCAGCGGGTACAGCCGAACCTCCCCGGCGCTCACCCGGGATAACTCCAGCAATGCCGTGAGATGGAAATCCGCGTTGAGCTGGGCCGTCCACTCCTGAAGTGGTATGTATGCCAAGAAATCGGATGCACGGTAATGGGCGCCGGTCGGTGCCTGCTATCCGCCGCTGACCCGCGCGGCCACCGACGTCGCCGTCACGACCCGCCAAGGGCGGTACGTGGTCGTGACGGCGCTCCGGAAACGGCGTTGTCGATCATGTGGCGGCGCGGCCCTCCGAGTCGGCTCGCGGCGGCCGTTGATCATTGGGGTTGTCCGGGTCGGGGTCGCCGAACCACCGCGACGGCGGGTGCTCGCCGTATTCGTCGTGCCAGTCCCACCATTCGTAGGGCGGGGTCTGCGGGTAGCCCTCCGGTGAGTCCTCCCACTGCTCCTGGCGGCCCAGCGCGGTCATGTCGAGGTAGCTCCACGTGGTACCCAGTGCCTCGTCGCCGCGGTTGTGGATGAAGTAGGTGCGGAATACACGGTCGCCGTCGCGGATGAATGCGTTGGTGCCGTGCCATTCGTCCACGCCGAAGTCGGCGTCGAAGTCGTCGGTGATCGTGTACCACGGCATATCCCACCCCATCCGCGCCTTCAACCGCTCGATGTCCGCCTGCGGCGCGCGGGAGGCGTACAGGAGTGTGGTGTCGCGGGCGTTCAGGTGGGCAAGGTTGGGGACATGATCGGCCATCATGGAGCAGCCGCGGCAGGCGTGGTCGGGCCAGCCGTCCACGCCCGGCTCGAAGAAGGCGCGGTAGACGATCAGCTGACGCCGACCCCGGAACAGCTCGAGCAGGCCGGCCTTGCCCTCAGGTCCCTCGAACACGTAGTCCTTGTCCACGGCCTGCCACGGCATCCGCCGTCGCAAGGCGGCCAGCGCGTCGCGTGCGCGGGTCAGCTCCTTCTCCTTCACGAGCAGCTGCTGCCACGCTGCCTCCCACTCCTGTTGCGCGACGATCAGCGGTGTGTTCATTGCGATGACCTTCCTTTCGGTTTTCGGTCGTTCAGGCCAGTGGTGAGATGCCCGCGGAGGTGAGCGTGTTCGCGTGGTGCACCGGGTGTTCGGCAGTCGCGATTTCGAGTATCGACTTGCCCACCTGTTCCGGGGTGAGGGCAGGTCCCGAGGACCGTACGAACGTGTCGACATCGACACCTTGCCGCTCGGCATAGGCCGCCACCGCCGCAGCCCCCAGATCGGTAGCCGGTGTCAGCTGAGGGAGGACGGACACGAACCGGATACCCAGCCCGGCCTGTTCCGACTCGACGGCCGCATAGGTCGTGATGAGCTTGACGGTGGCCTTTGCGCCCGCGTAGCCGCCGCTCAACGGCGACCCGCTGATCGCCGCGCCGCTGGAGATCGCGATTACCGAGCTACCCGGCGCCAGCGGGCGCCGCAGCGCTTCGCGAGTCCAGTGGAACGCCTGGGCTACGTCGACCTTCCAGTTCTGACTGAAGGTCTCCCATGTCTGGTCCTGCAAGGGGCTCATCCACGGAGCCGCCCCCGCACACAAGACCACCGTGCGCGGTCGATGCTCGTCGAGGAGCCGGCTGGCAGTCGCGGGATCTGCGGCGTCCGCGGCCACCGCGGTGAAGGTAGCGCCGAGTTCGTCGCGCACGGCGTCGAGATGCGCGCTGGTCCTGGCGACACCGACGATATGTGCACCGGCCGCCGACAGCGCCCTGGCGATACCGCGGCCGAATCCACGGCTGGCTCCGGTCACGATCGCCGTCGTGCCTTCGAGGCCGCCGGGCTCGAGTGTTTCGTTCACGGTCGTATTCGCTTTCGTTGGTGATGTGCTCGAGGTCCCCACTGATTCAGATACGCCGTGGCGTCGCGATTCATCGGTGCGACGCCGAGCAATCGGTCGTGTTGCCTACGCACTTCTTCGGCGATCGAGGGCGAGCCGACCGATGAATTTCGGCCGCCGGACGTATCTGTACTGGTAGGGGGTGCCCATCCCTGCCATATCGAGACCCAGGAGTACGACCGTGCCGGTCCAGGAAGATTTCATCGAGCAGGCGGCGCCGTTCCGTGCCGAACTGATCGCGCACTGTTATCGCATGCTCGGTTCGGTGCATGACGCCGAGGATCTTGTCCAGGAGACGTACCTGCGCGGCTGGCGCGGCTATGCGGCGTTCGAGGAACGTGCGGCGCTGCGGACCTGGTTGTACCGCATCGCGACGACCGCGTGCCTGCGCGCGCTGGAGAACCGCGCCCGCCGGGTGCTGCCGAATGGATTGGGCGCCGGCTCGGTCGACCCCGATGCGGGTCTCGACCGTGACGCCGGTGCTTACCACTGGATGGAGCCGTTGCCCGATGCGTTGACCCCGGAAACGGCACTTGTCGCGAGGGAAAGCGTCCGGCTGGCCGTGGTGACGGCCATGCAGGAGCTGCCTGCGCGTCAGCGGGCCGTGCTGATCCTGCGCGACGTCGTGCAGTTCAGCGCCGCCGAAGTCGCAGACCTGCTCGAAACCACCCCTGTCGCGGTCAACAGCGCTCTGCAGCGGGCACGCGCCCATCTCGCCGAGGTCGCCCCCACCGGCGAAAGCGTGACCGAACCGGACGACGCCGAGCGCCGCGACCTGCTCGACCGGTATTGCGCGGCATTCGAGAACGCCGACCTGGCAGCACTCACCGAGCTACTGGCGGCCGACGTCAGGCTCGAAATGCCGCCGGTGCCGCTGTGGTTCACCGGGCGCGACGCCGTGACCGGGTTCCTTGCCCAGCGTGCTTTCGCCGAACCTGGCGATCTCATGCTGATTCCGACGGCCGCGAACGGACAACCCGCCGTCGCCGAATACCGCCGGGACGCAGGGGACGTCCTGGAGGCCCATTCGATACACGTCATCACCACCGGCCCCAGCAGCGTCGCCGCCATCACCGTCTTTCTCCAACCAAGCCTGTTCGCCGCCTTCGGCATGCCACTGACCCGTCCGAAGGAGCGCCGAGGCGAATGACGGGCGGCGCGCCGACGCGTGGCGAGTGGCGTGATCACGGGCTACCTACTCGGACCCTGGTCGTGCGGGCCTCGACGAGGGTGTCGGTGGGTATCGGTAGCGTCGGGTGCTGTGGAAACTGGGGAACGTATTCAAGAGCTCGCGGACCGCATTGTGGCGCTGCGCGACGCCTACTACCAGGGCTCGCCGTTGGTCGCGGACGCCGAGTACGACGCGATCGAGGACGAGCTCCGTGGCCTGATCGAGGCGCACCCCGGCCTCACGCCCGACCCGAATCCGCTGGAGCAGGTCGGCGCGCCCGCAGTGCTGCACGCCCCGATCCGGCACTCGCGTCCGATGTTGTCCCTCGAGAAGGCGACCAAGCCCGAGCAGGTCGCGGCGTTCTTCGACCGCTTCCCCGGCCAGCCGGTTGTGGTGATGCCCAAGCTCGACGGCTTGTCCCTGGCCGTGGTCTTCGAGGACGGGCGGCTGGTGCGTGCCGTGACCCGCGGTGATGGCACCACCGGTGACGACGTGACCGTGCTGGTCCGGGCGTTGGTCGATGGCGTCCCCGAGCGGATCGATGTCCCGGGGCGGGTGGAGGTGCGTGGCGAGGCGGTGATGCTGCGTTCGACCTTCCTCGCCTACAACACCGCCCATCCGGACAAGCCGCTGATCAACCCGCGTAACGCCGCTGCGGGCACGTTGCGGGCGAAGGACGCGGCCACGGTCTCCGAGCGGCGCCTGCGATTCTTCGGATTCGACTTGGATACCACTGCCGGCGGCGCCGCGGTCGACTTGGCGGAGGGGCTGCGGGCGCTGGGGGTCGCGGGTGCGCAGATGCGGCTCTGCGCCGACGCCGAGCAGGCGCAGGCGGCGATCGCCGCGATCGAGCAAGGTCGCAACGAGCTGGACTACGACCTCGACGGCGCGGTGCTGCGGCTGGCCGACCGCGACGCCTACGCGGCAGCCGGTACTCGGTCGAACTCCCCACGCGGCGCGCTGGCGTTCAAGTTCGCCGCCGAGGAGAAGACCACGTTGCTGGCCGACGTGGTCTGGGACGTCGGCAAGACGGGCAAGATCGTCCCGGTCGCCTGGCTGGAGCCGGTGTTCGTGGGCGGCACGACGGTCACGAAAGCCACGCTGGCCAACCAAGAGGTGATCCGCGCCCGCGACATCAAGGTCGGTGACACGGTACTGGTGCGCCGCGCGGGCGACGTGATCCCGTTCGTGGCGGGCGTTCTCGACGCCTCCAAACGCACGGGCGAGGAGCGCGAGATCGTCCCGCCCACCACCTGTCCCTCGTGCGAGCAGCCGGTCATCGAGCAGGGCAACAGCCGAGAACTGTTCTGCACCAACGTCTCCTGCCCCGCGCAGACGGTGCGCAGGCTCATCCACTGGGCGTCGCGGGCCGCGGCCGACATCGACGCCATCGGGCAGGTGTGGATCGAACGCCTGGCCGAGGCGGGCATCCTGGAGCGCCCGTCGGACTTCTACACGCTGACAAAGGAGCGCCTGCTCGAGTTCGACCGCGTCGGCGAGGTCTCGGCCGCGCGCATGATCGACTCGATCGATGCCAGCCGCCAGGTCGGCCTGCGCCGCGCCCTGATCGGCCTGGCGATCCCGATGGCCTCCGACGGCACTGCCGCTCGCCTGGCCCGGGCGGGATTCGGCTCCCTGGAGGAGGTCGCCGACGCGGGCGAGGAACGGCTCGTGGCGGTGGAGGATATCGGACCGAAGGTCGCCGCCTCACTGGTCGCGCACCTGGATCGCCTGCGTCCGGAACTCGAGCGGCTGCGAGAGGCGGGCGTCTGTCTGGACGTGCGCGAGGAGGATCTTCCCCCGGTCGTTGCGGCAGGCGCGCCGCTGGAAGGCAAGACGGTGGTGATCACCGGCGCGATCAGCGACCCACGCTCCGGCGAGAAGGTCGCCCGCCCGACGTTCCAACGCCTGTGCGAGAAGGCGGGCGCGACGTCGGCCTCCTCGGTATCGGCGAGCACCGATCTGCTGATCACCGGTGCGGGAGTCGGTGAGAGCAAGCTGACCAAGGCGGAGAAACTCGGCGTCGAGGTCGTCGACCAGGGCGAGATCTGGAACCTGCTGATCGCCGCCAAGGTCATCTAGACCTCGGCGGGCCCGGCCGGTGTGACAAAGAGCGATAGTTGGCCACTCAGAACGATAGTTGGCCACTTATCGGTGTGTCGTTTGCCACCGTCGTTGGACCACCACGTTGCCAGTCGTTGGACCACCAACAGCCGTCCAGAAGTGGAACGGATTATCGCACTGCCGATTGGCGAATGCAGCGTTCCCGAACGACCAGTATGCGGCATTTCAGTGCTTTCGGGCGGTCCCGGATGGCGATCCGATGTGCTCGGTGCCGAGGGCCACCTCGCCTGCGCGGCAAGAATGGTCGCCAGTGGCAGCAAGTCCGGTGTTCTGCTGACCCTCGCGGATCAGGCCGGCGAGCCGCTCGGACGTCAACGGAGCCACGGGAAGTCCGCGCTGAGGACAGTGATCAAGCATCCAGACGATCGAATGGTTGTCGGTGGGGTCTGCCACCATGACCCATATGGCGACAACCGATCCCCTGGCCCCATTTCAGTGGCTCAACGCATCCGAGAGCCAAGCGGGCCCGCTGGGCGTGATCTTCAGCGTCGGCTTCTTCCGAAACCTGGACCCGTCGGAGGTGGTGCGCCGCTTCAGCAACGGTGGCGCCGCCGGCCAGGAGTCGGACTTCGAAGAGCTCAACGACAGCGGCAAGACCGGCGGCGGGGAAGGCGGCGGTTACGTGGGCGTGTTTCGGGCCGGTGCCTGGAGCGTGGCCATCGAACCGTGCGGGTGGTGGGTGACTGACCACAAGACGCTGGCGGAGCTATCGCGAGACTGTGAGGTCCTGGCGATCACCCGACATGACTACGCCGTGCACAGCCTCGAGTACGCGATCGGCGGGACGATCGTGACCGGCCACCGACTGTGGTACCCGCATATCCGTTGGGGTAGCGAGCCCGACCGGCTCAACGACTACATGCGCGAGCTGGGCATGGAGCTGGACATGACCGACGATGACTACATTTATGACGCCGATGAGGATGAACCCGAGAGCAATTCGGACGCCTGGGACATCAGCCTCAGCACCGGCGTGCCGAGGGCCTTCGCCCTGGCGGCGAAGGTCACCGGAGTGTCGTTCACCGCAGACATGCTGGACCAGCCCCTGCTCATCGGGCCTATCGCCCACCGCCGGTAGTACAGGTCGGGATAGTCACCTCCCGACCACACCACCGCTGGGCCCGGTGCGCTTGCTGGTACGGCCGGTGAAGTCGTAGAGCGCATCTCGGTCCGCTCGACATCCACCTGGTGTCGCCGCGAAATCGTTCGATTCTCGATACTGGCGGGTTCAAACTATCCTGTATTCGGCATTATCGGACGCTCAGCCACCATCGCCATGATCGTTCCGCACAACCGTTCTGGAACGTGTTCCCCCAGTGGATCGCCTGCTCGGTGGTCCCACGAGAGGCAACGTGGTGGTCCCACACGGGGGCAAACGGCAGGTGTCGGTCGTTCCAATGTGATCTTTGTGATTTTGAAACGTATTGGCGAACACCAGGTTACGGTGTGGCCGTGCGTTCAGACCAGTGCCGCGTGGGCGATCTGATCGTAGTCGCCGATTTGCCCGATTCGGTGCGGCATCGGCTGAGTTGCGGGTCGGGGTGGACGTCTCGGTGGATCGCGTCGTGGCAGTTTCGGGGAGATGAGATTTCCTGTGCGGTACGAGATCTGGCTGCGATGCCCATCGAGGGGTTGCAGCCGGTGCGGCGGTTCGGTTGGGGTGCGCGGCAGAAGCACCGGCCGGGGTTGCAGTTCCTGGTGTCCACGGGACGTCACCATGGTTTCGAGTCACTCGAGGAACAGCGGCTGCTGCTCGCGTTGGATTTCGCCGGTGAGGTGATCGAGGTTCTGCCGCAACCATTTCGGCTGTCGTTCGAGACCGCGGCGGGCCGCCGCGGCGAACATGTCCCGGACTATCTGGCGGTGTCACAGGACGGTTCTGGGTGGTTGTTCGATGTCCGCCCGGCCGGGTTGATCGGCGACGATGACATGACGAAGTTCGTGGCCGCGAAAGAAGCAGCGCTGGTCAATGACTGGTCCTACAGCGTGGTCGCCGGGTGGGCCCCGCATGTGGTGAGCGTGATGGATGCCTTCTCGGCGCAGCGCCGTGAGCTGACCGACCGCCTCGGCCTGGAAGGTCAGCTGCTCAGTGCGGTGGTCACGGGTCCTCGGCGGTTCGCGGATCTGGTGAATGCGGCCTCGCTCCCGGCGGTGGCGCGTGCGCACGCTCTGCACTTGTTGTGGCACCGCCGCCTCGGCATCGAGCTGGGTAGCCCACTGTCCGACGAGACCTTGGTGTTCGCCGGGTGGGAGTCGGCACGGTGAGCGACCGGCGTGGATTGTTGGAACTGACGGTTGGGGTGGTGCTGCGTTTCGACGGCTTGGACTGGACTGTTCAGGAGATTCAGGCCGAACACGGCCGGTTTCTGGTGCGGCCTGCGAGCGGGGCTGTCGAGTCGCGCACGTTCCGGTGGCTGATGTTTCACCCGGACTGCCGTGTGGTTTCCAGTGTGGTGGTGAAGGATCCACGATCTGGACAACTCGCGGTGCGAACCGACCTGACTTCAGAGCAGCAAGACCGCTTGCACATCCGGTTGGCGCACGCGTTGGAAGCCGAAACTGGCTTTCGCTCCGGGGATTCACGCCGTCGCGCTCCGGGTGAACCGCGTCCGGCCTACGACCCGGAGCAGACCACGCTCACGCAGCGCAGACGAACCAAGGTCGCCGAACTGGCAGCGTTGGGTGCAGAGGAGTTGGCGGTGCTGGGGTTGGCCAATCTCAGCGAACGCACCCTGCGGCGGCTGGCTGCCGCCTGGCGCACCGAAGGTTTCGCCGGGTGCGTCGACGGGCGTTGGCTGCGGGCCGGTGGCGGGCATCCGAGCATCAACGAACCAGTGCGCGAAGCGATCTTCGCGGTCCGGGCCGAGAGTCTGCACCGATCACGAATGAGCATGCGCGCCAAGGACAGACTCATTCACCAGTACGTACTCGAAAAGCACGGAGCGGAAGTCAGGATTCCCAGCTACGACACGCTGCGGGCGGTCTGGTCGGAATGGTTCGGGCCCGGCGGCGCGCGTCAGCGTTATGTCCGCTCGGCGGCCGCGGTCGACACCGGCATCACCTACGTCGTTGTCCATCGGCCGGGGCAGGTGGTCGCGCTGGACACCACGGTGTTGCCGGTGAAGGTCCGCGAAACGGTGTTCGGTGAGTCGGTGTCGGTTCATCTGAGTCTGGCCTTGGATGTCTATACGCATTCTCTGGTGGCGTTCCGGTTGACGCTGGTGTCGGACACATCGGTCGACATCGCGATGGTGCTGCGCGATGTGATGATGCCGCTGCCGATGCGCGACGGATGGGGCGAGGACATGGAATGGCCCTACCCGGGCGTTCCCGCCGCAGTGGTCGCCGAATTCGCCGGCCACCGGGTCGCCGGGTTGCCGTTCTTCACCCCGGAAACGGTGACCACCGACCACGGATCCGTCTACAAGAACCACCGGCTCGTTCAGGCTGAACGCGACCTGGGCTGCAACATTCTCCCTGCTCGGATAATGCGTCCGACCGACAAGCAGGCGGTCGAAAGGACCTTCGGCGGAATACGCAGCCTGCTGTTCGAAGTGCTGCCCGGCTACACAGGCGTCGACGTCGCAGACCGTGGTGTCGATCCTGAATCCGATGCGATACTGACCATTTCGCAGATGGAGCATCTCATTGCCACCTGGATTGTCCAGGTCTGGCAGAACCGGGCCTTGGGGGAGTATGCGCCGGCCTGGGCGCCGGGTGAACAGCATTCGCCGAATACGTTGTTCGCGGCTGCGATGGCGCAAGGCGGTGTCTCCCTTCAGATTCCGGATCCACAGTTGTATTACCGGCTGCTCAAACCTCACTACGTCGATATCCACGGTCGGCGCGGGGTGAAAATCTCCGGTCTGTGGTACTGGGGTCCGGCACTACCTGACGGCAGCCAGCCCTCGACACGGGGCGGAAAACACAAAGGCAAGTGGCTGATCCGGTCGGACCGTCGGGATCGTCGCATGGTGTTCTTCCAGGACGAGAACACCAGCGAATGGCACACATTGCGCTGGAACGGATTACCTCCAGAAGGAGAAGTCCCAGCGTTTTCCTCGATCACTGCCGATGAGCTGCTACGTCAAGTCCGTCGCCGGGGTTTGTCCCCGCACAGCGACGCCGAACTGCTGCCGGTGCTGCTGGAGTTGCTCGGCGCCGATATCCCCGTCGATGCCTGGTCGACCCGGATGAGCAAAACCCAGCGCACCAGTACCGCCCGCCAAGCAGCCCAGGGCGACGCCGCACGCAACGACCGAGACCCAGCCCCCGCCGACGACAACCAGGGGAAGGTGGTGGCGTTGCGATGGCCCGAACAGGCCCGCAGCACCGAGGACTCGGTCACCACCGAACGACGGCATCGCCGTGAGCAAGCAGTGCCGACGCGGCCGAGGCCACCAGGCAGATTGGGAGAACGTCTACGCCGCACCAGCTTGCTGGTCCTACCCGACGAGAACGAACAAGACCACGCCGTGGAAACCGGATTGGAGGATGTGAATTGACCGGTCCGGCACTGTTTCTGCCTGGTCCGGTCCCTGATCGCACCGTCTGGGCTGGCTGGAACCGATGGCGGCTGACTCGTCGAGACTTCGTTCCCGCCCCGATCATCACCGCCGAGGATCACCAGCGGATGACCCCGCGGCAACGGCGTTTACACGATCTGCACCGCATCGCGACGCACTCCAACCTGCTTATTCAGGAAACCCCGATGAGCGCGTTCGTGTCCTGGAAGATCCGGGCGCTGATCGAGGACAACGCCTTCAACCACAGCCCCGACACCCGGCCAGGGGTGATGTTGAACGGTGGTGGCTGCCAGGGCAAAACCGAAACGATCTGCGAGATCATCGCCTCGTTCGAAGACGAATGGCTCGCCCTCTACGCCCAGAACCCCACCGCAATGGCCGGGACACTGGATCAGCACGCGCCTGTTGCTTACGTCCGGACACCGGTCAAGGCCACCCCGATCTCCACCTGCCAGCGAATTCTGGACTTCTTCGGCGAGCCCTACAAGGGCATGCGACAAGAAGATCTCATCCGCACGGTCAAGAACGCCATCTACGACCACGGCACCAAAGCCCTTGTCCTCGATGACATCACGCGGCTGAAGCTGCATCGCGAAGCCGACCAGGACGTGCTGGATCTGATCCGCGAGCTGATGAGCCTGCCGGTCACCCTCATCCTGGTCGGTGTCGGCATCCCCCGGTCCGGGTTGCTGCGCGACGGCCGCAAAGATCCCCGCACCGGGCAATGGCTGTTCCCGCCGGTCCGTGACCGCGGCAAGAGCCGCAACGACGACGCACCCGGACAGACCGACCTGCGGTTCGACCTGCTCGACCTCGATCGGTTCTCCTACGACACTCCCTCGGGCATCGCCGCCTGGGCTGCCCATCTGGTCGGCATCGAGCAGCAGCTGCGGCTGCTGCACGGCTATGACGGCATGCTCAGCGACGGCGCTATGCCCGAATACCTGTTCCGTCGCACCGGCGGAATCATCGGCCTGGTCAAGAAACTCGTCCAAGCCGGATGCCGATATGCCATCGAGACCGGCCAAGAACACATCACCACCGACCTCCTCGACCTCCTAGCGCTGAGTCCCGACGATCTGCCCGATCTCGACCCCGATGCAGGCGAAATCCCCGACATCCCAACCGCGCCCGTGGCACCGACGCGAAAAAAGTCCAAGCCGCGCAACACTGTGTTCGACGACAAGGGCGTCCCCGCAACTGGAAGCGCAGGCTGAGCGATACATGCCCACCGCCGAACCGTTGGGAAGAAGCCTGTTACCGCTACCGGATGAGTCGCTGCCGGGATTCGTTCTCCGGCTGTCCTACCGGATCAATCAGTCGCCGGCCCGTCTGATGGAGGTGACGGGACTGGCAACGGAGCGGCGCAGCGGAGTCTTTTCGACGGTCGGCCTGCTGACCGAAATCCCCGAGCCATCCCGGCAGACCTTCGCGCATACGACCAGGCTCCCGATCGAGGCGGTCACCCAGCTCGGTTTGAACGGTTTGCGCGGGCGATATCCGCTCCCCTCTACGACAACAGACATTGCCGCGAGTGGCGTGCAGGCTTTGAACACTCCCTGGTTCCTGACCCCGGCGACGCGATACTGCCCGGAATGCCTCGCTGGCGACGGAACTCCTATTCAGCAAGCTTTCGGAGGAGCCTGGCGCAGAGCCTGGCGTCTGCCGGTCGTTTTCGCCTGCACCAAGCACCAGCGCCTGCTCGAACATCGATGCCCCGAATGCGATCAACTCGTCCACGACCGTCGGCCCGGCCGTCACGGTCTGCTGCCCGCGATGGGTGTCATGCTCCACCCCGCGCAATGCAGACAGGTGCTCAACCTCCGCAACGGCCGAGCCCACGACACCTGCTGCGGCACAAGACTCGACCGTCCTCGACTTCGCCGCTCGGCCGGTCCCGAACTGGTCGCCCTCCAGGACAAGATTCTTGGACTGCTCGAATTCGAAGGTCCTGCCAGCACGCTCAGCGTCGGGCACTTGACCGAGCCGATCAGCTACTTCGCTGATCTGCAAGCAGTGACGATGCTGGCCACCCAGACTTGGCCTGCGTTGCGACACATGAGCCCGTCAGAGGAAACCGCAACGTCAATCGACGAACATGTCACGACTCTGCTGCGCAGAGCTGCCGACCGGTCAGCCAAGACCCCCTCGGTCAGGCCCCGCACCATCTTCGGGCCGCCGCCTGCCGACGCCGCCGCCAGAGCCGCTCTGACCTATATCGCCGATCGAATCCTGCTCAGCGGCAACGCGGAAACGGTCCGCGAATACCTGCGCCCGCTACTCCCGGCCACCACAAGCCGAGCGGGCAAGACCGCCAGGGCACAGAGACTTTTACGATCACAGACCCCGCTGTCGACAGGAATGCAAGCCGCCTGCGAACCGCTGCTCCGTGGCTTCGCCAAAGCGGGCGGGTCACGGGGCCGACGCGCCGCCAGCGTCCGCCCACAACACTGGGGGCCCGAACATATCCCGGCGTTCTTGCCCAAGAGCTGGTACGAACGGCATTTCGAAGCACCTGCCGACGTCAATCCGATGTTCACGCGCCGCACCGCCGCACTCAAGCTGGTGCAGATGGTTGCTGGCGGTTCCCTCGGCGAGGCCGCCGAATATCTCGGACTCGGAACGGGGCACAACACAGAGCTGCTGCACAACGGCAGAATCTACTCCGGGGCGCATCGCGTTCACGTCAGCGTGAAACAACAGCCCGATCCGCTCGGCTTCGAATCGGCGCTGACCGCTCTCGCAGCCGAACTCGACGAACCCGCCACACTCTTGGTCAACTATCAGAGCCGACGCCGAGCGCTGGAAACCTGGTTCATCGACACGGGCACCTGGAACGATCTGATCCTCCGGCTTCCACCCGATCACCGTTCACGGCCAGAACCTGAACTCATAGACCGCAAACGGCAGTTGGCCTCCATCTACGTCTGGGTCCAGCTGACCAATGGGGAACACCTCTTCGCGCCGCAACCCATCCGAGTCACGCAGCCACCGGAGATCCAGCAAGCATGGAAACGGCAGCTCACAAGCTCCTGGCACCACATGCACAGCCACCGTTGCGGACCCTACTACAGCACGCTCAAGGCCGAACTCGACAGTCTTGCAACAACACTCGCCCACAAGATCGACTCTCCAGCCGGATAACGCCCGAAGCCGATTGCCGGTTGAACCGTAACTCCGTAACGGCCTGCTCCATCCCCGTCACTGGCCAACTAACGCCCGACATCGTGGCCAACTATCGCCCGTCTCACCATGGCTACCTGCGAAACCGGCACGGACCCTGGCCAACTAACGCTCTTTGTCACAGCCGGGCCTTGGCGCAGTACATGCGGTGGCTGGCCGGGCATCGCCGACCGTTCAGCTACTCGGCCGCGCCGGCGAAGGAGACATTGCGTGACGACCGTTCGATGACGGCGAAATCATGCCGATCCTCCGCAGCCGCGACGAAATCCACCCACCCAAGGGACAAATGGCCGCACCCGTGCTGGGAGGTGTGTTTCCTGCATGCTTGGCGGTACCAGTTGGTGCAGTTCTATCTCTACCCCTTTCCGAAGTTCTCCTGGTTGAACCAAGCGACAGGGTGCAGCCGTGTAGCGCGTGCGCGATTCGCGGAAGTTGGCCGTGGCCCCGCTTCGCACGACCTTGACGAGCACGCGATCTGGCGGTGTGGGCGCAGATCCTCGCGGGGCGACGTACACGGTCTGCCGCTGCACCCGGGTGTCGTTTGCCACCGTCGAGGAACCACCGCGTTGCCAGTCGTGGGACCACTGTCAGACCACCATGGGGGCCGCAGAAGCGGAACCGGTTCTCGCACTGTTTCCTGGTCGACTGGGCCTGTTCGAACGACCGGACTACGGCATGGCAGGGCGTCGGCTTGCGAAATGCGTCGAGATTTCTCATTGAATTAGGACCGGAACTGTCCTATGTCCCCGACATACTCGAATCATGAGCGAAATCGAATCGACTGCGGGACAGCCGGATCAGATCGAAATCACTGATTACAACGACCCGAACGCGCCGTGGAACCAGGCGTGGGACCAGGAAGGCGGCATCGCCAACTGGAACGATGATGTGATCAAGGAGTTCCGGGAGAACTCGGGCAAGGTGGGCGGCGCTTACGCGGGCGGAGACCTCATCCTGCTCACCACCACCGGAGCCAAGAGCGGCAGGCGGCACACGACTCCGCTCGGACCTCTGTACCGGGGCGACACCATGTATGTGAGCTCGTTCATCGAGGACAAGTACCCGGCTTGGTGGTACAACATCAAGGCAAGTCCGCAGGTCACCATCGAGCTCCGAGACAAGACCTACCAGGCGATCGGCAAGGTGCTCGAAGGCGAGGACTACGACGAGTTCGCGGCTTGGGTGCTGGCCAACAACCCGCTGCTGGCAGATTTCCAGTCCAAGGTCGACCGGCCGATTCCACTGGTCGTGCTGACCCTCAACGGCGAGGGCTGAGCGCTCCCGGGAACCTTGCAGCCGCGGCGTGTCGACATTGGCGCGCACTAGCAGCGCAGCAGCACCAGGATGCCGCCGGAGCTGGCCTGCGGTCACACCGAAGGCGGGCGGGTACGCGGAACCGGCTGGTGAAGACCGTCGCGGTCAGGCGCTGGGCAATCGTCCGTCCCCGCGTGCCAACCGACACCGCGGTCGGAATCGCCCTATCCGCGCCTCCTCGACCGAGAGCCCGCCCTCTCGCCATCTGCTGCGGGACGCGAATTTGGCCAGCAAATATCACATCGGCATTACCGAGCACTTGGCTGATATCACCGCGACGGGGTTGGCGGATAGATCTTGGAACACGTTCGCTCGTCGGATCGCTTGCCGACGGTGGTCCCACGACTGGCAACAAGGTCAGGCTGGCAGGCGACAACCCGGGCAACGGACAGCGCGGGCGAGACGGAACGGTATGACCAGGAGCTCCCTGCTGTACCTGTTGTTGGGCAACCGATTTCATACCGTAGATCTGGTGACGGCTGAGCAGCGCGAGATGAAGCGATGGTCCGGTGCGGGCCTGGCAGGGCTGATGGCGGCGACGAGTCTGTGGGGATGCTGTTCGGCGGGGTTGGCATTGCTGGGTTCGCAGCGCGCCGCGCCGCTGGTGGCGTTGGGTGCGGCGGTCCCGCTGTTGGTCGTGGCGGTCGCCGGTGGCCGACGTCCCTGGCGGGAGCTTCGGGCCAATCCCGGGACCTATCTGAGGCTGGGATTTCTCGAGGCGGCGAACATCTCGATGTACGTCGCGGCACTGGCGATCGGCCCTGTCGGGGTGGTCGTCGCGCTACACCTGGCGTCTCCGATCCTGCTGTTGGCTGGGGCGGTGATGAGCGGAGCGCGGAAGCTGAGCACACCGATCGTGATCGAGGCCGGGCTGCTCGTCGCCGCTGTCGCCGTGGTGTCCATGCGTCCTGGCATCGAAACCTCCACTACCGCAGCGCTGCTCGGGTGTGTTCTAGCGTTGGGCAGCGCGGCCGCGGTGACCGCGTTGATCATTCTGGTCGCGAGGGAGTCCCGCCGTGGTGATCCCATCGTCTCGGCTGGGCTGCAGCTTGCCGTGGCCGGGCTGCTCACCACCCCGCTGCTGGTGACGACGGCAACCGGGAGTTGGCAACACATGGCCATCGAGGTGTCACTCGGCGCCGCGCTGCTCGGCCCCGGGTTCGCCGCCTACTGGTATGGAATTGCGCATCTGAGCGCGCCGACAGCTGGGGTGCTTGGGCTCAACGAAGCGGTGGTGGCCGCGAGCGTGGTTGCGGCGGTGGACAGCTCGCGGATCTCGGTGCAGACGATCGCAGCTGGGGCACTCGTCGCCGCCGCCGTCGTGCTGGACACGGTATGGGGGGTCGAGATTCGAGAAGAGTAGTCCGCGGCGAGAAAACAAGGCATCATCCCGGCCACAGAATAGACTGCGCGTCTCGGTGGCCAGGATTGAACACAAAGGCGCCCCGTCCGGGCACGGTTGCGTGGCCCTGACGACCTTTGCGCACGTGTCGAACAAGAGAGTGAAACAGGAGGGCCTTGTGGCACAGGCAACCTGGCTGCAAGCGGTGAGTGGCGAGGAGATCCACGCGCTCCGGCAGGATCCGACCAGCATCAACAGGCTCGACAAGCCAGACCACTACCGCACCCACTACGGGGCCGCGCTCAATTACTTCCTCACCGGGGAGGCTTGGCCCAGCCCTGAGGACCACGAACTGTGGCCCGTGGTCGGGGGCGCCGACAGCATCGCCTGCTCGACCCTGGAGAACGGGGCTTTCTCGGTGGTGTCGCCGGATCAGGCGACCGAGCTCGCTGCACGTCTCGCCACGGTTGACGTGTTGGCCGTCGAAACCGCTGTCAGGCAAGCCGATTTCGAGGAGTTGATCGACGAGCACGAAATCTACGAACTGGAGCTGATCACACCCGATGAAGGTCCGGGAGTCATCGTCGCCGAACTCGAGGGACTCACTGCCTTCTATGCCAAGACCGCGGAGTCCAAGCTCGGTGTCGTGATGTACACCACCTGACTACGCGGGCTTCCTCGAGGGATCCTGCACAGCCGCAGCCCGGCATCCACACGCCACCCCTGCACGTCGATCGAATCCCGGCGATCATGCGACACGGGCCGGAAAAGTTGAGCCACATGCCAGACACCTGAGTCGCTGTACCAGATTCATTGAGTTCGGACCAGATTCATCGATCCACGACATGCTCGCGAAAATCGAGATCGAATCCGGCCCGCGTCTCGACTGAAGGGGAGCCACTATCGTGCATTGAAACATCTTGTGGCCGAAGCAATGTGGGCCGGGAGGATCTGGTTCGGCTCAATGGACTCATTCCACCGAGCGCCGAACTCAGCGGATGCGCTGGTAGCGAAGGTAGACGACCCGGGAGCTCAGGGCCTGGGACTCGATCAGCCGCAGGTCGAGGGGTTCGGCGAGCGGCGGGAAGTACGGGGTGCCGCTGCCGAGGATGACCGGTTTGACGAACTGGCGGTACTCGTCGATCAGGTCCTCGGCGATGGCGTCCGCGGCCAGGCCCGCCCCGCCGATCGACACCACGCTCTCACCCGGCTGGTCACGAAGCCGGGTAACGGCAGCTCGAGCAACTCTCACTGCTTGTCCGTCAGAACCCGACCGCACATCGGATAGCGCCGCATCTGCGCTCCCGATGGACAGCGCGTCTCACAGAACCTCCGTGGTGACCAACTTCCGACCAGGGGTGTCCAATTTCTAAACACCGCGACGCAGCGAACATCGCGCACACTATGCCCATGAATAGCGAGAAGTGATCCACAACACACGGACGAGTAGGCTGAGTCTGGGACGCGGACCCGAAGCCGACAGATCGAACGGCATTCGGCACCGACTCCGGCACCGCGTGCTGGGCAAGGAGTAGGAACCAGATGACGTCATTGGAGTGCAACCGCGCACCCATGTCGGCGCTGCGTCGCGAAATCGAGCTATCGTGGCGGCGCTCGCAACTATCCGGCGTGCAGCCGGAATTCACTGGATTCGCCGATCTGTCGGTCACGGAATTCGACCCGCGCAGCAGGCTTCTCGACGCCGCGGCCCCGGTCCTCGATCAGATCGCGGCCACGCTCACCGGTACCGCATACAGTCTGCTGCTCGTGGATCGCGATTGCCGACTCGTCTATCACTGGTTCGATAATCCACGGGTCGAAACCGCGCTGGAAACGCTCGGAATCCGGGACGGCGCCAACCTGGCCGAGGACAGTATCGGCACCAATGCGCTCGGCACTGCGCTCGAAACGCGGCGAGGCATCATCATCAATGGCTCCGAGCACTACATCGAGCGCTTCAAAGGGCTCACCTGCTACGGCCACCCGATCCTCCATCCGGTCACCCGGCGGCTGGCGGGCGTCCTCGACATCACCAGCACCAATTCTCATGCCGACCCGCTACTCGCTCCGTTTCTGCAGCGCGCGGTGAACGACATCGAACATCGACTCCTCGACCAGGCCAAGGCATCGGAACGCGCGCTGCTGGCCGCATTCCAGACGATCTCACGGCAACGCCGGGCCGTCGCGGCCGTCGGGGACGACATCGTATTGACCAACAACAGCGCCGTCGATCTGCTCGGCCCGTCGGATTACGCCCTGCTGCACATGCTGGCAGAACAGGCGCCCGCACGCCCGCACAGCACGGACGTTCGCCTGGCTTCCGGCGCGGCGGTCCGCCTTCACATCGCACAGGTGACGGGGGCAGAAACCGGCATGCTTTTCCACTTCGAACCGATCGCCGACTTCGACGTCACCGTGGCGGCGCGGCCAGTTGTTACCCGGCTGGCCGACCACGCGCCGACCACCGCCGGACCGGTTCTGGTCGTGGGTGACCATGGCACCGGTCGCAGCACCGCGGCCCGTCGGCTGGCGCGCCCGGAGGAGGTGGAGTTCCACCAGTGTGCGGATATCGCGACGTGCGGCGAGCAGACGTGGGTCCGCCGACTGCAAGAGCGTCTTGCCCGCCCGGCCGGCGCCGTGTGCCTCGACGGTGTCGATGCCCTGCCGGAGCGGGTGGTCGATCAGCTGATCGGCGCTATCAAGTCCAAGCCCCGTCCCAAGATCATCCTCAGCTCACTTCCGCTGCGGGACGCGCACGGCGCACACGCCGCGCTGGCGGCACTGTGCGCGGAACGCGTGGAGATACCGCCGCTGCGTGATCGCATCGCGGAACTGCCCGCGATTACCAAAGACTTGCTGCGCGAACTCGATCCGGCCGCCGACGTCCGGCTCCTCCCGAGCGTGATCGAACTGCTGGCCGCCCAACCCTGGCCCGGTAACCTGCACGAACTCAAGGCCGTGCTGGCGCACATCCTGCAACACCGCCACCAAGGCGATGTCACGGTCCGCGACTTGCCCGACCGCTACCGTGTGGCGTCGCGCGCGCGGAGCCTGTCCGGTCGCGAACGAGCCGAACGTGACGTCATCATCGAATCGTTGCGCCGCTACAACGGCAACAAACAGAAGACGGCACATGAGCTGGGTATCAGCCGCACCACGCTGTACGCCAGGCTCAAGGCTCTACGTATCACCGACGGACAGCCACCGGTGCCACGATCCGGGTCTCGGTAGCGTCCGCCGCCTCATCTGGTCGCGTTTGTCCGTGCGGGGTCCGGTTTCGAGCGCCAGCCTTCGCCCAGGGCATTGTGAAGATACTGTCCAAAACTTGGACAGTCTCCGGAATCGGTCAGCCACTAACTTTGTCATCGAGGCGTTCGGACCGGCAATGGAGCCGCGTTTCCCGGCAACGATGCCCGGAACGTCAGGACAGTGACACCCAGTCATTGAGAATGTATTCGCATAGGCAGTAGTCGCTCTCCTGACGCCCCGAATGCCCGAACTTGTCCCGCAAAGGTTCTGCTGCCTCGTCCGGAAAGGTTGATCTGGCAGTCCGGGGTGACGGGTGATCGTGACTTACCGCTGATGCCGCCGGTGGCGATCCCGCCGCGGTGGCGAGCCAGAGGTGTTCGTCCGCGCGTGACTCCGAAGGAACGTCGAGAGCTGAAAGTTTATCTGCGTTGCGCCGTATCAGGAGGGTAGGCCATGATCGCCGAGGGATGGTTCCCGTCTGCAGGCGATATGCACCTGCGGATCTGGCTGGGTGGAGTGGCCTTCGACTATACGGCCACCGCCGTGGCGGTAGCGCATTTGATCCACGATTGCATGCGAAAGCATTGGTGCACAGTCGAATTGATCCATGAGGCCATCGGGGACTGTTGTCTGCTGCCGCGCCTACCCTGCGAACGGCTGTTCCTTGGGCCGTGACCGGCGGCGCCAAGCTGTTCGTCCTCACCCCGCCCTGCATCCGCGTGGCGACAGTGCTGCTTCCGGCTCGTCCAGCAAATACAGGCCGCTCGGGCGGTATCGGCGCCACCGGCTCGACATTCACGACGTGCTGAGCCGCGCCACCCCAACGTCGTGGTGCTCCGGACGTTCGTCAAGACGTACGGACTCGCCGCGCTGCGTATCGGGTACGGCGTCGCCGCACCCGACCTGGTCGACCGGATCGCGCGCTGGCAGCTGCCGTGCGACACCGACCGGATAGTGCGTCTGACCGCGGCACTGCCCCGGGGCATCGCGGTGAAATCCTACGATGGTGCTGGAGTCCGCATCACCGTCGCCGACCGATCGGCGTCGGACGCGGTGATGCGAATACTCGCCGGATGGGAGCCATGAACAGGTCGACAGCGCATACCTCCGTGGCGGCCCAAGAGTCCGCCTTCGAGATATCGCTGGCGCTGGACAATGGGCTGTGCTTCGCCATGTACGCGACATCACGCCTGGTTGCGGCGGCCTACCGGCCGTTCCTGGACCGAATGGGGGTGACCTACCCGCGGTGCCTGGTCCTTCTGGCGCCGTGGGAGCAGCCGGGATCGAGTATGAAACAGCTGTGCGCACGCCTGAGCCTCAACTACGGCACGGTGTCAGCACTGGTCGAACGCCTGGTTACGGCCGACCTGGTAGACCGCGACCCGGGCGGCGCCGACAAACGTGAGGTCGTGCTGCGTCCCACCGCGGCGAGCAGGGCACTCGAGGATCAGGTCAGATGCATGATCGAAACCGTCGCCGTTGATGTCGGACTGTCGCCACAGGATCCGACCTCCGGGACCAGATCAACGACCTCGCACGACGTCTCGCCGAAACTACCCGGCTGCGGACAGGGCGTATCCCCGGGAATACACACGAAAATCTATAGCCCCACGACGATATCGGCGTCCGCGGGCCTGTCCTAGAGGAGTTTGTCAATGTCACGGAACTTTAACGGCTCGAACGGTTTTCGCGCGCTGGGCCAGGCCTCGCTGGGCGCGCTGCTGGTCACTGCCGGCACCGGTCATCTGACGTTCCAGCGCCAGGAATTCCGGGCGCAGGTGCCGCACTGGTTGCAGCTGGACCCCGATGTTGTCGTCGTCGCGTCCGGGGTCGTCGAGATCGGCCTCGGCAGCGCGCTGCTCGCCACTTGGAAACAGCCTCGCCGCGCCCTTGTCGGCGGCGCGGTCGCGGCGTTCTTCGTCGCGATCTTCCCCGGCAACATCGCGCAGCTGGTCAACCACGCCGACGCCTTCGGTCTCGACACCGACACCAAACGTGCTGTGCGACTGGTCTTTCAACCGCTGCTCGTCGCGTGGGCGCTGGCGGCCACCGACAGCCGCCGCACCCTTCGGGAGTACCGCGCCCTGCGGAATCGCCGATCGGCGTAGCCGGGCTCGGGTGCAGATGGCCGATGTCGCGGCTGCCGAGGGAATTCGCCCCCTGCGGCTGCCGCCGAGGCCGACACGCGCCACAACTAAAAGGTGGCGGTGTCGATGACGAACCGGTAGCGGACGTCGCTGCGTAGGACGCGGTCGTACGCCTCGTCGATGCGGTCGGCCGCAATGACCTCGATCTCGGCGCCGATGCCGTGGTCGGCGCAGAAGTTCAGCATCTCCTGGGTCTGCGGCAGGCCGCCGATGAGTGAGCCGGCAACCGAGCGTCGCGCCGCGATCAGGGAGGAGGCAGGGATCTGCATCGGCCCGGGCGGCATACCCACCACGACCAGGGTGCCGTCCAGCTTCAGCAGGCTGATGTACTTCACCATCGGCAGCTCGGCCGACACGGTGTTGATGATCAGGTCGAAGTGGCCGCGCAGGGTGCGGAAGACGGTCTCGTCCGCGGTCGCGAAGTAGTGGTGGGCACCGAACCGCAGCCCGTCGTCCCGCTTGCTCAGCGACTGGCTCAGCACCGTGACCTCAGCGCCGAGTGCCGCCGCGATCTGCACACCGATGTGGCCGAGCCCGCCCATGCCGATGATGGCGACCCGCTTACCGGGCCCGGCGTTCCAGTGCCGCAGTGGGGAGAACAGGGTGATTCCCGCACACAGCAGCGGCGCGGCGTGCTCCAGCGCGATACCGTCCGGGATCGAGACCACAAAGCCCTGGGTCACCACGATCTGCGTCGAGTACCCGCCCATGGTGATGCCGCCGTCCTGCACCGACTCGGGAACCTTGTGGTTGTAGGTCCACGTCGCGCCTCGCAAGCAGTACTGCTGCGACCCGACCAGGCAGTTCTCGCATTCGCCGCAGGAGTCGACCAGGCAGCCGACACCGACTCGATCGCCGACAGCGAATCCGGTGACGTGTGACCCGACCGCGGCCACGATGCCCGCGATCTCGTGTCCCGGCACGCAGGGATAGCTGGTTCCCTGCCACTCATTGCGTGCGGTGTGGATGTCGGAGTGGCAGATTCCCGCGAACTTGACGTCGATCAGCACGTCGTCGGGCCCGAGTTTCCGGCGTTCGACGGTGGTCTTCTCGAAGCGGCCGTCGGGGGCGGTGACGGCATATGCGGTAGCGAGTGTCATGGAGTACGTACCTATCGGTGCATGGGCGCTGGTCGGCGTCGACCTCATTTGTTGATGTCGAATTCAAGTTCATATTAGCGGTGCCCTTGGGAGGCGCCCGCGCGGCGGCCGGGGCCGGGTGTTCCACTCGTGCGAGAGGTGTGCTGGTGTGAGACGCACTCCGTGCGGTGGGGTAGGGCGTCGTCGATTGGAGCCGAGGCCGCAGACTGGTGGGTAATGAAACTGCCTGAGCTTCCTGATCTGCCGGTCCGTGGCGTTCTCGACCGTATTGTCGAGACGTTGGCCGAGCGCAAGACTGCTGTGCTGGTCGCGCCACCGGGGACTGGGAAGACGACCTTGGTGCCGTTGGCGTTGGCGGCGAGGACTGCACAGCGGGTGCTGGTGGCTGAGCCTCGACGGTTGGCGGCTCGAGCCGCAGCTGCGCGGATGGCTTCTTTGCTTGGGGAGTCGGTGGGGGAGACCGTCGGGTACTCGGTCCGAGGGGATCGGCGAGCAGGGCGGGACACTCGGGTCGAAGTCGTCACGTCGGGGTTGCTGGTGCGACGGTTGCAGAGCGATCCCGAGTTGGCGGGGGTTGATGTGGTTGTGCTCGATGAGTGCCATGAGCGGCATCTCGACGCGGATCTGTTGTTGGCGTTGCTGCTCGATGCCAGGGCTGGGTTGAGGCCGGATCTGCGGGTGCTTGCTACGTCGGCGACTGTTGCGGCTGAACGGCTTTCGGCGCTGTTGGGTGGGGATCGTGCGGCGCCGGTGGTGCAGGTCCAGGGGCGGACCCATCCCGTGGATACGACGTATGTTGCGCCGTTGCCACGCGAGCGCGTCGAAGCACAGGTGGCACGCGCCACCCGGGCCGCACTCGTCGGAACCGAGGGCGACGTGCTCGTCTTCCTGCCTGGGGCAGCCGAAATCCGCCGGACGACAGCACTTCTGGCCGACGTGGACGGCGTGGATCTCGTTCCGTTGCACGGCAGACTTTCCGCCGCGGGGCAGGACACAGCGTTGCGGCCAGGGCCGCGGCGGCGAGTGGTGCTGTCCACGGCGGTGGCGGAGTCCAGTTTGACGGTGCCCGGGGTGCGAGCGGTGGTGGATTCGGGACTGGCTCGGGTCCCACGCATCGATCGGGGGCGTGGGCTGTCCGGGCTCGCGACAGTTCGAGTCTCGGTGGCGGTGGCCGAGCAGCGCGCCGGGCGGGCCGGGCGTGAGGGTCCGGGGCGGGTGTGGCGATGCTGGCCGGAATACGAGCACGGCACGCTGCCTGCCTACCCGGAGCCGGAGATTCGGACGGCGGATCTGACTCGGTTGGCGTTGGAACTGGCATGTTGGGGCACGGCTGACGGTCATGGCCTCGCCTGGTGGGATGCTCCGCCGCCCGGTGGGTTGGTTGCGGGCCGGGCTGTATTGCGCGCGTTGGGGGCCGTGAACGGAGACGGTGTTGTCACCGACCGTGGGCGGCGCATCGCTCGGATCGGGCTGCATCCTCGGTTGGCGCGGGCGTTGCTCGACGGGGCGGCCGAGGTCGGTGCTCGGGCGGCTGCGGAAGTGGTCACTGTCCTCGACGACGACACTCTTGCCTCCGGAGTCGATCTCACGGCTGGTCTGCGTGTGCTGCGGCGCGAGCGGCCGGCACGCTGGCGGCGGGAGGTCGAGCGGCTGGCACGATCGGTCGAGGCGTCGGACGGTGTCGACGATCCGGCTTACGTTGTCGCGCTGGCTCATCCGGAGCGGCTGGCGCGACGGCGCGGCCCGGGCTCGGCGAGCTATCTCATGGTCGGCGGCACTGCGGTGACGCTGCCGCCCGGCTCTGGAATAGGTGATGCGGAGTGGCTGGCGGTCGGCGTTGCGACGCGCGATCCGGGTCGTTCCGAGGGGTGGATACGGTTGGCTGCGGTCGCCGATGAACAGCTGGCCCGCCGTGCCGCATCGAGCCTGCTGACGACCATCGACGAGGTCGATTGGATCGACGGCGATGTGGTCGCTCGGCGGGTCGAACGACTGGGAGCGATCGTGTTGTCGGAGAAGCTGATTCGTGACCCCGATCGCCAATTGCTCAGCGCCGCGGTGCGTCGCGGACTGAGCGCGACCGGTCTCGGCCTGCTGCGCTGGGATTCCGATGCGATCGCCTTACGTCAGCGCCTCGACTTCCTGCACCGCACCCTCGGCGCCCCTTGGCCGCCGGTCGATGACGAGTCGCTGCTCGCCGCCACCGACACCTGGCTCGGCCCCGAACTTGCCACTGCCCGCCGCCGCGCCGACCTCGAACGCATCGACGCCGGACAGGCACTGAGTCGCCTGCTGCCCTGGCCGGACGCCGTCCGGATGGACGAACTGGCGCCGGAACGATTGGAGGTTCCCTCCGGCGGCCACCCCCGCCTCGACTACTCGACCGACCCGCCGGTGCTCGCGGTCAAAGTGCAGGAAGTCTTCGGTTGGACAGACGCACCACGCCTGGCCCATGGCCGCGTCCAGATCGTGCTGCACCTGCTCTCACCCGCCCAACGCCCGGTCGCGGTCACTACGGACCTGGCATCCTTCTGGCGCACCGGCTGGCCTCGAGTCCGCGCCGACCTCCGCGGTCGCTACCCCAAACACGCCTGGCCGGAAGACCCCACCACCATGCCCGCCCACCGTGGCACTGCGCGCAATGCCGGGCGCGGCTAGCCAAGCCCCCACGCTGACCCCACGTTTTGGCTGTGCGCTCATTCGCCGCAACGAGCCGGCGTAGCCAGGGGCGAGTAGCGGCGTCTCGCCTGAGCGGGTATGCAACAGATGCTTGATTCATTGCACCATTTGTGAGTATGTTGCATCCATGAGTGGTCCCAGTCACAGCAGTCCTGGAGGCGATCAGGCGATCGACGTCGCCCGTCGCCAGTTCCTCGCCGGCGACCGGTTGGACATGCAAAAACTCGCCGCTGAACTCGGGGTCGACCGGTCGACGCTGTTCCGCTGGGTCGGCAATCGCGACCGGCTGCTCGCGACCGTGCTGTGGTCGCTTGCCGAGCCGACATACCGCGCCGCGGTGGCGTCGACCACGCGCAATGGTGCCGCCCGGATCGCCGACGCGACAGGCGCGTTCGGCCAAGCACTCATCGAAGCACCGTATTTCCGCACGTTCCTGCGTCGGGAACCCGAACGCGCGCTGCGCCTGCTCACGACCAAGGAAAGCCCGGTCCAGCACGAAATGGTCGGCGCCGCAGAACGTGTGGTGCAACAGGAACTGGACCGCGGCCACCTCACTCATCCGATGTCGGCGCGTGACCTGGCCTACCTCATCGCGCGCATCACCGAATCCTTCATCTACGCCGATCTCATCACCGGAGACGACCCCGACGCCGCGAAAGCCGCCATCGCGGTGGCGGCGTTGCTCGGCGATGCCACCTATACACCGAAAGGGACTTCGTCATGACTGCGCGCGGGTACTGCAGCCCCGAATTCGTCGAGCTGCGAACCGAGTTCGAGAAGAACATCGCTTCGGGAAAGGAGCTGGGGGCGTCGGTAGTCGTCGACATCGACGGCGATGTCGTGGTCGATCTGTGGGGCGGGTTCTGCGACAGCGAACGAACCCGACCGTGGAAGTCCGACACCATCACGAACGTGTGGTCGTCGACGAAGACGGTCACGAGTCTGGCGGTGTTGATGCTGGTGGACCGTGGCCGGCTCGATGTCCGCGCACCGGTCGCGGAGTACTGGCCTGAATTCGCAGCCCATGGGAAAGACCGGATCGAGCTCCGCCATCTCCTTTCGCATACCTCCGGTGTCGCCGGATGGGAGCCGCCGTTCGGCATGGACGAGCTCTACGACTGGGAACTGGCGAGCTCCCGCCTGGCCGGCCAAGCTCCGCGGTGGGAGCCGGGAACCGCATCCGGATACCACGCACAGAACTTCGGCCAGTTGCTCGGCGAGGTCGTTCGCCGAGTCACCGGCAAGACGCTCGCCCAATTCGTCGCCGACGAGATCGCCGGACCGCTGGGCGCCGACTTCCAGATCGGCGCTCGCGAATCGGATTGGCCGCGTATCGCCGAAGTCGTTCCGCCGCCGCCGCTTCCAATCGACCTGACCGTGCTTCCCGAGGACAACCTGACACGACTCGCCCTCGGCACTCCGCAGCTCGATGCGGCCGCCGCGAACACCGCGTCATGGCGGCGCGCCGATCTGGGCGCCTACAACGGACACGGCAACGCCCGCTCGCTCGCCCGCATCCTTTCTGTCATCGCCCGCGGCGGGACAGTCGACGACATCACGTTGTTGACACCGGGCACGATCGACTTGATTTTCGAGGAGCAGTCCAACGGAAACGACCTCGTGCTGGGACTTCCGTTGCGCTTCGGCATCGGTTACGGCCTTCCGCAACTGGTCAGCCTCCCCTACATCCCGGACGAACGGATCTGCTTCTGGGGCGGCTGGGGCGGATCGATGGTCGTCATGGATCTCGACCGTCGCATGACCGTCACCTACGCGATGAACAGGATGGGTCCCGGGATCATCGGTTCGCCGCGCAGCGAGGCGTACCTGCGCACGATCTATCGGCTGGTCGACGCCTGATCGTCGTACACACTGGCCTTGCGGAACGTCACGCCCGGTGCGTACGCCGGGCGGCTGGGCAGTATCGACGTACGATCACCGGCGCGATACACGCATCGTCGGAACGGCCCGCGGTCGCGCGTGCTGCGGCGCGGATACACAGTGGTCTCGTCCTTCGCGCAGAGATAGCCGTTGTTCGGGTGGACAATGGGAGAATGCACCCGCACGGGACGTTGCCCGGCTCGGGAAAGGGTCTGAGCAGAGCCGAACTGCTCGCCGCGATATCGCTTGCGATCGACCTCGGTCTGGGTCAGCCGATGGAACACATGCTTCGGTCGTCCTTGATCGCGACACGGATCGCCGATCGGATGAGGCTCGACCGGCAACAGCGGGCGACCGTGTACTACGCCAATCTGGTCGGGTGGATCGGTTGTCACGCCGACTCCCACGAACTCTCGGCGCTCTTCGGCGACGACATCGCCTTCCGGGCCGACACCTACACGGTGGACATGACCGGCCTGCCGTTTCTGCGGCTGATGACGAGTCATGTCGGACGCGGATTGCCGGGCTGGGAGCGCGGCATCCGTGCCACTGCCTTTCTGGTCACGGCTCGCAGCCAGGTCGCCACACTGATCCAGTCGCATTGCAGTTCCGCCGGGGTTCTCTCCGATCGGATGGGCTTGGACGAGCAGGTCGGAAAGGCGCTGGCCCACACCTTCGAACGCTGGGACGGCCGGGGGCTGCCCAACGGTTCCCGCGGAGACGATATCCCGGTCGAGATCCACATCGCTCACGTCGCAGACGTCGTCGAGGTGCACCTGCGGACGGGTGGGCTCGAGCACGCGAAGGGTGTTGTCCGTTCTCGGCGCGGCAGTCAGTTCAGCCCAGCCGTGGCGGCGGTGTTCGATCGCGACGCGGCGGCGATCGTGGACGGGTTGCTCGAAATCGACGTCTGGACAGCAGCATTGGCCCAGGCACCGGATCGTGACCGAACCCTGACGGCCGAGGAGAGCGACGAGTTACTCGAGGCCATGGCTGATTTCGCCGATCTCAAATCTCCATTCACTCTGGGGCATTCGCGTGGCGTCGCGAACCTGGTGGCCGGGGCAGCTCGACACCTGGGCATGTCGCCGTCGGACATCACGCATCTCTACCGTGCCGGCCTGGTGCACGGCCTTGGCAAAATGGGAGTGTCCAACCGGATCTGGGAGAAGAAGGGGCCGCTCACTACGGCTGAATGGGAACGGGTACGGATGTATCCGGATCTGACCGGTCGGATACTGGGTCGAGTCAACGGCTTGGAGTCGGTGGTGCCCATCGCGATGAAGCACCGGGAAAGGATCGACGGGTCCGGCTTTCCCCGGGGGATCGCCGGCGCGGAGTTGACCGCGCAGGACCGGCTGCTTGCCACGGCGGACGCTTATCAACGACTGCTCGAGCCGCGTCCCGACCGGCCGCCGCTCGATCCTCGCGGCGCTGCCGATCGGTTACGAAAGGAGGCGCGCGCCGGACGCCTCGACGCCGAGTCGGCTGCGGCCGTGCTTGCGGTGGCCAGTCCGCGGAGCTCGCGGCGGACGCCCTGGCCGGCCGGGCTGACCGACCGCGAGGTCGAGATCCTGCGACTCGTCGCGCAGGGCCGATCGAACAGAGAGATCGCCGCCGAACTGTTCATCGCCGAGAAGACGGCACGCAACCACGTCGAACGTGTCTACGCCAAGCTCGGCGTCAACAACCGCACGCAGGCCAGTCTCGCCGCGATCGACCGGGGTCTGGCGGGGTTCCCGGTCAATGCGACCGTCGGAAATTGAAGTATCCGCTGCGCCAGGTAAATCAGCTCGGCAACCGTGCCTTCATCGCCGGGATGCGCTGGGCCGGGACCGCCGGTCCAAGACCCATATCGTGGCCAGCATGAGGGCAACGGCAAACGAGGCGAGCGCGAGGAGACTGGCGCCGGTGCCTCCGTGGAAGGTGTCGCCGTAGGCGGACATGGCAGGCAGCGTGGTGGTGTACCGCTCGACATCCAGATCGCGACCCAGCGCTTCGAACGCGTGGCGGTTGGATAGGCCGAGACTCATCAGGCGTCCCGGGAGGGCCATCTCGTCGACGGGGACGATGGCGCCACCGAACAGAACCTGAGGGAAGCAGAGCATCGGCAGGGCGAGGGCGGCCTGCGCGGCGTTGGAGACCGCGGCCGAGGCGAGCAATCCGAGGGCCAGTGCCGAGGTCGCCTCGATCACAATCGTCACGAATAGGAAGGCGGACACGTCCCATCCCACGGCGGGGAGCCGACCGAGCGCCCGCAGCACACCGAGAAGCACCGCGCTCACTCCAGCCAGCACCGGAAGCAGCGCTGTCACCTTGGATGCCACGTAGGCGCTCACACTGAGCCCGGCCAGGCGCTCCCGCCGGAAGACGGCCATCTCCCCGACGATCTGGAGCAGGCCGTACGTGAGGCCGAAGAAGAAGCCTGCGAACGCGATCCAGAACACGATCTGGACCGGGCCGAGGTCGGCTTCGTTACGCGGATCGAACGCGTCTCGCTGGAACAGCGTCGCCATCATCGCAGTGACCAGCACCGGTGAGCCGAGCAGGACCGCCAAGGTCAGCCGGTTGCGAAGGAGAACATCGACATTGCGTCGTGTCAGTAGCCACCATTGCCGGACCATGTCTGTGCGCTTGACGTCGGAACGGGTGGCGGGGATGGGCAGTAGCGCCGAGCCAGGCCGGGTTGTCGACCTCCCACCGCTGTCCGCGAATCGCTCCGCCCAGATCTGAGGGGTGTGCTCACGAGCCAGCCGGTCATACACCTCGGCGAGATCCTCGACGCCGAAGTAGCGCCGAGCCTCGGTCGGGCTGCCGGTGAAGGCCAGGTGGCCGTCGCGCGCCAGGAACACCACCCGGTCACACCGGTCGATGCCGGTCGGCTCGTGCGTCGTGAGGACGACTGTGACTCCGCGCTGGCTGAGTCGGCGCAGCAGGCGCATCACGTCGGCTGCGGTCGACGGATCGAGCCCGGAGGTGGGTTCGTCGAGGAAGAACAGGTGTGGCCGGGTCAGTAGCTCCACGGCGATACTGGCCCGCTTGCGCTGGCCGCCGGACAGCGCACGGACCGGCACCTCGGCCCGATCAGCCAGGTCGAGGTCATGCATGGTCTCCTCGACTACCCGGTCCGCCTCGGCCGCCGATGTGCCTGCGGGCAGCCGAAGCCGCGCCGCGTAGCGCAGCGTGCGGCGCAGGGGCATCTCGAGATGGATGATGTCCTCCTGGGGCACGTAGCCGATACGGGAATCGGCGCTGACTCGGTCCCCGCGAACGACGCCGTCATGCCGAACCTCCCCGGCAGACGGTGGTCGCAGTCCCGCGAGGATCTCCAGCAATGTGCTCTTTCCTGCTCCACTGCCGCCGGCAATGGCGACCAACTCGCCTGGTTCGACCGACAACGACAGCTCTTGGAGAATCTGCCGCGCCCCGACACACCGGCTTACGTTGACTGCATCGATTCGCCCGCCGTCCGGCACTCCAGGTGTGTGATCTGAAATGGGCGTACCGAACCGCTCGACGGTCGGTGATTCGAATGTCAATTCGGTCATGACCGGTGATCTCCGTGATTCCTGAACTCGCTTCGTCATGCCCTGATCATCGGTCCGCCGCCGCCGTGGTCGCATGAGGCGTTTGCCTCAAATCGCGCCCTGGCTGTGCCAGCGCCCACCAGGAAGCATCGCCTCACCGGGCAGCGGGAAAACTGGCTCCGTGGTTAGATCGGAGACCCTCGGAACAGCGGATTTCGTTGGGGAAACAAGACGGCGCCGCAGCAGGTCGCTCTGGAGGAGTTCGACTTCGCCGCGAGCCCGAAACTGCCCTCTGCGCAGATCCGTGACCTGGCAGCGCTGCGGTGGCTGCCGATCGGTGAGTCGGTCATCCTGACCGGGCCGGTTGACGCTGGATAGCGCGTCATCTTCGCTCATGCTTCCGAAGCATTGTTCTGCGATGCCGCGATCCATGCTGCGATCTGTGCCCGGGAGGTGAACCCCAGCTTGGTCAGCAGGTGCTCGACGTGTCCTTGGGCGGTGCGTGGTGAGATGACCAGGCGAGTGGCGATCTCCCGATTGGTGAGCCCTTCGGCGATCAGTTCGGCGACTTGTCGTTCCCGTTTGGTCAGTTTGCGACCGGCGCTGTCTGCGGGTGCGGGAGGGGCGTGTTCACCCAGGGCGTAGGCGATCGCGGCGTCGAAACTGAGCGCGGCGCCCTCCCTTTGGGCTGCAGCGTATGTCTGCTCGCTCATTGCCTGGCGAGTCCGGCGCTCGGACTCTTCGTGGGGGACGAGCAGGTCGGAGTACCAGCTCGGCGAAGCGCCCACCGACCGGTCGATATGATCAGCGGCTGCCATCAGCACGACCGCACGCTCGACATCCTGTTGGTCGTTGGCGATCCGCGCCAATGCGCGTAGGCACATGCTCGTGTTCGTGCGGTCGTTCACCGTCCGGCTCGCCTGCAGTGCCCGCGCGAGTAGTCGAGTCGCCCGCGCGAGGTCGCCCTGCCGACACGACGCCACCGCCAGCGACCACAGCACGTAAGGGCGGTACATCGTTTCGCCGTGCTTTTCGGCGATGGCGAGCGCGTGCTCGTAGCACTCGACGGCTTTTTCGGTATCGTTGCTCAGTTCCTGGGTGAATCCGAGGAGTGTCAACGCGTGGACTCGGAAGAAGACGTTGTCGAGTTTCGTATACGCCTGGACAGCCTTCTCGAGGTACGGGCTTGCGGCAGAAGGTTTTCCGCTGAGTATCGCGAGAATTCCGTCGGCGAGGTCGATGTGGGCGCGGGCAAACGGGGCGGTGGTCTGCTCTACGAGCGGGCGCCCTTTGCGCACGAGACCCTCGACCGCGGGAAGGTCACCTTGTACCGCCGCTATCATGCAGGCGGCGTAGATCGCCGCGGCCTGGTCGATGGTGAGTTGGCCGGTGCGGCGAGCCAGAAGACGGTCCAGCCAGCGGCGCGCCTCACTCAGCGAGCCTTGGGAGTACCAGAACGGCCAAATATCGGCGGCGATCCGAATCCCGACTTCGGGGTTGTCGGAGACGCAGAACTCCAGCGCCTGCCGCAAGTTCGGCTGCTCCCGACGCAACCGGGAGATCCACTCGAGCGCCCGGTTACTGGGCCAGTTGGCATACGCGTCGAGGGCAAGCCGTTCGTACCAGTCGCGGTGGCGGCGTCGGTACTGGAGGTATTCGCCGGTCTCTCTTGCCTTTTCGTGACCGTAGTCGCGCACGGTGTCGAGCATCCGGAATCGGACCGCGGCACCCGACTCCTCCCGGATCAATATCGACTTGTCGACGAGGGAGGCCACCGTGTCCAGGAAATCCTCTGCCGTGGGATCGTCGCCGCAGACGTATTGGGCGGCCTCGAGTTCGAAGCTTCCGGCGAACACCGAGAGCTGGGCCCATACTCGTTGTTCTGTCGGGGTGCACAGGTCGTGGCTCCAGTCGATGCACATGCGCAACGTCTGTTGCCGTGGCGGGGCGGTCCTGCTGCCGCGGGTGAGCAATGCGAATCGATCGGTCAGCCGCTGCAAGATCTGGTCCGGCGACATGACTCGCAGCCGGGCTGTCGCCAGCTCGATCGGCAACGGCAAGCCGTCCAGCTGTCGGCAGATCCCGGCGATGGTGGCCGTGTTGTCGTCGGTGATCTCGAAGCCCGCGACGGCCGTGGTTGCCCGTTCGGCGAACAATCTCATCGCGTCGTTTCGGGACGGGCTCCTCGGTAGCCGGTCGGGATCGGGAACGGCAAGCGGGTGTACCGGCAATACCGCTTCTCCGTCGAGGCCGATCGGCTCGCGACTCGTCGCGAGAATTCGCAACCCGGGACACGCGCGAAGCAGTGATTCGGCGAGCTCGGCGACCGCGGCGACCATTTGCTCGCAATTGTCCAGCACGAGTAGCAGTTCCCCGTCGGCCAGGAACTCGGCGAGCACCTCGCGCAGCGGCCGCGCCGATCGGTCCTGCAACCCCAGCGCGGCCGCCACAATGCTCGCCAGCAGCGACTCGTCACGCACCTCGCCGATCTCCACAAAAGCCACACCGTCGGCGAACTCACGCTGCACGTCGGTGGCCACCCGCACCGCCAGCCGCGTCTTGCCCACCCCACCCATCCCGGTCAACGTCACCAATCGCGCGGTCGACAACGAGTTCTTTGCTTCGGTCAGCTCGGTGCGTCGATCCACGAAACTGGTCAGCTCCAACGGCACCCTCCCCGGTCGAGAACTCTGCGACGGTCGGCGCTGATTCGACACTGTCGAGGAAGACTTCCCGCGTGTGGGTGGCGTGGGTTCGTGCTCGGCTTCGGACGGGGTATGCAGAGCCATCTCATCGACGGGAAGTCCATGGTGGCGTTGAGATGCCTGGAGTTGCTCACCCAGTTCCGCGGCGGACGGGCGGCTGCGCGGATCGCTGCCCATGGCACGTTCGACGATCGCGCTGACATCCGCGGCGATGCCCTGCTCCCGCAGATCCGGGACCGGCTCGGAGGTGATCCGAACGAACTGCGCCACCAACTGCTCACCGCTGCGACGTTCGAAAGCGGCATGACCGGTGATCGCGGCGAACAATGTCGCGCCCAAACCGTAGACGTCGGTGGCGGGACTCGGTGACTGGCCGGCGACCACTTCCGGCGCGGTGAAAGCCGGCGTACCCGTCACGATGCCGGTGCCGGTGACGAAACCGCCTGCGAAATGGGCGATTCCGAAGTCCACCAGCGTCGGCTCGTCGTAATCGGTGAAAAGGATGTTCGCGGGCTTGACATCGCGATGCAGAACCCCGAAGCGATGCGCCGTCTCCAGAGCCCCGGCCAGCTTCACCCCGAGCCGCAGCACCTCCTGCAACTCCAGCGGCCCGTCGCTGCGGATCCGCGCGTCGAGGGAACCGCGCGGGTAGTACGGCATCACGAGAAAAGGCCGACCATTGCCGGTCACATCCGCGTGGAGGACGTGCACGATATTGGGGTGCCCGGTCAGCCTGCCCGCGGCGCGTTGCTCGCGGAAGAACCGCGCCCGATTGTCCTCGTCGAGACCGGTGGTGAGCAGTTTGACCGCCACCACGCGGTCGAGCTCGGCCTGCGTGCACCGGTAGACGGCACCGAACCCGCCGCGGCCGATCTCCATGGCGTCGTCGAACCCGGCCGCGGCCAGTTCCGCCGCGACCGAGCCAGACGCGTCGCGTTGCGTCGCGAGCGGATCGGCGCCGGTCATCGACCTATACCGATTCACCCGATCCACGCCATGGCAACAGCATCATTGTCCTGCTCGCCTCTCGATGACTACTTCGAGGATATCGCCACGGTAGTAACTGCGGGCCCCACCGCCGCAGTCGACGGCACGTGAAGACTGATCACTGCGCGGCATCCGAATTTCGACCCCTTGTCTGTTCGCCGAGGCTATAACCCGAGTCAGGGAGGACGAAAGGGGTGCTTGCCGCATGGTGGGTGCGGAGTCGAGCCATAGCAGAACCTGCAGGTCGGCGATGTCGAGTCGGTGAGCGATGGCTTCGGCAACGAACGCGGCGGCCAGGTTGTGCTGAATGAGGGCTGATTGTTACAGATGTTCGTCGGGCTAGGGGGCACGCGTGGAAGCTGCGTGGCAGTCGGTGGTTACCGTGCATGTCGCGAAGGAAATGCCGTTGCCGGCGATGCGCGTCGGCGAGCGTGATCGTCCGGATGTGGTGGGGGTGGGATGTGACTAAAATTCCGGTGATGGAGCGACGCAGCGAGGCCGCGCGGAGTCGTGGCGGAGGTGATCGCCGGTCGCCGTTCGACCGGTTCGTCGAGCAGGCCGAGTTGCGAGTGAGTCAGGCTCCGTTCTTCTTCGTCTGTGCGGGGATCGTCGTGGCGTGGCTGATCAGCTTGCCATGGTGGACGGACCTCAAGACCTGGCAAGTCGCCATTCATACCGTTGCGAGCGTTTTCACGCTGCTGTTGGTGGTGCTGCTCGAGAACTCCAGTCGCCGGGCAAGCGAGGCCGCGCAGGAGAAACTCAATGTCATCGCCGAGGCGCTGGCGGCGCTGCTGGCGTCGTCCGCGTTCGACGATTCCGAGCTTCGAACGGCCGCGGAGCGGCTCCGGGAAGCTGTTGGACTCGAAGAGCGCCACTGAAATGTGGTTGTTCGGGGATTCACCGGCGGCCAAGTCCGCGGCCCAATGATCGCGGCCCGGTAGGCGGGGACCGGATCCGCTCTGACCGGCGATGTGCAAAGCGCAGCGATAAGACAGATTGTGCGGGGTGGCGTGTTGTGTACACGTGCACGCTGTGCAGGTGCCGGGGAGACCCGCGCCGGTTCGCCGTGTGACGAGCGGTGGCACCGGTCGGATCTTTCGTCGCTGCGCCATGTGGATGCGCCGATGTTGGACGGCACGCTGACTTGTTCACGCCACGCCAGATGCTGATGTGGTCCGCCATTTCCGGTCGTGCATGGCGCATCTGGCAGTTCTCGGTGCGCTCGGCCGTGCCGGAGTACTGGTGTTGCACCCCGGCCGAGCGGACACTCTTTTCAGACCCAGTGTCGTCGGCGATCGGCACCGCATCGCGGTTACCTAGCCGATCGGCCACATAGCCCCGCGCACGTCGTCACGGACGCCGTCGGTATCCCAGTCGGTATCACTCAGTCGGAAACTCTTACCGAACTCGCGACCGGGGACCCTGGTGCTTGATCAGCTGCAATGCGGTCATTGCTATTTTGCAGCGCGCGATAGCCGAAGTAGCACACGACCATTTGGCAGGCCCAGGTGATGAGGGCCAAGATGTAGAAGATCGTGTGGTGCTCATCGTCGCCGGGTATGCGGTAGAAGTCGTACACCCCGGCGATCGCGGCTGCTGCGGCGCTGATGGCCGCTACCGCGATCGCATGACGGTGCTCACCGGCATTCCACAGCCGCCACGCGAAGTAGAGCAGGAACAGGGTGGTCAGGGCGTTCATCACGACGTAGAAGATGGCCGCAGCCAGCCCGAGGTCGTCGGCGAAGGCGGACATGAACAGGCCACCCACGATGGCGAGCCCGAAGACACCGATATCGACGGCGAGCGGCGGCTTGAATCCGTGGGTGACCTTCATCAAACCAAGGACGAGAATCACGGTGATTCCGACCGACCGGGAGAACGCGTCGAAGAAGAATGCCAGGTGATACATCGGGCTGGTTTCGTTCGCGCCGACCACCCCGTAAACCAGGAAGTTGGTTCCCGAACTCGCGACGATGATCCATTCGAGACCGAGTAAGTAGTTTCTGTAGTTCTTGATGAACTTCCAGCCGTAGGTGAACCCGGCGACGATCATGAAGAGATCGGCGAGTGCATACAGTGTTGTTTTGAGATCCATGATCAACCTTGTGCGAGGTCCGGTGTTCGATGTATCGACGAACCGAGGCGGCTAGTGCGAGACTTCGTAGATCTCGTCGCGCGGGGTGCCGACACGTTCGAGGCCCTTGTAGAACCGCTCCGGCTCGGCCCATTCTTCGGGCGTGAATACCCCTGCGCGGGTTCCGGGTTCTTCGTCGAGTGCCACCACCATGAACGCGGCACAGGCCGTTCCCGTCGCCGCGGCCATATCGGTGAACAGATAGGTGCCAGGTCCACTCACCGGGGTACGGCGGCTGACCACCGCGGGCAGGCCGTTGCGGAGGCCGGTCACCTCGACCTTCAGGGCGGACTTGTGGGGGAAGGTATGGCCCACCGCCGCCAAGGCAAGGAACTTGATCAGCTCGGTGGGCGTCGACTCCCCGGTACGCGCGATGTCCCGCAATCCGGAAAGAGCGTGGCGGAAGCCCTTCGAGCTGCCGCCCTTGTTGGTCATCAAGGCCTCCAAGAAGTCCACTGCCTCCTGCATGGACATGTGGCCCTTCTGCACGGCCAGGCCGACGCCGCGGACAATACCGTTGTAGGGGGCCGGATCCAGCCCGCCGAAGCAGCGGATGTTCTTGGCATCCGGGTACTTTCGCGGCAAGGTCACCGGCTCCGGGTGCGCGGTCTCGTGCACCATGGTCAGCCCGAGTCCGCCGCCCAGCTCCGTCCAGCGGGTCTCCAGCCAGGACTGGTGCATCACCGGTCCGCCGTTCTCCCAGGTCATGCAGGGACCGGCGGCGACCCGCAGCATATGATCGAGAACCGCGCGGCCGACGGCTCCGCGCTCATCGCCGACCACCCAATACACGTCGATGTTCTCGACACTGTCCAGCTCGGCGGCGGCGTCGGCGACCAGCACGTTGGTGAAGCCGGGCGACGCACCACAGCCGATGTACATCGGCACCCCCGCCGCTAGGGCGTCTTCGTGCAAGGACAGTGCGTGCAGGGTGCTCTCGATGTCGTCGTCGAAATCGAGATAGGGCACCTTGGCCTCCAGGCACGCCTCCATCACGGGGCCGGCGGTGCGGATGTACGGACCGGCACCGAGCACCACGAGCGCGGCCCCCTCGATGGCATGGCGAAGCCCTTCGCGGTCGTACAGGTCGAGCCGCGCGGCGCTCGCCCGGCCGGGAGGCAGCTGGCGCACCAGCTGATCGAGCAGCTCGGGACGGATGTCGTAGAGGGCCAGCTCCCAGTCTCCGTCAGCGACGGCGAACCGTTGGATAGCAAGCCGACACATCTCTCCTGCGGCCCCGATGAAGACAATTCGCTTGGTGCCCATGGCTGTACTCCTGTGGGTCGAGGGCCGCATGCGGCCCAGTGAATATATAGAACCCGATTCGAGTTCGAGTTCATGCAAACCTAGCGTGGAGGCGAACTCCGCGCTACCCAGTTGTCGAAATTGCGTCCCCAGCGTCATTGGCAATGTCTTCGACCACGGCGGATCCGGCCGGGTAGCCCAGGACGAACCGCCGCAACCCGGCGTTGTCCTGCCGGGCCATGTCCGAGGGCCGACGAGTCGACCGGCGTGCACTCCGCGATCGAACGTGCTGTCGTCGCCGGTAGTGACCTGCGGAGAGCCGCTTCGATGAAGTCGAGCGGAGAACATGTCTGGGCTGGAATCGAGGCTGAATGAGACGGTCGTCGACCGACTGTTGACAGCGTCACCCCCTGATCTTAAACTCGAATCGAGTTCGAGTTAAACCATGACGCGGCGTGCTGGATTCTCGCCGACGTCAACGGAATGGAGTAGGGCGACGGCGCGCAGGACGTGCAGTCCGTTGTCGGTGACGACGGTGCCCGTGGTATCCGGCAGCGAGCCCGCTGAGGCGGCTCGCTCACCTACGCCGCGAGAGCGATACAGCGCGCCTGATCACGCCCATCGCGCTTCGGGGTGTCGCTGATCGGCCACCGGCCAGTGACCCGGACCTTCCCTTTGATAGACCCAGAGTCAGGAGTTGATTTGCCAACGCACGATGTGCACGAAGAGGCCACCGAGGTGGTCGTCGTCGGTGCCGGAATGGCGGGGTTGATGGCGGCGACCACGCTGGCGCCGGAGGCCGAGGTGGTTGTTCTCGAATCCACCGACCGTGCGGGCGGACGAGTCGAGACCGTCCGGCAGGGCGACTACTGGATCAACGTCGGCACTCAGTTCACCGAGGGCACAGGCCCTCTGATCGATGCCCTCGACCGGCACAACATTCCGATGGGCTCGCTCGCAGGCAAGAGCGTCGCGCTCTACCTGAACGGCGGCCTGGTCGACACCTCGAATCCCGTCGCGCTCATGTTCCGCACGCGGATGACCATGACGGACCGCCTAGGCATGGCGATGGTCGGTGCACGTATCTTCGCGGCCATGCCGTTCCTGGAGTCGCAGAGCCGGATCGCGCAAAAGGTTCGCGCAAAGCTCGACACCAAGCTGGCGACGTACCTGCTCAAAGGCGTCCGGTCAGAACTGGCTGGCTCCATCGTTCGGTCGTGGTCGGCGCAGTGGATGGGATGCGAGGTCGACGAGACGGCCGCGACCCAGTTCGTCACCTCGGTCGCCGTCGCGCTGGCCGACCCGGCAAAGATCCCGAACTTCTCGCTGCCAGTGGGTGGAAACCAGACGTTGACCGACGTTCTGGCGGAGGACCTCGGTGGCCGGATCCGCCTGAACTCGGTGGTGCGATCGGTCCGGCAGGACGGTGACGGCGTAGTGGTCGACTACTACGACGGCGATCGTCCGGCGCGGCTGCGGGCCAAGCGCGCGATCGTCACCGTGCCCGGCGATATCGCGGAGCGGATCATCCCGGAGCTGCCGCAGCAGCAGCGCAACGCATTCCACGACATCACCTACGGTCGGTACGTGGTGGTCGGCTTCTTCACCAACGAAGTCGGGCCGCAATATTTGGACGACTTCTTCGGCGTCTCGACGCCGCAGTTGTCGTTCCAGGCGGTGTTCAACCACGCCGCGGCGTTGCGGAACGGCAGCGTTCGTAAGCCGGGCGGAGCACTGGCCTGTTTCGCGGGCGGCGCTCAGGCCGACGCGTTGTTCGAGCTATCCGACGAGGAGATCGTGTCGCGATTCTCGAAGGACTTGGTCACAGTACTTCCCGAACTGGAGGGGAAGCTGGGCGAAGGCATCGTGCGGCGGCACCATCGGGTCGTGCCCTTCTGGGCGCCCGGGGGGAGGGATTCGCTTCCGATCCTGCGTGATCCGCTCGGAAGCATCTACCTCGCCGGCGACTATCAGCTCGATTTGCCGTCGCTCGCGGACGCGGCCACGTCGGGCGAGCGAGCAGGGAAGGCCGTACTGGCGAGCCTGATCCGACCGTGACAGTCGAGGAGCCGACACGCTACGGCTGCGTCGCCGTTCGCCGGGTCGTCGAATTCTGATCCGGGCGCATGCTCGACTCCAGATGCCTCCACGCCCGACTCTCTCGATCGACGGGAGTCGGGCTCTCGGGTGGTCGGTGTTTGGTTGGAGGGAAGGCGCCTGCGCTGCAACACTATTCAAGACGTGGCGGGTGGGCTGGACCGGTGCCGGCTCAGAACAGGTCGACGTCATCGGTGACGAGGCGGTTGGCGAGCTCCTGTAGAGGTGCCGAACCGGCTGTTACGATCCCAAGTCGTGTTCGAGAACAAGACGGTTCCGCAGACCTCTGCTCGGCCTGCCCCGGTGCAGCGCCGCGGAATCGAGCGCGTGCTCGCGATTCTCGAAGCCGCCGACGGATTGCTGCGTGAGCAGGGCTACGAGGCTGCCACGCTGAAAGCGATCGGTGAACGGACCGGCATTCCGCTGGCGTCGATCTATCACTACTTCGCCGATCGCAACCAGGTCGACGTCGAGCTGGCGCATCGCCACGTCCGAGAGCTGGATGCGCGTATCGCGGCGGCGCTGGAACGTCGAGCGTCGCAGAACTTGCGCCAGGCCATCGATGTGATCATCGACCTGCTACTCGCGTACTACCGGGAGTTCCCGAGCTTCATCGAACTCTGGTACGTGGGGCGTACTCCTGCGATTGCCGAAGTGGCCCAGGTCTTCGACGACGCGCAGGCCGAGCGGTTGTGGCGCTACCTGATAGACCGAGATTTCATCGACGCCGACACGCCTCGACTCGCCCTCGAGCTTGCTTTCGAAGCGGGCAACAGGCTGTTCGACGTCGCGTTCCGGCGGTCGCCGACCGGCGACCAGGCCACGATCGCCGAAGCGCGACGGCTTGTCGCTGCCTATCTCGAGACCTACGCGCCGAAGGACTGACCCCGCTCGCTGCCCGCGTTGGTCGGCCGAGCCGTTACGATTTCGAATCGTGTTCGACTACTGGCCGGCGCCCAGAGCGACCGCTCGCCCGGCACCTGTGCGGCGTCCCGGGATCGAGCGCATGCGAGCCATCCTCGACGCGGCCGAGGTGCTGCTCGGCGAAAAGGGCTGCGGGGCCGCCACTCTCGAGGCTTCCTCACCCCACCTCGCATGAACTTGATGTCGACTTGAAGTGTCTTGCCGACCCTCATGCTTGTGCGCCATCGAACAGGCGAGGGACATCGGGACACCGGCTCGGTGGCGACGAAGTCTCCGCCGGTTCTGTTCGTGGAGACAAGGGATCGAGAGCCCGCCGCGCGGTCGGCGGGCACGGAGGGAGGAGACCCGAACATGCGTCACGATGACGTCGACGCCGGTGGCTACATCGCGGCGGTTGCCGCTCGGATGAACGAACGGGCGATCGAGGTCAGCGCGACAATTCGCACCTTCCTCGAGGAGGGCATCGTCGAACTGCGGGGTGATCCTCGCACCGGCGAGTTGCTCGGTGCCAGCGTCGAAGCCAACGTCGGCACGGGTCGTCCAGCGGCTGCTCGATCGTCAACTCATGGCCGGATCCGGTGTCGGATACGTCCACCAATTGCTCGCCGGCTCGGTGTGGACGAGTCTGTTCGCTCTTCCGCTCATCCGCCAGCCCACGTTGATCATCGCGGGTACCGACGATCCGATCATTCCTCTCGCGAATCCCCGCATCATGCGGCGACTGCTGCCGCATGCTGTCGTTCACCTTCACCCCGGCGGCCATGTCGACCTCATCATCAATGCCGCGGAACTCGCGCCGGTCATCGAGCGGTTCCGCGAGCAGCGGTGAGCCGAGGCGAGACACCGTTTCCGCGGACCGGACGGACGCCGATGGCGCCGAACCACTTTCGAGGAGCGATCAGGCGCCGCAACCGATCACCATGGCAAACATCGGGCTCGATGCCGATCCGGCGGCGGACCCAGCGGGCAGATGGAGTCGATGGTGGTCGGTGAGCCTGGTCGGCGCCACCTGTCACGCGATATTCACTCTCGTGGCGCTGGACCTGATATGAAGGTGTGGGTGGAACATAAGCAGTTGCTGGAACCGACCCTGACGGCCTTACCGCACGGGCCGCACGGTCTCGCTCGTGATCTGGTGACGGGGTCGCAGCGTCAGCGGCTCCTGTTCGCGGTGACGGTCGTCGTCGCGGAACGCGGCTATCTCACTGTGACGGTCGCGAATATTGCTGCGGCAGCGAAGGTTTCGCGTCGTACGTTCTATCAGCACTTCCCGGACAAGGAAGCGTGCTTCCTTGCCGCGGCCGAGACGGGTCGCGATCTGATGATCGATCATCTCGAGCGGGCGATGACGCAGGTGTTGTCCGAACAGCTGGGGCCCCTCGAGACTCTCCGACGCGGCATTCGCGAGTATCTCACTCTGTTGCGTGACGAACCATCGTTCGCGCGCTCGTTCTACCTGGAAACCGCCGTGGCCGGATCACGCGCGATCGAGTCGTTCGAGCGTTGCCAACACTGGTTTGCCGGATACATCCGAGCGTGGCGTGAAACGGCAGGCCCCGTCGATCCGTCGGTTCCCGATCATGCCTATCTGGCGGTGACCGATGCGACCAACGAGGCCGTCCGTCGAACCCTGCGTGCCGGAGGTGACTTGCTCGAACTCGAGGACACGGTGATGTACATCCACCGCGCGCTGCTCGGGCCGGATTTGCCTGTCGACTAGGACTTGGTTTTGTCCCCGGGACCGGTGAGGTCGCAGGAAGTATCGTCGCTGGTATTGCCACCTTCGGAGACGATCTTCGCGAACACCTTCGCGCAGTTGGCAAGAGCGGTACCGGAGGTATTCGCCGTAATAGTCGAGTTCCGCAATACGACGGTGCCCAGCGGAACGTTGACCCGATCGGTCACCTGGTGGGGGAGGGTGTCGAGGTAGGCCGGCGCCACGTTGATGCCGCCGCCGGCGTCCGTGGCAGAGTTTCCGGTGATCGTCGAACGATCGAAAGTCACCACGCCCCGGCCTCGGACATCTACCCCGCCGCCGCGACCGGCGAATCCACCGGGACGGGACCACTTTTCGGGATTGACCACGCGGTTGTTGGAGATCGTCGAGTCGGTGAAGGTGCAGGTGTTATCGCACCGCACACCGCCCGCCTCGCCGGATGTATTGCCGGTGATAGTCGTATTCTTCGTCTGCAAGTCCGACCCCGGCACGTTGAAGATCCCGCCGCCGTACCCGGCGCTGTTACCTTGAACCACAACGTCATCGAGTACCAGGTTCGACGAATTGGCTATGCCGCCCCCGCCGGTGTCGTAGAACGGGATCTCGTGTTGGGCGGTGACTCCGCCGGTCACAGTCAATCCCGCCAGCGTTACGGGCGAGGCGATACTGAACACCCTGTCGATCCCGTTGGCGTCCAGCACCGTCCGGTCGCGGCCGGCGCCCCGTAGCACCGTCGGCGCGGTGAGGTTCAGGTCTCCCGTGGTCGGATCGGCGTTGCGGCCCTGCACTTTGCTCGGGTCGGGCGGTATCGCCAGGATGTACCGTCCGGCGGGCACCACGATCGTACTGCCTGGACGGGCATTGGCCGTCTGCACCGCGGCGCGCAACGTGCAGGTGTTGGAGACCGTGCGGCATTGCCCGCTTCGGGGGTCGGCCGCGACCTCGTCTGCTGTGGAGTTCACCGTGATCACTCCTGGAGAATCTCCACCAGGCGCGTTGTCGGCGTAGGCCGCTCCGGAGAATCCGACGGTGCTGCCCGCGACTAGGGCCGTCATGGCGACGGCGCGGGCCGCCGCGGCAGATGTGCTTGTCTTCATCAAGTCTCTCTGATCCGATCATGAACATGGAGTAGGGTACGCTCGCGTTCAAGTAGGGAACGCGAATGATTACAACTTTGTAGCAGAATGAAGCACCTTCTGGAGCTTCGCCGAGAATCTTTGTGGCAGTTACCAACTCACCTCAGCCGGGACTACGGCTCCTCGACTTCTTCGAAGACGACTCCGGGTCCGGAGGTCATCCTCGACCTCGCAACTGTTCGTCGAGTGCATGCGCGATGATCGGCAGCATGTGTGGCGCGGTCGGTTCGTCGTGGGTGACTTCGACGCCGTGGCCGATGATTTCGCCGGTCACATAGGGTCGCCGACCGGCTGGACCGAGGCCGTCGGAGGTATCGACGGTCGCGCTGAAATACGTCAAGTCGCCGTCGAATACGGGACGCTGGTATCCCATTCTGGTCTGCGCCGCCGCGCTGTACGACTGGGCGATCCGCTCGATGGTGCCTGCGTCGATCAGCGAAACACCGCCCGGCTGTGCGCGGATCAGATCGGCGGCCTCCTGCGCGGATGCCTCGGCAAGCACATCGTTGATACCGAGGATCGGGCCGAAGGCAGCTTCCGCTGGTGTTCGGTCACCGGGGGCGCCTGATGCGGCCGGACGGTGATGCACTCGACAGAGAAGCCCACTGATTTCGCATCCTCCACGAACTCACCCCGACCCCACCGAGCCCTCAACTACCGCAAGCCCGCAGTTGTCTACGTGTCGTCGACGATGCGGGCGCGGTCCGGTGACTCGCTGGCTCATGATGACCGCATCGACAATCACCCGTCCGGGATGGGTTTATCGACAGAGCATCCTGATACGAATTGTCATAAGGGCCAGGCCGTTCGACCGCAGTCCCATGACGGCCGACCAACGGCCTCGAGGCTCAACTGGTCGGCCATCAAACGATTTCGGCAGACGGTCGACGCCGATCTAGAGCCGGCCTCCATGGCCCGTCGGGCGGTCGCCGTACTGCGCGTACCGGGACGAGCCTGCCCTGCAGTTCTGGGCCCCGAGTCCCGCCGCCGCGGAGCCGGAAGTCGGCGCCCTCAGCTCACGGTGTGGCTGGCGGATGGCTTGTGGCGACGGAATCCGGGCATGAATCGGTTGGTCTGTGCCTGATAGTCGCGGTAGCCCGGCCTCTTCTGCGCGCTGTAGTATTCGGCCGGGACAGCGCCGGTGTAGAACACGAGACACCAGTACATGATCGCCGACAGCGCGAACAGTCCGATGGCGGCGCCGATCGACGCGGCGGGCGTGAATTCGTCGAATGCTCGGCGCAGCACCGGCAAGCACAGGACGATGATCGCGTTCCACTGCATCCACTGGAAGAAGTAGTTGGGGTGTCGGCTGTAGTTCCAGAGTCCGACGTCGCAATGCCCCCGCGTATTCGTCGCCGACATCGACCGGACGAAACGGATCTTCTGAAGGTCGGCGACCGACTCCAGCACCCACGACACCGCCCACACGACGATGCCTGCCGCTGCGACTGCGCCTATTCCGGCACCGTCGATCGCGATCACCAGCGCTGCCGGTACCGCCATGACGGTGATGTTCGAGACTGCCTGGACCAGGATCTCGGCCACTAGATCGAGCCGCTCGCTGCCCAGGGTGGCCTTTGCCCACCGCTTTCGCTGGAACCGGTAGCGCGGCAGCTCATGGTCGAGTTCGCCGTGGCGCCAGAGGGCGAGCGCGGCGATACCCATGCGTCCGCCCATCACCAGGAAGACGACGGCCACAGCTATGGCAAGCGGGGATCTGTCGCTCATCGCGAGCGTCAGGACACCGAGGGCAAAGAGTCCCCAGGGCCATGCGATGTCGACATAGGACATCCGGAGAGTGCGCCACCCCGGGATGCAGGCAGCGCCCACGAAGATGACGAACTGGACGCCGAGGTTCACCAGCAGGAAATCCCGCAGCGCTGACTCGGTGAGCATGGCGCCGAGGACGACCAGGGAAGCGAGGGACGGGAGGGCGCGGTTCGCTAGTCCTCGCGCATTGCTCGATGGGGACGGCATGCGCACACGGTAAGATATAAGTTGGCAACTTGCAAGTGGCGCGGTACTAGTCTTCGGATTGTGACCAGAGTCCAGACGAAGCCACGGCGAAGCCAAGCCGAACGACGAGCAGAGACCCAGGATCGGCTGCTGAAGGCGACGGTAGCGATGCTCGTCGAGCAGGGGTTCGTCGCGTTGAGCGCCGCGGCGGTGGCCGCTCGTGCCGGAGTCAGCCAGGGCGCGATGCAGCACTACTACCCGACGAAGGCCGCGTTGGTGAAGGCAGCTCTCGAGCGCATCGTCGAACGTTACGTGGCCGATGTGCGGGCCGAGGTCGGCCCGTTGCCGCCGGGTGCCGGGAGGTTCGAGGCACTGCTCGACTTGCTGTGGGAGGTCCACAACCTGCCGATAAACCGTGCCCTGCTCCAGCTGTACGCCGTCGCCCACAACGATGTGGATGTCGCCGACGTTGCGGCCATGATGGCGAACCTCGCGACTACCGCCGTCGGAGATCTGGCGGGTGAGCTTGTTCCTGAGGTCGCGGCGCGAGACGGCTTCCACGAATGGTTGCTCACCACTCTCGCCACGTTGCGCGGTACCGCACTCCTGGCGGTACCCGGGGCCGAACAGGCCCACCTGGACTGGCCCACACTCCGCGACCGGCTGACGGCCTCACTCCCGTCACCGCCGTAGTCGGACTCCGCGCGCACCGCATGGAAGAGCGCGGCGTTGCGTAAAGTCATTGCGGCCGGGCGGCAAGAGCGCCGTCGGTCCTTCCACCGACCGTTCAGGTTCGGCTACTCGGAGTGAGATCGGGATCCACCGGTATCCCGATGCTCCCTCCGATGGAGCCTGGGCCATGTCGGCTCGGGCCGTGTGTTTCCGCGCATGATGTCGACGGCGAATTGCGCGTATTCGATGGCGATTTGTTGTTGAGAGACGGGGCCGCCAGGGCGGAACCATTGCGGGAGGGACGTGCACATGGTGGCGACAGCGCGGGCGGCTTCGCGCGGGTAGCGGGTGGTGAACTCGCCTGCCTGGATTCCGGCGGCAACTTGGTCGTCGATCATTCGCTGGATGTCGCTGCGCAGAGCGGCGATTCGGGAGCGGCTGGGTTCGTCGAAGCTGCGCATTTCGCTGGCCCCGATGAACGCGAGGTCACTGCGGTGCGTGTGGAACAACGCGAGGGCTTCGACCATGTTGGCGAATCGTTCGACCGCGGTGACGCCGTCGTCGCGGGCTGCCGGGATTCGCCAGTGCAGTTCGGACATTCCAAGGTCGAATACGGCGACGAGCAGGTCTTGTTTGCTCGGGTAGTAGTGGTAGATGCCGGCGACACTCATACCGGCGTTGGCCGCGATACTCCTCATCGTCGCGCCGTGGTAACCGGTCTGCAGGAATGCTGCGATCGCCGCGTGCAGAGCTGGATCGAGGACGAGGGGATCGAAGGTGCGCCATGTTTGCCCGTCGCCTGTCGACCGGGCGGCTGATGAGCCGGCGGCGTCGGCGGCTGACGGTAGCCGGGTGGCGAGAATGTCGACGGTGGCGACGCCGAGTTCGGCAGCGATCCGGTCGAGCCGGCCGACGGTCAGTGGTGTTTTGCCGTTCTCGATGGCGCTGAGGGTTCCGGGGCTGACGCCGATATTGCGCGCCAGTTCGCGGAGCGAGACTCCGGCCGCCGTCCGAGCCCGGCGCACCAGCTGACCCGCACCGGTGTCGCCGGGACCCTCACTCACGATCGTCTGTTCAGACACGCTGAACATAATACATCGCTCTTGTCCATTCGGATTGCGGAAGTACCGGCGGATCGCTTGACATCCTCGCAGGGTGCGGTGACCATAGTCACTACCTGAACAGCTATCTATCGAACGTCCGGTGAGTGTTCAGCTCTCCTGGTGAATGGAAGGATGCGCGATGGCTGAGACTCCGGCCCCTAGTGGTCCGCTGCTCACCGCTCGCGCGACCGCGTCGGAGGTCATCGGCCCAGTGGTCAACGCGTCAGTACGCCCGGACATACCCACACGGACCTGTTCGCGCCTCGGCGGGACGAGGGAATCTTGTTCCCAGTCGCCTCTGGGGGCTGTCGCCATACTTTCCAGGCTCGAGACTGACGGAGAGCCCGTGAGATGTGCGCCGCAGCAGGCCCAGCCTGCTGCGGAACCCACTTCCGCCGTGTCTCCCGGCGCGTACGACTGGCGATCCAACCCTCTTCGCACGGGACTGTCGCGACGAGACCTTCGCTATCATTCGCCGGTTCGCGCACCACCGGCTTCAGAACGGCGAACACGTCGATCCAGTCCTCTGACTTGCGGCGGGCCGCGGGTTGCCGTCGTCGTTCCCAGCAGACAGGTAAAAGCGATCCATATGTTGCTGCCTCTTGCTATTACTGCCATCGCCGGAGGTGTCTCACACTAAACTTGAACCAAGGATTGATCATGAATTCTCACGAAATAGCTGTCAACAGAGCCGGGTTTCATGCCGCTATGGAAGCCCTGATGATGGACGATCCCCATCCCAGTGATTACTTCGAAGACCCCAGTGATTACTTTCGGGATTGCCCCTCACGATGGCTGCGAAGAGCGCTCTACGCGTATGAATGGGCAAAGCGGACCTATCTTACTCAGAATCTTGATTCCACGCTCCACCAGGAGCTTCCACGGCCGGGCGAAGCTCGTGAAGCTGTCTTACTTCATGAGGCTGGAGAGCAAGAAGGACGGACACGGCGATGACTACGTGGCGTTGCCCAGTGTGTAACACCCGCATGCGTACGGAGTCCGACTACAGAAATGGCCGTCATCGCGAGTGCGAGAATGCCAAGCTGAATTCCGAAGACTTGGAAGCTCTGGCCCCGTGGCTCAATCCCCGCCCGCATCTCGATACCCACCCGAGAGCAGAAATTGGGGGATCC